>JAFMJN010000073.1 GCA_017853435.1 Planctomycetota bacterium | reverse complement strand
TTGTTCCTTCTCGTCGGCTACCTGTACGAGCGGCGCCACACGCGACTGCTCGAGAAGTTCGGGGGGGTCGCCAAGGCGATGCCCGTCTTCGCGACGATCTTCCTCGCGGTGGCGTTCTCGTCGATCGCTCTTCCGGGCACCAACGGGTTCATCGGTGAATTCATGATTCTGCTCGGGACGTGGCAAGCGTCGCCGTGGCATACCGTGTTCGCCGTGACCGGCGCCATCCTCGGTGCCTGGTACCTGCTCGGTGCGGTGAAGCAGGTGTTCTTCGGCGAAGCGCACCTCGCGGAAAACCGTGAGCTCGAAGACGTGACGCGTCGCGAGATCCTTCTCGCCGCTCCGTTCCTCGTGGCCATCATCTGGTTCGGGGTGTATCCGAAGCCGCTGATCGATTTGGTCAAGCCCGAGTGCGCCCGCCTCGAGGCCCACGTCGCGAAGGCCGTATCCGCCCACGCGGCGACGAAGGGGGATTGATCCATGTCCGACCTTTCGCTCGCAATGCCGGTGATCCTGCTCACGACGGGCGCGATCGCGGTCTTGTTGCTCTTCTCGAAGAAGCGTGAGGGCGCGAATCCGTATCCGCCCGCGGTCGGTGCCGCGACGGCGGCGGCGGCGCTCGTGTCGTTGCAGATCACGCTCGGAAAACTGACCTCCGTCGCCGGTGCCGGGTCGTCGACCGGGCTCGGCGGTTTCATGACCGTCGACCGCTTCGGGGTCGCAGCCGCGACCATCTGTCTCGTGGCGACGCTGTTGACGGCGCTTCTCGCCACGGATTGGTTGAAGAAGGCCGACGCCAACAACCCCGAGTTCATCCCGGTTCTTCTGATCGCCGCGGCCGGCATGGTCGTGATGACGACCACCGGAAACCTCGTCGGGATGTTCCTCGGCATCGAGATCATGTCGGTCTCGCTCTACATCCTGTCGGCGTTCCGTCGCGGCAACCTCCGATCCATCGAATCGGGTCTCAAGTACTTCCTCGCGGGGGCGTTCGCGTCGGGCCTGTTCCTGATGGGCATCGCGCTCAACTACGGCGTGTCGGGCGGCTTCGACATGGCGAGCCTCGCCACCGCGTCGGCGTCCGGGACCATGGTGTCGAAGGTCGCGCTGATCCTTCTCCTGTGCGGCTTCGCCTTCAAACTTTCGCTCGCCCCGTTCCATCAGTGGGCCGCGGACGTGTACGAAGGGGCTCCGACCCCGGTGACCGGATTCATGTCGACGGCCGTGAAGGTCGCCGGTTTCACCGCGTTCACCCGTATCGTCCTCGCCCTGTCGGGGACGGGCGGCTCGTGGCTGTCCGGCGCGATGGTGTGGCTCGCCTTGTTGACGATGATCGTCGGCAACCTCGGTGCGCTCGCGCAGACCTCGGTCAAGCGCATGCTCGCCTATTCGAGCATCGGCCACGCCGGCTACTTGATGATGGCCCCCATCGTGGTGCTGTCCTACAACGCGGCGTCTCCCAATCTCGGAGTCGAGAGCCGGGCGATCTTCCTGTCCACGGACGCGATGATCTTCTATCTCGCCGCCTACGCCCTGACGAACCTCCTCGCCTTCGGCTCTCTCGCGTTCATCGAGACCCGCGAAGGGAAGGGACTCGATATGGATGCGATCGGCGGGCTCCGGTGGCGCCATCCGGTGGCGGCCGTCGGCCTTCTCATCGCGATGCTTTCGTTGGCGGGTGTGCCTCCGACCGCGGGATTCCTCGGTAAGTTCCGCCTGTTCGGGGCGGTGCTCGATCGGGCCTCCGTGACCGGAGAGACCGCGTTTTACGCGCTCATCGCCGTCGCGGTCCTGACGTCGCTCGTGTCGCTCGGCTACTACCTCCGGGTCATCATGCGGATGACCATGCACGAGCCCGAAGGCGAGGCGCCGGTTTTGCCGCCGTTCTCACCCGCCTGGCGGGTGCTGATCGCGGTGCTCGTGGTGGCGATCATCGTCCTCGGGTTCGCTCCGTCGTTCCTCGGCGGCGGCGTGGAGGGCGTGATGTCCTTCCTCCGTACGGGGATCTAGGAGTAAGATCCCGGCCATGACCCTGCTCAGCCTCTTCGCAACCGTCATCGGCCTCACGCTGTGGCTCGGAGCAGCGGTGTTCCTCAACATCTTCGTCGGTCCGGAGGCCCGCCACAGGCTCGGACCGGCGCGCGGCAGCGAACTCCTCGGGGAAGTCACCCGCAAGTTCCACTGGCTCTCGTACGGGTGCGGCGCCCTGATGTTGATCGGTGCTCTCGGGGCCCTGCCCATCGAATCGAAGCGGCTGAATACGATCGCGTTCATGGCGTGCACGGGCGTCGCGTTCGGTTTGTCGCTCTATGCGGGGACGGTGATCGAACCGCGTATCCGTTCGCTGCGCGAATTGCTCGAGCACACCGCGGGTTCCGAAGAGAACATCGAAATTCGCGATCGGTTCGATCACGCTCATCGGGTCGGATCCTTCGTCAACGGATTGTCGGTCGCGATTCTGATCGGTGCGGCGCTCGCGTTGAGCGCGATGACGAATCCGGTCTGATTCGTTTCCCCGGAGCGTCGGCCCTATCGGCGACGTGGTAGCGGGGTTTCTCCGATCGCAGGCGACGATCGCGCCGCGGGTGGCGTCTTACGGGCGGAGATGCCTATGCGCACCCGCCTTCCCATCGTGCTCTTCATCGCCGCGTCCGCGGTGCTTCTTCTCGTGGTTTCGGGCGTTCTCGCTCCGGATTCGGCGCCTGTGCGAGACGCACCGCCCGTGCTTCTCGTCCCGCAGGTGGAAGCATCGTCGCGTCCCGTCGCGACCTCGACGGTCACCTCCGTACGGGCGTCGTCGCGTGCGACGACCATGCAGGTGCGTCGCGGGGTGCGTGGACGCGTGCGCTCCTCGCGGGCCCCTTCCGGGGACGCGGTCCGCGAGGGCGCCTGTCTCGTGCGCGCGGACGGCATTGCTCGTTCCCGGTCGTTGACCACCTACGAAGTCGGTCTCGGCGGTGAATTCCGGCTGACGGCCGACGGATCCTTCGACATTCCCCTCGCTCCGGGAACGTGGCGCATCGTCGTCGTGCACTTCCCGCTTCCCGACGGCGAACCCCATCTCGTCGAAGTGTGGAACACCACGGAGACGATCACCGCCGCCGCGACGGACTCGACCGATCTCGGCACCGTTCATCTGCCCGACGCCGTCATTCGAGGCACCGTGCGTCGACCGGACGGCGGCATCATCGACGTACCGATCGACGGCTCCACCAGCGTGCGCGTGACCTACTCCGATCAGTACGTCGCCCAAGACGGTGGGTTGCTCGGCGCCGACTTCTTCGTCCCCGCGGATCCTGAAGGGCGATTCGCGATCGCATGGGGACGTTCCGGAAGTACGCCCGTGGTCGGGGTGCTGAGGGCCTCCTTCGGGCGCGCGCACACGGAACGTCGTCAGGTCATGCCCGGCGACCTTTGCAGTCTCGTTCTCGACGTCGACGCGATCCCGCCGCGGCTCGACATCGTGACCACGCTCATGGTCGCCGAGGACGAAGGCACCCTGAGACTTTGGACGGACGAATGGGAGCGTCCCGTCACGGTTCCGGTGGCCGAACTTCGGGCGAATGCGGATGGGTTTCGCACCTTCACGCTCCGCACACCCCCACGGGCGTCCGTCCACTACGAATGGATGCGTCGGGAAACGGACGGTACGTGGCACGTCGCGGAAGGTTCGTTGATCACCACCGCCGACGGACTGCCTCGTCTGATCGAACCCGTCTGGGTTGCCGCACGTGCCGTGGTCGGACGCGCGGATGCGGGGCGCGTGCGTCGCGGGCGCGCGCTGCCGGGGGGGCGTGTGGTGCTCCTCGATGAAACTTCGGTGGGGGAGGACGGCTGGTTTCGCTTCGACGGCGTGACGCGCGAGGAGTGTCTCCTCGTCGGGGCCGCGGGGCGTTTGCAGATACCCGCTTCGGAGGCCGCGTCGACCGACGTCGGTGATCTTCGAGGCCATTCAGGAGGTGCGAAATGAAGCGTTTTACCGGACTCTTGTTCTTGGTGCTCGCGTGGTCGGCATTCGAATCCGTACACGCTCAGAAGCCCGCGTGTACCTATTCGCAGAACATCGTCGTGCATGATTGTCGACGCCAATCGTCGATCCCGTCCGGAGGTGTCACCACCGTCGTGACGAACGGCGCCTGGTGGGCGCTCGCGCTCGCCTTCGGCGGCAACGGGTACACGCCCACGTTCGTCCATGCGTGCGCGGGAGGTTTCGATCAAACGGTCACGCACCACGCGGTCCCCGAATGTGCACCGGTGACGTTCGTCTCCGAATGCCGTTTGGACTCCTCCGTCGAAGCCTCCGTCGGGGGAAATCCGGGCGACAACGCGGAAGTCGTCGTCGCCGCCGCCGCGGACGGATTGGTGCTTCCTCCGGTCGCGATCGCCATCGGCGCGCGCGCGGCGGGGGTCGCGCAGCCGCCCGCGTCGTACTCCTTCTCGATCAACGGCGTGACTCCCAGCGTCAGCGTCTATTTCCCCGGCACGAGCGTGCCCCCACCGACGAGTGATTCGAATGCGACGTCGGCGTTCGTCGTCGGAACGTTGGTCACCGAATTCGAGCGTCTCGGCGGATCCGCCGAGGCGCGTGCGCGGGCGATGGCGGGAGCGTGGTCGAAGGTGTCCGCGGAATGCACGCACTCTCAGGTGCGGACCGAAGTCAGTTCCGGGTGTCCGGTTCACGGGACACAGATCGTGTCCCGGCATGAAGCACGGATGCCCTGATCACCCGTTCCAGGACCCGTAGTCTTGAGTGGCCAGTTTCTCGAGGTCGGGGGATCGGTACATGCCGCGATCCCACCGACCTTTGAGGGGAAGGATCGACCGCAGCATGGTGAGACCGTGCTTCACCGTGCTGACGGAGGACGGACCGTGATGGCGCAGTCTCACGGGGATGCGCTTGATTTCCAAGTTGTATTTCAGCGCGACGTAGAGGGCTTCGACGTCGCCCGCGAATCCGTCTTCACGCAGAACGGGGAAGAGCGCACGGGCGACATCGCCTCGGAACGCTTTGAGGCCGCACTGCGTATCGAAAAGTCCACCTGTGACGATGAGTCGGATGGCGACCGCGAAGAGACTCGTTGCGAAGCGCCGAGAGACGCCGAGCGTTTCTGCGTAACTCGACCCTTCCAAGGTTCGGTCGCCGATGGCGAGATGGAAGCCGCGGTCGCGGACCAACGACACCATGTACGGGATTGCGGCGAGGTCGTAGGGGATGTCGGCGTCCGTGAAGATGCAGACTTTGCCACGCGTGCGCTTCATTCCTTCGCGGATGGCCCCGAACTTGCCCGAATGGGGGACGTCGGTGATCGGTCGGAGCCCCTTCATCGAAATACCGTTGAGCACTTCGGCCGTACGGTCGGGACTGCCGTCGTCGACGGGAAGGATCTCGTAGGTCAGCCCCGATTGCTCCAAGAAGCGACCGAGGAATGCCAACCGATCCTTCACGAAGGACTCGCCTTTCCAGATCGGAATGACGAGAGAAAGGTCGGGAGCGGACGCGTCCATATCCCGAAGTCTACGGCAGGACTAGCGCTTCGTGCAGATTGCGGCGAGGAGATTCCCGAAGGGGAGATCCACTTTGCGTTCCCATGCCGCGACCGTGTTCGCCACCTTGAACCCGAGAACGGCCGTGAAGGGCGAGAAGGTCGAAACCGTCCGCATACGTTCGATTTCCAACCCGGCCTTTCCGATGATCGAAGAAAGGGACCTGCGCGTGTAGTGGGTGACGTGTTGGTCGGCTTCCATCCGTGCCGTAGGGCCGACTCGGTCCGTCAACCACTCGATGAACGGCCACGTTCCGCGATAGTTCGGGGTTGTGACGAGGAGCTTGCCGCCCGGCTTCAGGAGACGGCCGAGCGAGGCCACCAGCGCTTCTCCCTGCGCGGCGTAGATATGTTCGAGGACTTCGAGGCAGACGATGCGATCGAACGACGCTTCCGGCAATTTGAGCTCGTCGACGAGTCCCAGCCGGAACTCGAGATTGTCGGAACCGAAGGTGGTACGACCGTAGTTGATCGCATCCTTGTTGCCGTCGATGGCGAGCACGCGGGCCCCGGATTGAGCCATCGCCGCGGCGATGACACCCGATCCGCAGCCGACGTCGAGGACACGTTGCCCCTCGGTGACCGGGAAATACCAATCGAGCATCGACCTCTTCTCGAGGTGCCACTGACGTTGGATGTTCGGTCCCTGCGTGATGGCGCGATGCTGGTAGTCGCCGGGGATACGGATGGTATCCCCGACGCGGCGCGCGCTGTCGTTGGAGGATGGAGGAACGGTCAACGGCTCGTCGATCGGGTTGAGGAAGTACGGGTCGTGGCAGGGGATCGCCCACCCGCGGTCCTCAGTGTAAGCGGAATCCGAAAGCCTTGCCCCGCGTGAGGAATCGAGCGGGGGAGTTCCGGATTTGGGTTGAGCCGCCTTCATGGGATTTCTATCCTCCATCCTAGGGTGCGGCTCGGTCGCGAGTCGGGAAAAACGGGGAAATCATGAAGAAGATCGGAATCATGCACGGCCGTGAACGGACCTTTCCGGAGGCCTTTATCGCGGCGGTGAACGCACGCTCCGAAAAGGACGGCGTTTGTGCGGAAGAGCTCAGCCTCGGTGCCGTAAAGGTGGGCGAGCCGATCGGATTCGACGTGATCGTCGATCGCATCTCGCACGAGGTCCCTTTCTATCAGTTGGTGTTGAAGCAGGCGGCTCTCGAAGGTTGCCGCGTCATCAACAACCCTTTCTGGAAACTTGCCGACGACAAGTTCCTCGGCACCGCGCTCGTCGCGAAACTCGGCGTCCCCGTTCCGAAGACCGTGGCGCTTCCGAACCGCGAATACGTGCCCGACATCTCGTCCGCGAGTCTCGGCAACATGAAGCTCGTGGATTGGGAAGGTGTCGTCGCCTACACCGGTTTGCCGTGCTTCATGAAGCCCGCGGTCGGAGGCGGCTGGAAGAATGTTTCGCGCAACACGTCGGTCGACGAACTGATCACGAACTACAACGCCTCCGGCCAACTGCCGATGATCGTGCAGGAAGGCATCACGTGGGAGGCTTACTATCGCCTCATCGTGATCGGCAAGGAGCACGTGTACGTCAACGCGTGGGACCCGACGAAGCCTCACCAAGAACGCTACACGGGTGCGAACTTCCCGATGCCGGAGAAGCTCGTCGCGCGCATGAAGGACCTCGCGGTCAAGATGTGCACCGCTCTCGGTTACGAGATGAATACGGTGGAATTCGCGGTGCGCGACGGCGAGCCCTACGCCATCGACTTCATGAATTGCGCTCCCGACTTCGACGCCAAGAGCCTGACCCCCGAGGCGTTCGCGTGGGTGGTCAAGACGATGGCGGATTACACGGTGAAACTCGCGACCGGGAAGAAGAAGGCGAAGGCGCCGAAGCCTTCGGCGGTCGGACTCGTCGACGCGTGAGCGGTTCTCCGGCCGATCGGGTCGCCGCGTTTTGGCGCGCCTCGCTGACGCGGGAAACCGTCGAAGCGATGGCCGATGGGATGCGGCGTACGCGTCTCGTGTTCGGGGACCGCCCGATTTGCCGCGTTCTCGCACCGTTGTTTTTGGACGCGGTGGTGGCCGATCGCATCACGTCCGACGCTCGTGACGTCGCAGCCGCCTTCCGGTCGGTGCGACGGGCCGTCGAACCCGGGGGAGCCTTCCAGTCGATCCTCGGCATCCCGCCCGACGAAGAGGCGTTGTTGGCCTGCGATCGGCAGGGAATGGAACCCGATCAGATCGCGCGGATCGACGGCTTCGTCGACGACGCCGGCGCGTGGAAGACGATCGAATACAACGCCGAGAGTCCCGGAGGGATCGCGTTCGGAGATACGTTGACGTCGATTTTTCTCGACACTCCCGTCGGCGAAGCCGCCTCTGCGCGTTGGAACTTCCGTCGATTCGACGGTCTGTTGCGAACCCTGAACATCCTCAAGTCGGCGCATCTGCGGCGTCTCGGCCTCGCTCCGTCCGTCGCGTGTGCACCGACGATCGCGGTGGTCGATTGGGCGACGGCACCGACGCGTCGCGAATTCGAGATCTGTGCCGAGCGTTTCACCGCGGAGGGATGTCCGTCCTTCGTAACCCAACCTTCCGATCTCGTGTTCGACGGCGAGTCGCTGAAGGACTCGACGGGGCGTCGCATCGACGTCGTGTACAAGCGCGTTCTCGTGAAGGATCTCGTTCGACATGGAGGGGCGGCTCATCCCTTGGCGCGCGCCTTGGCGACGGGGAAGGTGGCGGTGGCGTCGGGTTTCGGCGTCCACCGTCTCTACCGCAAAGAGGGCTACGCTCTCCTGCATCACCCCGATGTGGTCGCGACACTCTCCGCCGACGTGCGTCGTACCGTCGAGCGTTGTGTGCCGTGGTCGGCGTTGTGGGGAGGACCTCATGGCGGCGCCAACGCGCCCGCCCTTCGTGCGCGCGCCCTTCGCGACCGTGAGCGGTTGGTGTTGAAGCCGACCGACGACTACGGTGGGCACGGTGTCGTCCTCGGATGGCTCGTAACGCCCTCCGAATGGGAGGCCGCCTTGGACCGCGCGCGTTCCGGGCCGCATCTTCTGCAGACTCGGGTCGCGATCCCGTCCGCCGAGTGGCCGATGCTGGAAGACGGAATGACCGTCGAACGGCGGTTCCACGCCGACGTGAACCCCTACATTTGGGGTGGGGTCGATGCGGAGGGATTCGGGGCGCGACTGGCTCCCGGAGAACTGCTGAACGTCACGGCGGGCGGGGGATCCGCGGTGCCCGTTTTCGTGGTCGAGGACGCTACGGACCCGGCGCGCGTCTAAACGATGCCGGAAGGGTCTCCGCGGTGGTGCGGACGGGCCATACAGGGGAAGATGCCTGCGGCTTCCGGGGCCCGTGAACGCGCCGCCCCCGCGAACCGTACTTTCCAACGATGCCCGTCGCCCTTTTCCACCTCCTCCTCGTCGTCGTGACGCTCGTCGCCGGCATCGGCGCGCAGGACAGCCGTCCGGCGTGGCGGGATCGGGCCGATCGAGAGCGTCGCGATATCGAAGAGCGTCACCGCATCGCGTCGGAAATTCTCGCGTCCGAAGAAGATCGTCTCGCCGCGGTGCTCGCGGCTTTGGAAGCGCGGAAAGCCGAAGCGGAAATCCGCATGAACGCATTGCGGTCCGAACTTGCGCGCCAAGCATCGGTCCGGGCGGGGCTCGACGCGCGTCGCAGCGCCGCGAAGGCGGCCGCCGCGGATGTCGACGCACACGCTTTGCGAGCGGCGGACGCGTTGCGACGCCATGTGGCGTTCGCATCCGGGGCGATGGCGGACACCATCAGCAAGGAACTCGGGCGCATCGGCGATACCGCGTCTCCGGTCGCGCGTCGTCTCGCCGAAGTCGCGGGGCTGACCGAGCGGTACTTGCTCGATCTCCGTACGATTTCGGTCGGCCCTGCCGCCCGCAACGGCAAGCCGGGATCGATCTTGCGACTCGGTGGTCTCGGAACGTGGTGGATCCCCGAGACGGGTGCCGCCGTCGCCGCCGACGATAAAGTCCTCGACGTTCTCGCGACATCGGCCCTTCGCGATCTTGCGCGTCGTGCAGCTCGTCTCGATGGTCCCGGCGTGGTGCGCCTTCCGCGAGGGGTCCTGCCGTGAACCTATCGCGTACTCTCGTCGTGGTGGCTCTCGCGGTCGCCTCCGTATTCGCCCAAGGCGGCGATGAAGCGGAGCAGCGTCGCGTCGGGGCGGAACTCGACGCTCTTCGTGCGACTCATGCCTCGGATCTCGCCGCACGGCGCGCACGGATCGACGCCTTGCGTCGATCCATCGCAGAAATCGCCCCGACGGTCGATGCGATCGAAAAGTCCGTCGTCGAAGCTTCGGCAACCGCCGAAGTCGGCGCCCTGTCGCTGCCCGCCGATACGTCCGCGACCGTCGCGGAGGAATCGGCCGTTCGCGATGCGGTCGCCGCCGCGGGACGCCTGGCGGCGATCGGCGATCTCGACGCTGCCGTCCGCGAAGCTCGCGGCGTTCGCATCGAAGGTCGCACGCTCCACGTCGGGACGCTCTTATCGGTCGAGCGGCTCGACGGCGATCGCGCTTATCTCGTTTATCCCCAGCGACCGACGCCGATCGGACCGGTGGAAATTCCCGGTCTTTCCGCCGTCTTCGAAGGCGGGCCGACGGGCGCCGCGTGGATTCCGATGGAGGTCACCGGTCGCCTGAAGGCGGACGATGTTCGCGCTCGCCGAGACATCGCGAGTTGGATCGCCGCGGGAGGGCCGATCGTCGTCATCATCCTCGTCGTCGGCGGGCTCGCCTTGCTGGTGGCGTTGATGCGCCTCGCCGCCGTTCACGGGACGCGACCGATCGCATCGTCGAACGTCGAAGCGGCGCGTGCGGCGCTCGATCGCGGCGACCTTGCGGAAGCCCTCGGACGATTGCGCTCCGCAGGCGCGGAAGGAACCCATCTCGCCGATGCGGTCGCGGGAATCGCCGCGGCCTCCGGAGAGGATCGACGGACCCGCGTCGACGTCGCCCTCGACGCGGCCGCACTCCGGCACGAGCGTGCGACGACCTTCGTCGCCGCCGCCGCCGGGATTACCCCTCTTCTCGGACTCCTCGGAACCGTCATGGGCATGATCACCACCTTCGAAGGCGTCGGAGGAGGAGGCACCGATCGCTCCGCGATGCTTTCGCGTGGGATCTCGGAAGCGTTGATCACCACCGAAGCGGGCCTCCTCTTCGCCATTCCGCTTCTTCTTCTGCACGCGTTGATCCTTTCGCGTGCGGAAGCGTTGGCGGCCGCGTTCGAAGATCAGCTCGGTGCGCTGCTTCCGAAGGACGCCGCGTGACCACCTTCGTGCGTGTGTGGGCGCAACTCGGATGGTTCGCATGGCCTCTGTTCGCGACGGCATGGATCGCCTTCGCGATGGCCGCTCGGACGGCTTTTCTGCTCGCCGCGCTTTCGGAACACGACGGTGCCCACGCACGCTCGGCCCCTCGACGCGGACTGCGTCTCTTGGCGACCTGCGCGGCGGCGGCACCTCTCATCGGATTGCTCGGGACCGTCTGGGGATTGGTCTCGGTCTTCGGTTCCATCGATGCCGATTCCGCGGCCGCCGATGCCATGAGCCACGGGTTGCGTGTCGCGTTGCTCACCACGGAAGTCGGACTCGCCTGCGCGATTCCAGCACTCGGGGCCCATGCCTGGTTGTCGCGGGCGTTGACGCGGCGGCTCGCCGCGATCGAGGCGGCGCGATGAGCCGCCGTCGCGAGACGCGGAGGCATCGCCTTCCCGATTTGAATCTCACGCCGTTGATCGACGTGGTGTTCAACTTGTTGATTTTCGTACTCGTCACCGCGTCGTTTTCGCAGCCCGACTCCGTACCGACCGAACTGCCACGTTCCTCTCGGGCCTCTCCGGGCGGCGATGCCATCGTCGTCATGGTTGGTCCGACGATGGCCGTCGACGCGGAACCCGTGACGTGGCTCACACTCGAATCCGCGACACGCGGGGCCATCGCGACGCGTGGTACGACGACGGCGCTCCTGATCGCCGACCGTACGCTTCCGACCGGGACGTTGGTGGAGGCGCAGGATGCGCTCGCGCGCGCCGGGATCACGACGATGCGACTCGCGACGGAGGCCGTCCGTTGAAGTCGGCGCACGTCGCGTCCGTCGTTTCGACCGTCGTCGGATTCTCGGCGGCATGGGCGCTCTTCTTTCTCGTAGGACGCGCCGACGAGGCGCTCCCGTCGGCGCCGCCGAATCCCACTCCATCGGTTCTCGTGCTGACCGAAGAGCGTCCGATGGTGCCGTCG
>JAFMJN010000319.1 GCA_017853435.1 Planctomycetota bacterium | reverse complement strand
ACGCCGCGGCGACGCCGCGAACCTCGCCGGGAAGCGTCGCGGTGCGAACGGTGTCGAGCTTCGGGTAACCGAGAATGCGTGCGCGGCCGCTGCCAAGCGACACGATCACGCGGTCGGCGCTCCTCACGGGGCCGTACTTCGGTGTCTCGAACGACGTCGGAACGTGGCGCGCGACTTCTTCGCCGCCGGAATCGACCAGAACCACCACACCCGAGCGCAGCGTCGCGAAAATCCGTCCGTCGCCGGCCGATCCGAGATGGGCGATGCCTCCTCGAAGATCGATGGAAGCGACCGACGCCTTCTCGCGAACCACGGCGATTTCGTGGGACGACGGCGGGAAAGGCAGAGTCACCGCGCGCGAGGTCGCCCCCGGACCGGTGACGACGACCTCGAGGGGACGATGTTCGCTCCAAACGACATCGAGAGTCCCGACTCCCTTCGTTCCGCCGCCCTCGATCAGGTCGTCGGACGTGGTGATCAATCGGACGCGGAACGGCATGGCGCGCACCGCGGGCACGCGTCCGTGTTTGGAGAGCGCCCTCGAACGAAGCGCGTGCGCTCCGGCGTCGTCCCCCGACGCTTCGCACGCGAGCGCCGCTCGCAGGAGAGCCGAGGCGTCGCGGACCTCGCGCTCGACGTCGGCGAGTTCGGACAAGGCGGTCTTTCGGACGGGCGACTCGAGAGCGGCGGCGGCGCGATACTCGACGATGGCGGTTTCGAAGTCGTCTTCCGCAAGAGCGTGCCGGGCACGTTCGACCGCGTCCTTGGCCTTCTTCTCGCGAGCGGACGCACGCTCCTCGGAGAGGCGCGAACGTTCGACTCCGATTTCGCGCGCCGTACGTTCCACGTTCCGCAGGAACGCGGCTTGAGCGCGCATCTCGAAACCCGCGGGGACGAGCGCGTAGGGAGACGCCGCGGCCGCATAGTCGGCGGCATCCGCATCTCCCCCTCCCAAAGCCGAAAGTCTGCGTTCGCCGAGGGCGGCCCACCCGACCCAGACCGATGCGAGCACGGCGCCGACCGCGAGCCCGCGTTTCAAGACGCGACGCCCCTCGGCCAATTTGCGACGGAAGGCGGCACGCACCCTCAGGACGTTCACGTGGACGAGGTGATCCCGACGGTTCGGGACGTCGAAATCGGCGAGGATTTCACCCGTCGCCACGGCGGCGTCGAAGTCCCCGAGACGCTCCTCGAGGGCCATTTGCCGTACGAGCGCGGAAGCCGCGCGCCCTCCGAGTTGATGCCTTACACCGAGTCGCGACGTTTCGCGGTGCAGTCCGAGGTCGTTCGGCATCGCGGCGCACGCGGCTTCGAGGAGGCTCATCGCTTCGCGACCGCCTCCCGCCGAGGCGAGCACGACCGCCAATCGTTGAGCGGTCTCGACGTGCGGAGCGACGACCGCCGATTCGATGTCGGCTTCAGCCGCCCGTCGAAGTCCGAGGGCGAGAAGTCGCGGCATGGCGCCGACCCAACCGTGCGCTTCGAGAAGAAGGGTCGCCGAGTCGCGGAAACGACCCTCCATCCGCATTCGCTGGGCGGCGAGGCGCGCCGACACCACCGCATCCCGAAGACGATGGACGATACGGCAGGCGCGAGCCGCTTCGGCGGCCGTGTCGGCATCCGCATGCGGCGCGCGCGAGGCCTCCACCAACAGATCCGCGGTGATGGCGGGATCGTCGCTCCCGCCGAGCGTGCGGAGTCGCGCGACGATCTCTGGGCCGACGAGACGGCGTGCCGCCTCACACGCTACGAGACGCGTGGCGACCTCGAGCACCACCGACGTCGGCAGTCCGAGCGACGTCGCGACCGCGGCGATCGTGGTCACGCCGTCGAAGCGAGAGGCGATCCACGATTCGAGTGGATCGTCGATACGTCCCTCGACGAGGACGACCGCACGCATCCCGAGGCGCCGTCCGGATCGAGACTCGTCCTCGCGACGCGCGGCCTCGAGCACGATGAAGTCGACCGGAATGTGTTCGCGTCCGTTCGGAACACTCTTCTCGTCGAAAACGAAACGCCACGGCCCCGTCTCGAATACGCCGAGAAGGCGCTCGCGACGCGTCGCGGCTCTCCACGCATCGACATGTGCGGCGAGCGTCGGCGCGGCGCGAACCGCAGCGAGCGGATCGGCACCCGACGCGACCGCGTCGAGGACGGGCTGAACCGTGTCCGGCGTCGCCAATCCCTCGGTGACGAGAAGACCCGGATACCCCTCGACGAACGCACCGTCGATGCCGACGCCGTTTTCCGAAACGACGACGGCCGTGGGCGCACACCCGGAGAGCGAGCGTAGACGCAGAATCCCCGTCCGGCGCTGAAGGGTCAGCACCTGGAGGAGGTTCACGAGGTCGTCGGATCGGACGTCGCCTTCGATGGCCATCGGTGGAAATCGGGGTCGCGTCGTCGACGGTCCCCCGGGGATCTATCGACCGGACGCCGCCGCGGAATCGGAGGACTACCCCGTTTTTTTCACGCTCGGCGCGGCAGGTTAGGATCTCGCCGGCGGAAAAATGGACTCTTCCACCGCCGTCTCCATGGACACGCACGCTGGATCCCCAAAAGAGCAATTCGTCAATTTCGTGAAGGTGGCGTCACGCTTCCTGCGCGCGGGTTGGCATTTGTTCCGTGACCGTCCGGAGCGCGCCGAAATTCTCCT
>JAFMJN010000318.1 GCA_017853435.1 Planctomycetota bacterium | reverse complement strand
GGCGGGAATTCGCCGCGTGATCGGCAGCGGTGGAGGTCTGAAGAACCCCGTCCTGCTCGGGGTTTTGGCCGAAGCCGCCGGGTGCCCGGTCGAAAGCAGCGCGTCCGCGGGAATCCCGGGTGATGCGAAGGAAGCCGTGCTGTTCGCCCTGCTCGCCAACGAGCGAATTGCCGGGATCCCGGCGAACATCCCGTCCGTCACGGGGGCGACCCGACCGGTCCTGCTCGGCAAGATCTCCGGGGGCTGAGGGTCGCGACTTGGCGGCATCGGGTTGACACCCCGGAACCGCTCCCTAGAATGCCCCGTCTCGGGACCCCCATCGGGTCTCGATGGGGAGCGGTCCTAACCGGGGCCGTGGACACAACCCAGGAACTCAGGATCCTCCGGAACTGGAGACAGACTCGATGACTCAGCGGGGCCTTCATGGTGCCGCGGCCGCCCTTACCTTCATGGCGGCCTTCGCTTGCGCCACTTCTGATCTTGCCGCACAGGATGCGATGCGCGAGGTTCTCAATCTGGTCGAACGCGGCCGGAACGACGAAGCTCTCACAAAGCTCAACGAGGTGCTCGCCAAGGACATGCCGTCGGAAGAGGCGCTCGCCCTTCGCGACAAGTTGTCCTCCGACGAGTGGATCAAGGTGATGATCCAAAACGACCGCCTCGGCGAGGCGGTCATGACCCTCATGAACCGCTCGCGTCCCGCCGAAGCCGCCAAGACGGCGGATGCGGCGGCGATCAAGACCCTCGTCGATGCGGCGATGGGTGAAGATTGGGCGGCCCGCCAGAAGGCGTTGCTCGCGCTCAAGCTCAACCACGGCGAGTACGCCGTGACGGGCATTTGGCGTGCGCTCGGTTCCGGCGACACCAACGTCCGTACGATGGCCATGCAGGCTTGCCGCGCTCTCGGTGACGACGCGGTCGGGCCGTTGGTCGCCGTGATGAAGGGTGGCGACGGAATGGCGGCCGCCAACGCGGCGCTCGTCCTCGGCATGCTCAAGGACGCCCGCTCGATGCCGTATCTCGCCCTCGCGGCGGCCGGTGCCGACGGCATGGTGAAGGAAGCCGCGGCGCGCGCGAACGCCTCGGGCGATCTCGTCGCCCTCGGCGAGATGTTCTACAACCGCGACCCGATGGTCTGCCGTCACACCCGCTCGACCTACGTCGTGTGGACGATGGCGAAGGCCGAAGGCGCGGATTCCGCCGACCTCGTCGCCCGCGAAGTTCCGCGCGACCTTTGGCACCTCAAGATGGCCGAAGAAACGTTGGCCGACGCGATTCGTCGCGATCGCACCAACGTGAAGGCGGCCACCCTGATGGTTTCCACGTTGCTCGCCGAAGTCGAGTTCGCGAAGAACCTCGGCAAGGAAGGTGACGAAGGCGCCGCCGCCGGCGCGTTGAATCAGGCGCGCTTGCTCGCGTCCGCCGCAGGCACCGCTCTTCTCGATGAAGTCGTGAAGAATGCGTTGGCCGGTGGTCGCGCGGATGTCGCCGCGGCCGCGGTCGGACTGCTCGCCGAGCAGGTCGACAGCACGTCGTTCAGCGCCCCGAACGGACTCACGATGGCTCTCGCCTCCGCCCACAAGGCGCCGCGCCACGCGGCGGCCGTGGCGATCGCGACCATCCGTCCGATGGCGGCGTTCGAAGGCTCCGATCAGGTCGTCCCGGCCCTCTGCGAGGCGCTCGGACAGGACGCGATCCGCAACGTGCTCGTCATCGACGACAACACGGATTCGCGCAACAAGATCGTCGCCGGCCTCTCGGCCAAGCGTTACTTCGCCGTCGGCACCGACAACGGTGCGATGGGTGTCGGTATGCTGCGCGACTGGCCCGTCGAAGACGCGGTCATCGTGCGCTACGACCTCGGCCGACCGAACGTGACGGACGTCGTGCGCGGCATCCGTGCCGATGCGCGTACCGCCGGCGTGCCGGTCTTCATCCTCGCCGAAGACAAGCACATGGAAGCCGCGAAGGCGGCCTTCGGTGACGGCGTCGGCTACCTCGCCGCTTCGGCCTCCGCGGAGACCATGGAACCCATGGTCGCCGAGAAGGTGAAGACCGTGGATGCGGCCCGCGAATCGGCGACGATGACGGCGGCTGCGGCTGCGCGTGCTTTAGCCGGTCTCAAGCCGTGCTGCGGCACCCTTCCCTCGGCGGGCGCGAACAAGGCGCTCCTCGCGACCCTGAAGGGTGGCGACGACCGCGTGCGTATGCCCGCGATCGCGGCCCTCGGGACTATCGCTTCGGCGGATTCCGCCGATGGCCTGCTCGAGGTCGTGAAGGACGGCGGCGCCTCCGACGAGATCCGCGGAAGCGCGTTGATCGCGCTCGCGCGCGTCGCGCGTGCGTCGGGCAAGGTCCCGGCGGACGTCGCCGGCGCCCTCCGCGGCATGATGGAAGGCGCCTCGCCGGCGCTTCAGGGCCACATGGCGACCGCGATCGGCATCATGCCGCTCGCGCCGCAAACGCGTGCGGGCCTCATGCTGATGCTGCGCCCGCGCGTCGCCGTCGACATGGTGAAGTGATCCAAGTCGATACGAAGAAGGCCGGGTTCCTCGCGGAGCCCGGCCTCTCTTCTTTTCCGGAGCTTTCGATCAGAACCGGTAGGCCGCTTTGAAAGAGCCGTAGTAGGCGGTGTCGCGTCGGTTGAAGGCGTCGCCC
>JAFMJN010000072.1 GCA_017853435.1 Planctomycetota bacterium | reverse complement strand
CCCGGAGGAAACATTCCGGCGACGAAGCGTCTGATCGAAGGTCTGTGGGGTGGCAAGGCCTGCGACACCGCGGGTATGACCGAACTCGGCACGATCATGATGTTCGAATGCGAGCATCAGCCGGGCGGATGCCACATCCTCGAGGATCATTACATCGAAGAAGTCCTCGACCCGGAAACCCTGCGGCCCGTTCCCTACGGAGTGAAGGGCGAGCGCGTCGTCACGTCGTTCGGGCGCGGTGCGGTTCCGATCTTCCGCTATCGGACGTCGGATCTCGTCGTGAAGGTCCCGCACGATCGATGCCCCTGCGGGCGCGTGTACGACATCTACGAAGGCGGCTTCCTCGGTCGCGTCGACGACATGTTGCTCATCCGCGGAACGAACGTCTATCCGCGCGCCATCGAGAGCATCGTGCGTGAACGTCCGGCCATCGAGGAATTCCGGATCGTCGTCGAGCGCATCGACAACGTCGACGAAATCACCGTGCGCGTCGAAGTGAAGGACGATCCCGCGCTCGATTGGAAGGCGTACGCATCCGATCTCGCGAAGGATCTCGCCTCCGCCAACGAAGGTCTGCGCATCAACGTGGATCGCGCTCCGGCGGGCTCGCTCCCGCGATTCGAACTCAAGGCGAAGCGTACCGAAGACAGGAGGCCGCGATGAAGCCCGATACCGATCTCGCGGGAAGGCCGTACGACGCCCGGGAAACGGCGATCATGAAGGTCTACGCGGACTTGAAGGCGCTCGCCGCGCGCGAAGACAACCCACCGTGCGTCGCGGCGAACACGAAAGCCGCCCTCGCCGCGGTGTGGCAGATGGTCAACGATCTCGGGTTGACCTACGAGACCCTCGACGATCTCGGCGTGTAGACGATCGCCGTCACGGAGTCCGCGCGAAGACTTCCGCGAAGAATCGTGCGAGGGCCGAGCCCGCGTCGGATCGCAGGCCGTGGCCGCCGTCGTGCGCCCGCAGCGTCGCGTCGACTCCCGATGCACGCAGCGCGTCGACCGCCGCGACCTGACGTTCGAAGGACACGTGGGGGTCGCGGCGCCCGTGGAGGGCGAGGACGGGGAATCCGCGAAGCGGCGCGAGGGCGCCGTCGAACATCTCCGTTTTGATGCGCGCGGACGCGACGGCGAGACCGCGGAAGGCTGACGGATGGGCCATCGCGGCGACGCCGGCCAGATATCCACCTTGCGAATAGCCGAAGAGTCCGCAGCGTCCGAGGTCGAGTCCGTGCGTCGTCGCGACGGTGCGCACCGCGTCGATCACGATCGCGGCCATGCGAAGGAGCTCTTCACGGAAGGCAGCATCGTCGCCCGCGTACGCGTACCACGAGCGCCCGAGTCGCGGTGGATCCCCGGATTCGATCGGCCACGGTGCGTCGAGCCAAAGCGCGGCGAACGGTGCGGATTCCCAATCTGCGAGGCGCGCGCGCAACGCCGCACCGTCGTCGCCCTTGCCGTGCAACGCGGCGACGAGCGCGTGGCCCGACGCGGGCGCGGCGACGTCGGGCACCGCGAGGGTGTAGGTCAATCGGTGGGCCATCGGCAGACGGCCTTCGATGAATCGGCTCATGTCGGTGTTTTTCGCCTTGGCGCGCATCGCGCGTCGGTCTAGGATCACCGACGACGACACCTATGGCTACACTCGCCGATTATCTTTCACCGGGACAGATCGCGTGGCTGACGACGGGCGACAAGCCCGCCACGCTGAAGGCGCTCCTCGGATGCGTCTCGGGGGCCAAGGCCGTCAAGGACGCCGTTTCTCTCGAATCCGCGATTTTCGATCGCGAAGTCAAGATGTCGACGGGCGTGGGGTACGGGGTCGCGGTGCCCCATGCGCGGATTCCCGAAGTCGAGAACTTCGTCTTGGCGCTCGGCATCGCTCCGGACGGTGTGAATTGGGAATCCGAGATCGACGATCAGCCGGTGAAACTCGTGTGCATGATCGCCGGGCCGAACACGGCCACCGACGGCTACTTGAAACTCCTGTCGTCGGTCATGAAGTTCGTCAAGAGCGAGAAGGGCAAGCTCCTCGCATCGACGCATCCCGACGAAGTGATGGGGTTCGCGGCGCGCTACCCCGTCGGCGATTTCTGACGCTCAATCCGGTTCGACAGCGGCGCGGATCACCGTGAAGACGTCGCCGGAGGATTCCTTCCACACGTCGAATCCGTGATTCCGCAGGAGTTCGACGAGGGCGTCGGGACCGTGTTCCGTCCACGTCGGCGCGAATCCCGCTTCAGCCGCCCGCGCGGTCCAGTCGTCGCGGAGCGTCTTCGCGTCGGCGCCTTCGGCGAACGCGAGAAGCGTGACGTTGCCGAGGTCCGACAACACGCGTCGGGCATCCCCGAGCCAGTCGGGAGGCCGCGCTCCCGGCCGTGTGAGGTCGGAAAAGAGAAGATCGACCGAGCCGTTCACGAGCGGAAGCGTCGTCGCTCCGAGCTCGAGGACCGACAGCCCGCGCAGCCCCTTCACCGCGTCGGACGCGCGGCGTCGCAGATCGGCGTCGGATTCGAGGCCGACGAAACGTCCGACGAACGCCGCCGCGCGCAGGAGATTCGCACCCGTGCCGCAGCCGATTTCCGCGGCCGTCATGTCCCGGTCGAGGTTCGACAACTCGCACGCCCAAAAGGTCTCGTGCGCGCGGATCCACGCGGGGGGGGCGTAGTCGAGAATGTCGGAGCTGCGCGGCGTCACGCCGGAAGCGTACCGCGAGTTGCAGCCGCGGTCTTGTCCCGCCCCCCGGGCGCTGCTTGAATGCCTTCGCTTCCGCCGTCCCGACGGAGGCCCCCACGCACCATGGACAGCCAACTCTCCGCTCAACTCAACAAGATCCGTGAGGGCATCGCGCAGCTTCGGGACTCTCTTTGACTACAACCGCAAACGTGCGTTGTGGCGTGAAATCGAACATCAGATGGGCGAAGGCGATTTCTGGAACAACCCGGAAGTCGCGAACGAGCGCGTCCGCAAGCTGAAGGACGCCCGTGCCACGTGCGAATCGCTCGACGGCCTGAAGCAGGGCGTGGACGACGCGCAGACGTTGGCCGAGTTGGCCGACGAAATGCAGGACTCGGATTCCGCGAAGGAAGCCGGGGCGATGGGCGACCAGTTGGTCGAGCGCTTCAAGGCGCTCGAACTGCAGGCGTTCCTTTCGGGCCCGTACGACTCCGGCAACGCGATCGTGTCGTTCCAATCGGGAGCCGGGGGCACCGACGCGTCCGACTGGACGCAGATGCTCATGCGCATGGTGCTCCGATTCGCGGAACGCATGGGGTGGAAGGCCGAAATCGTCGACATCGTCGAAGCCGAAGAGGCGGGCATCAAGCACGCCGACGTACGCATCACCGGTGCCTACGCCTATGGTTACCTCGTTTGCGAGATGGGCATCCATCGGCTCGTCCGTATTTCGCCGTTCGACGGCCAGGCGCGGCGTCAGACGTCGTTCGCGGCGCTCGACGTGTCGCCCGACATCGAAGAGGACAACACGGTCGAGATCGAGGACAAGGACATTCGACTCGACACCTACCGCGCCGGCGGCAAGGGTGGACAGCACGTGAACAAGACCGAGTCGGCGGTGCGCATCACGCACCTTCCGACCGGGATCGTCGTGCAGTGTCAGACCGAGCGAAGTCAGCACAAGAACCGCGATGCCGCGTTCAAGATGCTGAAGGCCAAGATCCTTCAGCGCCGCGAAATGGAGCGGATGGCGGAACTCAAGTCGATGTACGACAACAAAGGCCAGATCGCCTGGGGCAATCAGCTGCGTTCGTACGTCCTCGCGCCGTATCAGTTGGTCAAGGATCACCGGACGAACCACGAAGCGGGCAATCCGGCCCCGGTGCTCGACGGGGACCTGATGCCGTTCATCGACGCGTACCTGCGCTACCGCGCGAAGTTGAAGGAGAAGCCGTGAGCGTCACCCCCGCCGCCGGAGGTCCGATCGCCGACCTCGTTCCCGTCCGTCGCGCTCTTCTCACCGTGTTCGACAAGACCGGCCTCGTCGATCTCGGCCGCGACCTCGCGGCCCGCGGCGTCGAAATCCTCTCGACGGGGGGGACCGCGAAGGCGTTGCGCGACGCCGGGATCCCCGTCGTCGACGTCAGCGACGTGACCGGTTTTCCGGAAGTCTTCGACGGGCGCGTGAAGACGCTGCACCCGAAGATCCACGGCGGTCTGCTCTTCCGTCGTGAAGTCCCCGCGCACGTCGCGGGCGCTGAAGCGTTGGGGATCGGTGCGATCGATCTCCTCGTCGTGAATCTCTATCCGTTCGAAAAGGCCGCCGCGACTCCCGGAGCCCCCGAAGTCGACGTCATCGAGATGATCGACATCGGCGGCCCCGCCATGGTGCGTGCCGCATCGAAGAACTTCGCTTCGGTCACGGTGGTGACGTCGGCGTCCGACGTCCCCGCACTTTTGGCCGAACTCGACGCCCGGGGCGGTGCGACGTCGCTCGCGTACCGTCGCGACATGGCGGGGCGCGCGTTCATGCGGACCGCCGCCTACGACGCCGCGATCGCCACGTGGATGAATCGCGATCCGTTCCCCGCGCGGTTGACGCTCACCGCCGAGCGCGCGGAAGTCCTGCGTTACGGCGAAAATCCCCATCAGCACGGGGCGCTCTATCGGCTTCCCGACACGGGTGAGGCGAGCGTCGCACACGCGAAGCAGCATTCCGGCAAGGAACTCTCCTACAACAACATTCTCGACGCGTCCGCGGCTCTCGACGTCGCCCGCTTCCTCATGTACCCGTGCGCGGTGGTGATCAAGCACAAGAACCCGTGCGGAGCCGCCACTCACCCGACGGATCTGCTCGACGCGTTCCGTCGGGCGCATGCGGGCGACCCGTTGTCCGCCTTCGGCGGCATCGTCGCCTTCAATCGCCCCGTCACGGAAGCCGTCGCGGAAGCGATGGCGACCGCCGACAAGTTCTTCGAGGTCGTCATCGCTCCCGGATACGAGGGCCGGGCGATCGACATCCTCACGTCGCGGACGAAGTGGGGAAAGAACGTCCGTATCCTCGAAACCCATGCGGCGATGGAAGGGCGCGAACCGGTGCGCGGCATCCTCGACGTCCGCACCGTGAGCGGCGGTCTTCTCGTTCAGGACCGCGACGCGTCGATCGAAACGGAATTCAAAGTCGTCACTCGCCGCGAGCCCACGAAGGACGAATGGCGCGACCTGCGCTTCGCGTGGGAACTTTGCCGCCACGTGACGTCGAACGCGATCTGCTTCGCGAAGGATTCGACGCTGATCGGATGCGGCGCCGGGCAGATGAGCCGCGTCGATTCGGTGATGATCGCCGCGCGTAAGGCGGGGGAGAAAGCCAAGGGCGCCGTGATGGCGTCGGACGCGTTCTTCCCGTTCGCGGACGGCATTCTCGCGGCCGCCGATGCGGGCGTGACCGCCGTGGTGCACCCCGGGGGGTCGATCCGCGACGCCGAAGTGATCGCGGCGTGCGATGCGCGCGGGCTGTCGCTCGTGACGACCGGTTTCCGCCACTTCCGTCACTGATCCCGAGGATCCCTCGACGACGTCGGGGGAGAGGGACGCCGCGGTTCCCCGCGGCGTCCGAGGCGTGTAGGATCGAGCCATGGACGCCGACCTCGCCTCGATCGCGGAAGCTCGCGACCTCCTCCGGCGTGCGCGTGTCGCTTTCGATTCGTACCGCGGTACCGATCAGGCGCGCGTCGATCGCATCGCGTTCGCGGCGGTCGAAGCCGGATACGCCGCGGCCGAACGTCTCGCCGCCATGGCTCTCGAAGAGTCCGGGTTGGGGCGACTCGACGGAAAGATCGCCAAGAATCGATTCGCGACGCGCGGTCTTTGGACCGCGATCCGCGAGATGCGGACGTGCGGCATCGTGCGCGAAGACGCGGGTTCCGGCGTGACGGAAATCGCGGATCCCTTCGGGGTGGTCGCCGCGGTGATGCCCATCACGAATCCGACGTCCACGGCGCTGTTCAAATCGATTTGTTGTCTCAAGTCTCGGAACGCGATGGTCGCGTCGCCGCATCCGCGCGCCTCCGCATGCGTCGCCGAGGCCGTCCGCATCGCGAGCGAAGCGGCGATCGCCGAAGGGGCTCCGAAGGATCTGCTTCTTTGCATGACGCACGTTTCGCTCGAAGGCACGCGCGAACTCATGCGTCATTCCGGCACCGATCTCATCCTCGCGACGGGCGGGTCCGGACTCGTTCGCGAGGCGTATTCGAGCGGAAAACCCGCGTTCGGAGTGGGCCCCGGCAACGTGCCCGTATGGGTCGATCGCTCCGCCGACGTCGTCGACGCGGCTCGATGCATCGTCGCGGGGCAGACCTTCGACAACGGAACGCTGTGTTCGTCGGAACAGGCGATCATCGCCGATCGTCCGATCGCCTCCGCCTTGCGCGAGGCGTTGGTGGCCCTCGGAGCGCGGTGGTGCAGCCCCGAAGAAACCCGCAAGCTCGAGGCGATCGTCCTTCGCGGGCGCGACATGAATCCGGCCATCGTCGGTCAATCCGCGGCGAAGGTCGCGGCGCTCGCGGGATTCGAAGTCCCGCCGTCGACCACGGTGTTGCTCGCGGCCGGGGGCGGCACCGGCACGGGCTACCCGCTGTCCCACGAAAAGCTGTGTCCGCTGCTCGCGTGGTACGAAGTCGACGGGCACGAGGCGGGTTGCCGACTCGCGATCGACATCCTCAAGTGCGGTGGTCTCGGCCACACGCTCGGACTTCACTGTCGCGACGAGTCCGTGATCCGAGCCTTCGGGATCGAAAAGCCCGTGAACCGCATCGTGGTGAACAGTCCGACCTCGCAGGGCGCGGTCGGGTTCAGCACGGGATTGTTCCCGTCGCTGACGCTCGGATGCGGGTCGTTCGGGGGCAACATCACCTCCGACAACGTCGGTCCCCAGCACCTCGTCAACCTGAAACGATTGGCCCGCGTGCGTCCCGAATTCACGCAGGGAACGTTGCGGGCCGAGTGGCCCGCGTCGCCGCCGAGCGAGGCCCTGCGGACCCCTCCGAAGCCTTGGGGACCGATTTTCACGGCGTCGCCCCCGGCCGCCGCCGCACCGGAGGTCGCGGAAACGAAGCCGCCGCCTCCTCCCGAAGCGCCGGATCCGTCGGGGAAATCGCGGGAAATCTCCGCTCCCGCCGCCGCCGTAGGACGCATCCCGCCGAATCCCGCCCGTTTCTTCCGGGCGGCGGGAAGTCCCTTTGCGGAACGGCCCTGATCGGGGAAGATGAGTCTTCAGAAAACGAAGGGACGACTGATGAGCCAGATTGCGTTGGGAATGGTCGAAACCCGTGGACTCGTCGGGGCCGTTGAAGCCGCCGACGCCATGGTGAAGGCCGCACAGGTCACGCTGATCGGGAAAGAGAAGATCGGCGGGGGCTTCGTAACGGTCATGGTGCGCGGTGAAGTCGGAGCGGTGAAGGCCGCCACCGACGCCGGCGCCGCGGCCGCCAAACGCGTCGGCGAACTCGTGTCCGTCCACGTCATTCCGCGTCCGCACGAGCAGGTCGAGACGATCCTGCCCGCGCCCCTCGACGACGACGCGTGACGACGTCCGGTGCGGAGGTTTCCTCCGTTCCGGAACCGTGAGACTTCATGTCCGACATCGAATTACGCACTTTCGTCTTCATCGACGGCATGCAGCCCCAGTTCGCCTCGTTCGTGGCGACGACGGCCCGGGGCTACCTGCCGGTGGAGCGGGAGGCGGCTTTGTTCGTGGAGATCGCCCCCGGCGTCGCCATCAACAAAGTCACCGATGTGGCGTTGAAGAACACCGATGTGAGGCCCGGCGTTCAGGTCGTCGAACGCGCGTACGGGCTGCTCGAGGTTCACTCGGGTAGTCAGGCCGAAGTCCGAGCGGCGGGGGAGCACATCCTCGCGTATCTCGGATTGAAGGAGAGAGATCGTCTCAAGCCGAAGGTGATGTCGTCTCAAATCATCACCAACGTCGATTCCTACCAGGCGCAGCTCATCAATCGGACCCGCTTCGGGAACATGCTGCTCGGGGGTCAGACGCTTTACATCCTGGAAGTTCACCCCGCGGGATACGCCACGATCGCCGCGAACGAAGCTGAAAAGGCCGCGCCGGTCAGCCTCGTCGAGATGCAGATGTTCGGGGCCTACGGCCGTCTCTACCTGGGTGGAGACGACGCTTCCATCCAGGAAGCCGCGGCCGCCGTCCTGAAGACGCTCGAGGGTATCGAAGGGCGCGAGAACAGGTAGGCAAGAGTGTTCGTAGGAACCGTAAGGTGCGAGATCGACATCGGGAAGGCGCACGACGCCTTCCGCGATTTCCGCTTCCTGCTCGTGGAGCCGGAGCACAAGGTGGACTGGGACGGACCCGTGATCGCGGTCGACACCGTCCGCGCCCGCGTGGGCGACATGGTGATGGTGGCGCTCTCGCCGTTCGGCGACGCGCTCGGCATCCCGGATGGTCTCCCGGTCGAAGCCGCGATCGTCGCGGTGGTCAAGTCGCTCCAGGCGCAGCGCGCCGAGGCTCCGGCCCCGGCTCCCCGCGCGGAAGAGCGCGCGCCGCGCGAGGACCGTGGTCCTCGCGAGGAACGCCCGCGTCGCGACGATCGTCCGATGCGTGAAGAGCGCGCGCCGCGCGAAGAACGCCCGCGTCGCGAAGAGCGCGGCGACGAGCGTCCCGCCCGCGAGGAACGTCCGCGTCGCGACGAGCCCGCCGTGCCGGAACACGTCCGCGCGATCATCGACATCGCGCCGGGGTCGGCCGAGGCGCGTCCGCGCCGCGACGAGCGTCCCGTTCGTGAAGAGCGCGGCCCCCGCGAGGAACGCCCGCGTCGCGACGACCGTCCGATGCGCGAAGAGCGTGCTCCGCGCGGAGACCGCCCGGCTCGCGAGGAACGCCCGCGTTTCGAGGACCGCGGCGAAGACCGCCCGGCCCGCGAAGAGCGTGCTCCGCGCGAAGATCGCCCGCGTCGCGACGACCGTCCGATGCGTGAAGAACGCGCCCCGCGCGAAGAGCGTCCGGCTCCGCGCGTCGTCGACGACGGCGGATTCGGTGGTCTCGTTTGGGACGCCGCGCCTCCGAAAATCGAAGGCATCGACATCGCGGGTCAGACGTCGCTCAACGCCCGGACGGGCGATACGCGTCGCGCCGTGCGTCGGAGGAAGTGATTGGCGTCGACCACCGGCACACCCCTCGGATTCATCGAGTGGGACAGCGTCGCCCGCGGCCTTGCGGCCGCGGATGCGATGCTGAAGGCCGCGGTGGTCGCACCCGTGGTGATGCGGCCGGTAACCCCCGGCCGCTACTTCGCCGTCGTCTCGGGCGACGTCGAAGCGGTGCGGGCGTCGGTGGCGGCCGGCGTCCTTCGGGGAGGCGACTCGGTCATCGACCAACTCGTTCTCCCCGCGCCCTTTCCGGGAATCTTCCCGGCCGTCGGCGGCCGTACGGGCGCGTTGCGTCTGTCGGCCGTCGGAGTGATCGAAACGCTCACGCTGTGCACGTTGTTCGCGGCCGTCGATGCGGCTGCGAAGACCGGAGACGTGCGCGTCCACGACGTGCGGCTCGCCATGGGACTCGGGGGCAAGGCCTTCGCGATCCTCAGCGGTGAAGTCGCCCACGTCGAAGCGGCGATCGTCGCCGCGGGGGCGTTGGCCGCATCACGCGGTGCGCTGCTCGCGACTTCGATCATTCCGAACCCGGATTCCGTTCTCGTCGCGTCGTTGACCGAAACGTCGACGCCGTTTTCCGATCTCGTTTTCGACTCCCCATAAGGGCGGTCCCACGACCGCAACACGCCATGCCCCGCGGATTCGACATCTTCAATCAGCAGCCGTCCACGAAGAAGGAAGAACCCCTCCGTCCGACCGCTCCGACCGGTTCCTACACGTGGTTCGGGCCGCCGGACGTCATCGAGCGCTTCCGCTTTTCGGTGATCCAGGAGAACGGTGACGACATTCAACTGGTGCCGGGAACCGCGAAGTTCAAGAAGGGGCTCACCGCCCTGCGTTGGGACGCGCCGGAAGGCGGCAGCTCGACGCTCTACACGGTGATCAAGACCACGCCCACGCGTATCGACCTGCGCCGGGTCGGCGTTCGCTGATCGGTGGGCGGCGCTCCGCGCCGCCGCCGCGAGATCCCCATGGCCGTTCTCGTCGAAGCGATTTCCGTCATCATCAAGTCTTCCGCCATCGCCGCGAAAGTTCCCGGTGGTTGGAACACGTTCCGTCGCGCGGTGGCTTTGGCCACCGTTTGCGCGGACGGGGAACTCGTGAGGGTCGGGTTCTTGGATCCGAAGGACGTGCAGTCCCTCGTCGAGGCGATGGCGAAGGTCGGTATCCGTCACCGCTCCGAGGACGGTGCCGCGGACGACTTCGTCGTGGTCGACCAAGACCGTGGGCCGACGACGCCGTGCGCGTGGATCGAAATGGCGCGGATCGCGTGGCAGGGGGATACGCGACGCCCCATCCTCGCCGCGCGGCTCAAGGGAAGCTCGATCCTTTCGGTCACGGTCCCCGACGGGTGGACGTGGACCGGGTCGTTCACCGCAGCGTCGGCGCGCCCCGCCCCCTGACGGCGGCGGGATTCCGGAATCGGCTCAGCCTCCGCCGAGGGTCGCTTGCACGGCGGCCCATGTCGTCCCATCGGTCGCGACGGGCAGCCCGCACTGCGACCAACCCGGCATTCCCGGTCCGCCGCTGAACCCGCCGATCATGTTCGACAGATCGGTCCAACCTTCGCTCCGCAGCATGGCTTGCGCCTGACCGGAACGTCCGCCGGAGGCGCACCCGAGGATGATCGGGGCCGACTTGGGGAGCGCCTTGGCGCACGCGGCCATGAAGTCGGGATTCGGACGGCGTCCCGTCGGATCGAGAAAGAGGAGAGGGATGTTCACCGCGCCCGGTGCGTGACCCGCCGCGAATTCCTGAGGTGACCGCACGTCGACGAAGAGCGTTTCCGGGGCATGGGTGCGGGTTTCATGGGCCGAAGCGGGCGTCATCTGGGCGGGGAGGGGCATGATGGAAGCAGCCTATCCGCGTCCGCACTCGGGGCAAATCGTGGGGAAGATCCCGGGGTGCGTCTGCCGTAACCACCGTCGGCCTTTGGACATGCGCCTCTCGGCCCAAATTATGCTTTTCGATGCATGATTTTTTCCGGGACTACCTGACAAAAGGCACTTCCGAGAGTATTTTTTAAAGGAACGGTTCAGGGGGAAAACCTCCTTGGACGATATGTTCCCCGGAACGAAGGAATTCCGGCCGCTCGTCGCGGTCGGTGGGAATGAACGGGGTGCGGCACGCCGCACCCCCTGGGAGATCGCGATGAAACGACCCAAGATCGACGACGTCGGCGCCAGCCCCGAACTCGAACTCGAAGCCCGCCCGACGGCGGGATCGACCGACGTCGAGGCCGAGACGCGGGCGGAGGATCGTCGCCGCATGAGCGCCGAAGTCCGGCGCAAGTACGACTTCTCGGTGATCCGAATGCTGCGTCACCAGAAGGGGCTCACGATCGAGAAGTTCGCGAAGGCGTGCGGGATCTCCTACGCCCCGATCTCCCGCATCGAGACCAATCTCATCAAGCCCAATCTCGACACCCTCGACCGCATCGCGGAGGGACTCGGGATTCCGACCCACCGTCTACTCGCCCTCGCCGAAAAGCGCGAGGCGCAACTCGGCAAGGCCGTCGAACGCCGTATCGGAGGATTCACCTTCAAATCGGTCGCCTTCGAAGGCGTGGAAATCCTCGTCGGCGGCGGGAAGAAGGGGGCGATGTCCGCGGACATCGACGCCCGTTCGACCAACGTCACGTCGATCCTCGTTCGCATCGGCACCATCGACGTGAAGATGGGTGAC
>JAFMJN010000071.1 GCA_017853435.1 Planctomycetota bacterium | reverse complement strand
AGATCGGGTCGCGCACGTTCGAGATCAGCAGCGGACCGTCGCCCGTGTCCGGCGATCGTCGTCCGTGCGTGCCCCGGACGATCGACGCGTCGAGCCCGATCAGATCGAACGTCGTGCGGAACCCGAGCGTCTTCTTGAAAAGTCTCCACGCGGCTCCGAGTTTCGGTGCCGGATGCGCGGGATCGAACATCAGTTCGCACGGGTCGTAGCCCGGCTTTTTGTGGATATCGACGCAGCGCGCGAAGTCGGGTGCCCGAGCGTCGTCGATCCACGGGTAGTACGTGAACCAACGACCGGGGGCCGCCACGAGAACGAACTCGCCGCTGCGTGGGTGCCCGAGCCCTTCTGAGACGAGTTCCGCTCCTTCGAGCACACGTTCGACGCCTTCGAGACCGCGAAGGACGTCGCGCACACGGTTCCGCGACGCCGCGTCACGGACGTAGACGTGGGCGACTTGATGGTCGGAAACGGCGAACGCTTTCGACGCGATCGGATCCAACAACTCCCCGTCTTCGTCGCGCACGGAGAGCAGTCCGGCGGCACGGAGCGCCCGGTTGGGGTGGACGGGTTCGACGGCGTGTTCGATGCCGTATTCCGACCAAACCGCGATCCGCGCACCCAGTGCGTCCGCGGCCGCGAACAGCGGTCCGAGGGCGCGATCGACGTCCGTCACGGCTCGGCGCGCCTCGGGGGCGTCGGGACCGAATCGCTGAAGGTCGTAGTCGAGGTGCGGAACGTAGACCGAGACCACGTCGGCCTTGCGGGATTCCAAGACGCGCTTGGCCGCGTCGATGATCCAAACCGACGATCGAAGATCCGCTCCCGGCCCCCAAAAATTGAACAGGGGAAACGTGCCGAGTGCGGACTGGAGTTCGTCGCGCAATTCCGGAGGCGACGTCCATACGTCCGGGAGTTTTCGACCGTCGGATTTGTACTGGGGACGCGGTGTCGCCACCAAATCGCACGGTGCGCCCATCGCGTACCAAAGGAAGAGACGGGCGACGCGCAGATCGGGATTCCGGACTTTCAGCGTCGAATGGACGTCCTCCGCCTGCATGAGCGCGTGGGATTGTCGCCAGAGCCATGTTTCGCTGAGTTCCCGAAAATGCCAACCATTGGCCACGATTCCGTGTCGATCGGGCGTCGTCCCCGAGAGCAGGGTCGCCTGCGACGTGCACGTCACGGCGGGAAACGGGCAGGGGAGTCGGGTCATGCCGCCGCTCTCCGCCAGTTTGCGCAGGTTCGGCGTCGACGGGCCGATCATCGACGGGACGAGTCCGACCACGTCGACGAGGAGAAGCGGAACGTTGCTCACGCGAGAAACCGCGACATGAGAAGAGAGCGAACAAGATCGACGGCGACCGTGTTTTCGCCGCCGCGCGGGATGATGACGTCGGCGTGGATCTTGGTCGGTTCGCACCATTCGAGGTGCGACGGACGGACCGTGTCTTCGTACTGCTTCAAGACCGATTCGAGGGAACGTCCGCGCTCCGCCGTATCGCGACGGATACGGCGCATGAGACGGAGGTCGTCGGGGGTGTCGACGAACACCTTGATGTCGAGCAGATCGCGGATCTCGGGATGCCACAGAATCAGGATGCCCTCGACGACGATGAGCGGCCGCGCCGCGGCGGGGATGGATTCGGAACGACGATTGTGGCGCACGTAGTCGTAGACCGGCATTTCGACGCCGTCGCCCGCCTGAAGCATGCGGAGGTGCGCAATCAGAAGGTCGAAGTCGAACGCCTGCGGATGATCGAAGTTGACGCGCGCACGCTCCTCGAAGTCGAGATCCGAAAGATCGCGGTAATAGGAATCGAGCTCGATCAGCGTCGAATGCTCGGTGCCGATCGCTTCACGCACCTTGCGGGCGATGGAGGTCTTTCCCGATGCCGTGCCGCCGGCGATACCGACGATCGTGGGGCGCTGCATGACGCTACTCCGGTGTTCCGTAGCCGAGGGGCGCGAGGACGTCGAGCGCGGCTCGATAGCGTCCGACCTGCGGCATGATGTACGTTCCAACGACGCGGTCCATGAAGCGCGTCAACATGTCGCGCGCGATCGCGACGCCTTCGGCTTGAGCTTCGGCTCCCGGAGCCGCCTTGCGCATCCGTTCCCGAATCGCATCGGGGATGGTCATCCCGGGGACCTCGTGGTGGAGGAACTCGGCGTTGCGCGACGACGCAAGCGGGCAGATCCCGAGAAGCACCGGAACCCCGAAGCGCTTCACGTCGTCGAGGAACCGCTCGACGACGTCGCCGTCGTACACGGGTTGGGTCATGATGAGGTCGGCACCCGCCTCGATCTTTTTTTCGAGGCGGGACACTTCACGCTTGTAGTCGAGCGCCGCGGGTTCGGCGCCGCATGCGAGCAGGAACGACGTCCGCCCGTCGATGCCCTTGCCCGTCGGATCGATACCTCGATTCAGACCGTCCGCGAGGCGGAGAAGGCCGATCGAATCGACGTCGAAGACCGCGGTGGCCTTCGGGAAGTCACCGAGTTTCGGCGGATCTCCCGTGATGACGACGAGGTTGCGATAGCCGAGGACGTGATCGCCGAGCAGATCCATCTGCAAGCCGAGCAGATTGCGGTCGCGGCAACAGACGTGGAGAAGCACTTCGATCCCCAACGTGTCCATGATGTGCTTGCCGAGCGCGGTGTTGCTCATGCGAAGCACCGCGCGCGGTCCGTCCGCGATGTTGACGACGTCGACTCCTCCGCCGACGAGCATCGAGGCGATTTCCGTCGGTCGGGTCGCGTCGAGGCCGTGGGCGGGGTTGACCTCCACCGAGACGACGAATTCGCTCCGATCTTTCGGCGCGCGCGCGATCGTCCCGGAACCGAGACGCTCGCGCCACACACGGTCGATCTTGGCGGCGAAACGCGAACGTTCGGAGAGCGGAACCGGATCACGTGCGGCTTGCACCGTGGTCCCGGGGCGTGCCGAGAGTTTCGCGGCGCTTTCAACGGGCACCCGGCCGCCGCTCATCATGCGGGCCGCGCCGGCCATCGCGCGAATGTGATCGACACCCGTTCCGCAACACCCGCCGACGAGACGTACGCCCGCCTTCATGAAGCGGCGCGCGTAGATCCCGAAGTACTCGGGAGTGGCCATGTAGATCGTGCGCGCGTCGATGCGGCGCGGCTGCCCCGCGTTGGGCAACGCGGAGACGAGGGGTGCTTGAGTCAACATGGCCGTCGCCACGTCGAGGACGACCGACGGGCCGTCGCAGCAATTCACGCCGACGACGTCGGCCCCCGCGTGAACGAGGATCGCGGCGACGGTTTCGGGAGGCGTTCCGTCGCGCAACTTGCCGTCCTCCTCGAACGACATTTGAGCGATGATCGGACCGGAGAACCGGGCCCTCGCCACTTTGAGGGCGATCTCCATCTCCGCGAGGTGGTGGAACGTTTCGAACAGAAGCGCATCCACGCCTTCATCCACGAGGACCGCGATCTGTTGGTCGAACGCGGATTCGATGTCCGCCGCGATCGCTTCGGGGATGACGGCCGACCCTTCGCCTGTCGGACCGATCGATCCGGCGACGTAGACGTCGACCCCTTCGGCGGAAGCCTCGCGGGCCAAGCGCACGGCGGTACGGTTGATGAGCTCGACCTTGTCCGCCAACCCGTAGCGACCGAGGAGAACCCGATTGGCCGAATAGGTATTCGTTTCGAGAAGATTCGATCCCGCCCGGACGTAGGCCGCGTGGACCGCCTTCACCATGTCCGGGGTGGCCAGATTGGCCTCGTCGAAGGAGCGATTGATGGGGTGGCCCCGCTCGTAAAGCTGGGTTCCCATCGCTCCGTCGGCGACGAGCGGCCGCTGCCTGAGGGCATCGAGCAGGCCGGGTTTTCGAGGAAGAGCTTTCGCCATAACCGCTTGCATCATAACGCCCGGGTCGTCGGGAAGTCGGCTCTCGGCTAGCATCCTGACGGTTCCCCGGGGGCGGGGGGCCGCAACGACGACTTTCGGTGAGGGAATGACGAGTATGAGCATCGACCGCACGCGCCGTTTTGTCGGCGCCGCCATCGGATTGGTTCTGGTGTTCGCGACCGCATGTTCGAGCGATCCTGTTCTCGACGACGTGAAGCCGACCATCGACAAGGCGTTGCCGCCCGGCGCGCCCGCGTTGATCCGCGCCGAGCCCGCGGATATCCCCGATTGGAAGAAGTTGTGGCCGGCGGACCCGGGCACCCTCGAAGCGCTCGATCAGTCGCTCGCCTATTTTGCGAAGCCGTCGTCGAAGAAGCATTTCCCGTACGCGCTCGTGGACGGTTCCGTCTCGCACGACCGACAGATCGAGTCCTTGAAGACGCTTCGCAAGATCCTCGAAGTATCGCGGACCGAACGCGAATTCGAAGGTTGGATGAACGGAGCTTTCGACGTCTACAAGTCGGTTGGATACGACTATGACAAGGGTAAACTCGGCGGAAGCGTCTTCTTCACCGCGTACTACACGCCGATCTTCGAGGGTTCGCGAACGGCGGACGAAACCTACCGTTATCCGCTCTATCGTCGTCCCGCCGATCTCGTGACCGACGACGAGGGCACGCCGCTCGGTCGAAAAACGGCGGACGGCACCACCGTGCCGTGGCCCACGCGTGCGGAGATCGAGTCGTCCGGCATGTTCGCCGGAACCGAACTTCTATGGCTCAAAGACCCCTTCGAGGTCTACATCGTCCACGTGCAGGGATCCGCGCGCGTGCGCATGCCCGACGGAGAAATCGTCCACGTCGGCTACCACGGGAAGACCGATCGGCCGTATCGAAGCGTCGGTCAGGAACTCGTCAAGCGCGGCAAGCTGAAAGCGGAAGAGTTGAATCTCGCGCGGCTCCGCGAGTACTTCCGGGCCCATCCGAACGAGACGGCCGCGGCCCTCGGGGTCAACGAGTCGTACGTGTTCTTTCAAATGTCTCCGCCCGGACCTTTCGGGAGTCTCGGAGCGCGCGTGACGCCCTGGCACACCGTGGCGACCGACAAAACGATCTTCCCGCGCGGCGGTTTGGTCGTCGTCCGCAACGAGATGCCCTCCAAGTCGGGCTCCGGCAAGGTCGAACCGCACGTCGGCCTCTACTTCGATCAGGACACGGGCGGCGCGATTCGCGCGGCGGGACGTTGCGACGTCTACGTCGGAATCGGCGAAGAAGCGGAACGCATCGCGGGTTTCACGCAAAGCACCGGACGGCTCCTATACTTGTTCCTGAAGGACCGCCCGGTGCGTCCCTGACGCGTGAACGATCACGACTCCGACATCCCCGAACATGACGAGCCGATCGGCGACGCCCCGGATTTCTCCGGTCCGCCGCCGTCGGTCATCTTCGGATTTTGGCCGGATGCCTCGCCACCCTCGGAAGAGGAGGTGCGGCTCGCCGTGCGCAACGCGTTTCCCGACTTGACGTTCATCGGTGAGCCCGACGGCGACGACGAAGCGCTTTGGGCCTTCGGTGTCGCGGTTCCCGGTTTGCCGAATCCCCTGATGGTCTGGCTCGAAGATCGCGGAGATCTTTCGGCGGACGCCGTGGAAGAGTCGCTCGACGATCCCGTCGAGCGACGCGAAGCGGGGCGCTCGCAGTGGTTGATCGGTACGGAGACCTACTTGGGAGAGGCGCCGGCCAAGGGGTTTCAGATTCAGATGCGGGTCCTCGACGCCGCGATCGTGTCCGGGATGCCCGCCGCCTTCGACGATTCCGCTCTTTCCATCCGTTCGGGAAAGATCATTCGGGAAATCGCCCGCTCGAAGACGCCGCCCCGGGCGGGTGTGCTGTTCGGAATTCACGAAACCCCGGTCGAGGGAGAGAAGGTCTGGGTGCACACCCACGGTCTCGGACGCTTCGGGCTTCCGGAGATCGAGGTGGTGGGCCTCGGGAAGGAGCGCTCGCGGGATGCCTTCGATCTCGTCGATGCGGTCGCGGATGCCCTCGTCAGCGGCTCGGGTCCGACACCGGACGGCCTCCTCGCGTTGGGTGACGGCATCGAAGTCGTGTTGGTGACCCCGGAAGACGCGCTGATGCGCCTCGGAGCGGGGAGCGAACTGCGGGATGCGGGCCAAGACGATCACATCGGACATTCTCTCGCTCTCGTCGACACCGAAGGGCAGCCGCCCTACGCGGCTCTCGACCACTTCGCCGAATGCCCCGTCCTCTTCAAGGGGCGTCTCGAATCCGATCGCCAAGCCCGCTTGGCGAAGGAGCGCTACGGCGTCTTCGGCCAGTTGTTCGCCATCCATCGTCGCGAAGGTTGGCGGTTCCACGTCAAACTGTGCTTCGAAGGTCTCGGCGATCCACCTTCGTACGAACATTTGTGGTTCGAAGTGCGCGAACTCAAGCCCGGCCGCATCAAAGGCGTCTGCTTGAACGAACCCATGATGACGCGCGACGCCCGCCAGGGTGAAGTCGCGTGGCACGACTACGCACGTCTGTCGGACTGGAACATCGTGACACCGGGCGGCAACTACGACCCCGAGAGCGCCGGCGTTCTCCTGAACGATTCGTGACGATGGCCCGCTTATTCATCGCTCTCGAGATTCCCGAGCGCGTTCGGAATCGCCTCGAAGAGGAGGTGAAGCGGTTGTCGTTGTCCCGTGCCGACGTCGCTTGGACGCGCGGCGCGAATTACCACATCACGTTGCGCTTCATCGGCGAGACGAACGATCGTGCGTTGCCGGAACTGGTTGCGCTGCTGAAGGATGCGACGAAGCAATCGCCCGCTCTCGATCTCGAACCGTGCGGTCTCGGACATTTCCCCGAGGACGGTGATCCGCACGTCGTGTGGGCGGGCATACGAGGCGCGGACGAAGTCGCCCACGCGCATCTTCACGAAGTCAGACGCTTTCTGAACGACGGTGCACGGGCCGCCGGATTCCGCGCCGAAAAAGGAAAGTTCGTTCCCCACATCACGCTCGGTCGCGTCCGGTCCCCGGAAGGGACGGCGCAACTCCTCGACCGGATGGGACCCGCTCGAATCCGGCCGTTCGGTCGATTCCTCGCGAGGGAAGCCGTGCTCTTCGAAAGCCGGGAAGGGGAGTTCGGAACCGAGTACACGCCTCTCGCGCGATCGACGTTTTCGGGCCGAAATCGCGCCTGAGTTTCTCGGCCCGTGCGGGTCGTCGTCCCCCCCATGCGCTAGGATGCGCCCGCACGTCGTGGGAGCGCCCCGCGACGTCGGGGAGAAGTCATGGCTACCAAGCCCAATACGTCGAAGGATCCGGAAACCGCACGTCGCGAATCGCTGCTCGCCGCGACGCTCGGTCAGATCGAGAAGCAGTACGGCAAGGGCACGATCATGAAGTTGGGCGAGGTGGCCGACATCGACATGAAGGGCGTGTCGACCGGCAGCATCTCGCTCGACCTCGCACTCGGCGGGGTCGGTATTCCGAAAGGCCGCATCGTCGAAATCTTCGGACCGGAATCCTCCGGTAAGACGACGCTCACGCTCCACGTGATCGCCAGCGCCCAGAAGCAGGGCGGTGTCTGCGCCTTCATCGACGCCGAGCACGCGCTCGATCCCGCCTACGCACGCCGCCTCGGCGTGAACGTCGACGAACTTCTCGTGAGCCAGCCGGATACCGGCGAGCAAGCGCTCGACATCGCCGAAATGCTCGTGAAGAGCAATGCCGTGGACGTCATCGTGATCGACTCGGTCGCGGCCCTCGTCCCTCGAGCCGAACTCGAAGGCGAAATGGGAGACTCCTTCGTCGGTCTGCAGGCGCGACTCATGTCGCAGGCGCTTCGCAAATTGACGGGCGCCGTCCACAAGTCGAACACGTCGCTTCTGTTCATCAATCAGTTGCGCGAGAAGATCGGCGTCATGTTCGGCAGCCCCGAGACCACGGCGGGCGGACGTGCACTCAAGTTCTACTCGTCGGTGCGCATCGACGTGCGTCGTATCGGCAAGATCAAGGACGGCGAAAACGTCACGGGGAACCGCACCAAGGCGACGGTCGTGAAGAACAAGCTCGCCGCTCCGTTCCAGTGCGTCGAATTCGACATCATGTTCAACGAAGGCATTTCGTTGAACGGCGATCTCATCGACGTCGGGACGGAAAAGGGCATCCTCGAGAAGACCGGAACGTGGATTTCCTTCGGCGACGAACGTCTCGGCCAAGGTCGCGACCGGGCGAAGCAGTACCTCGTCGACAATCCCGCCGTCGCCAAGCGTCTCTACGAGACGATCATGGCGAAGTTGGCGCCCAAGCCGAAGCCGGCGGAGGCCGCCGCTCCCGCGACGCCCGCCGCAACGGCCGAAGCGCCTCGAAAGGCCGCCGCAGGCTCCGCCTGAGGTTTTTTCGCCCTTCCCGGTCCTTCGATTTTTCGGAGGACCGTCGGGAAGGGGGGTGAAAACCTCCGGAAGTTTGCCATACTGCCCGACCGCCGCTGCGGTGAGAGGTGCCGGAACGGTACCCTCCCGCGGCGGTAACCCTTGACGGGGTCAATTACTGGAGTCGATTCCATGGCCGTCCCGAAGCGACGTCTCTCGAAGCACCGCAAGCGCACCCGCCGCGCCCACCACAACCTCACCGGTTTGCAGCTCTCCCGCTGCTCCAACTGCAACACCGCCATTCCGGCTCACCGTGTTTGCCACAACTGCGGTCACTACGGCTCCAAGGAAGTGGTGAGCACCGAGAACCTCTGACGGTGACGACGCGGATCGCATTGGACGCCATGGGGGGCGATCAGGCCCCTCGTGAAACCGTGCGGGGAGCTCTCGAGGCGACGTTGGCCGATGCCGACCTCGAGGTGATCCTCGTCGGCGATCAATCCCGCATCGAGCAAGAGTTGGCGGCTGCGCCTCAGCCGCCCCAGCGGGTCAGCATCGCGCATGCGAGCCAAAACATCGGATGCGACGAGCCGCCGGTGAAGGCGTTGCGTGCGAAGCCCGACGCTTCGATCGTCCGGGCCTCGGAATTGGTGGCTCGCGGTGAGGCGTCGGGGTTGGTGGCGGCCGGATCGACCGGCGCCGCCGTCGCCGCGGCGCATTTCATCCTTCGGCTCATCCCGGGCGTCGAACGCGCCGGGATCGCCGTCACGTTCCCGACGCGCAAGGGTGGCCACACGGTCATGTGCGACGTCGGCGCGAACGTCTCGTGCAAGCCCCAACACCTCCGCGACTACGGCATCATGGCGGCGGCGTACGCGAAGCACGTCATGGGATGCGCCACTCCGCGTGTGGGTCTTCTGAACGTCGGATCCGAAGAGGCCAAGGGCACCGACTTGGTCAAGGAAACACACAAGTTGTTCGCCGAAACCCATGGCGAATTCGACTTCCTCGGCCACGTCGAAGGCAACGACATCTTCGAAGGTTCGGTCGACGTCGTGGTGTGCGAAGGCTTCGCGGGCAACGTGGTGTTGAAGGCCGCCGAAGGTCTCTACGAAGCGTTCTCCGGCCACATGCAGGATCTCCTCTCCGAAACGAAAGCCGCCGGCGATCTCGCCGTGACGCGCGCCGTCGGGGAATTCTTGACGCGCTTCAAGTCGCGCATGGACTACGCGGAGTACGGCGGCGCGCCGCTCCTCGGCGTGAATGGACTTTGCATGATCTCGCACGGCCGGTCGGACGCCCGCGCGATCAAGAACGCCCTTCTGCTCGCGGCCCGGTTCACCCGAAGTCGCGTGCTCGACCACATCCACCGCGGCCTCGGCGCCGCCTGACGGGAAGATCCATGACCGCACTCCGCGAGGTGGGGATCCTCGGAACGGGTTCCTACGCCCCCGAACGCGTGCTTTCGAATCACGACCTCGAAAAGTTGGTCGATACCAACGACGAGTGGATCGTCAGCCGTACGGGGATGCGCGAACGACGCCTCGTCTCGGAAGGCCAAGCGACCTCGGACCTCGCGTGCGAATCGGCGAAGCGGGCGATGGAGGATGCGGGTGTCGGAGCGGGGGACATCGATTTGGTCATCCTCGCTACGGTAACGCCCGACCATCTCGTTCCGTCGACGGCGTGCATCCTTCAGGCGCGGCTCGGACTCGTGAACGCCTCCGCCTTCGACATCAACGTGGCGTGCTCGGGCTTCGTGACGGGGATGAACGTGGCGAAGTCGTTGATCGCGGCAGGTGCTTACAACCGCGTTCTCGTGATCGGTGCGGAAACCATGAGCTCGATCCTCAACTACAAGGATCGTGGCTCGTGCATCCTTTTCGGAGACGCCTCCGGCGCCGCCGTCCTCGGACCGTACGCGGGACAGGGCAAGATTCTCGACATGCATACCGGAGCCGACGGCACGGGAGGAATGTCGATGGTGGTTCCCGCCGGTGGCTCGAGAAAGCCCTGCACTCCGGAAGTCGTCGCAGCCGACGAGCACAAACTCGTCATGAAGGGCAACGAGGTCTACAAGTTCGCGGTGGCGAAGTTCAAGGACCTCGTCGTCGAACAACTCGCTCGGACGGGCTACAAGCCTTCCGACATCGATCTCGTCATTCCGCATCAGGTCAATCTGCGCATCATCGAGTCCGCGTTGAGCCGACTCGACATCGATCCCGCCCGCATCTACATCAACCTCGATCGTTACGGGAACACGTCGGCGGGAAGCGTCCCGTTGGCGCTCGACGAGGCCCGTCGCGCCGGGCGATTCCAGTCCGGGTCGCTCGTGTCTCTCGTCGCATTCGGCGCGGGGCTCACGTGGGCCTCGTCGCTCATCCGCTGGTGATCGCCATGACCAAGACGGCCATTCTGTTCCCCGGACAAGGCGCCCAAGCGCCCGGCATGGGGAAGGACTTCGCGGCGGCGTGCCCCGAATCCGCAGCCTTGTTCGCCGAAGCGAACGACATTCTCGGCTACGACCTCCGCGCACTCTGCTTCGAAGGGCCCTCCGAAACGTTGACGCTGACGACGCACGCGCAGCCTGCGATCTACGTCACGTCCGCCGCGGTGACCGCGGCGTTGCGCTCCGCGGGCAAGCTCGACGACGTGGTGGCCGCCGCGGGTTTGTCCCTCGGCGAGTACACGGCGTTGTGGTTCGCGGGCGCGTTCTCCTTCGCCGATGGTTTGCGTTTGGTGAAAAAGCGCGGTGCGGCGATGCAAGCGGCGTCCGACGCCCCGCCCTCGGGCATGGTGAGTCTCGTAGGTGCCGATCGCGATGCGGCCGAGAAGACGGCCGCCGCCGCCCGCGGCGACGGCGTGCTCGTCGTCGCGAACTTGAACGCCCCGGGACAAATCGTCTTGTCGGGAGACAAGGAAGCGTGTGCGCGCGTGCCCGAAGCGGCGAAGGCGTTCGGTATTCGCCGCGCGATCCCGTTGCAGGTCGCGGGCGCCTTCCACTCGCCGCTCATGGAACCGGCCCGCGCCGCGCTGGTCGAAGCGCTCGACGCGACTCCGATGCACGACCTTCGCATTCCCGTCGTGTCGAACGTCACCGGCAAGGCCGTGACGACCGCGGCGGACGCACGCGCACTGCTTGCGCGCCAGGTCGTCGCTCCGGTGCTTTGGGAAGACTCGATGAAGGAACTCGGCGCCATGGGTATTCGCCGTTTCATCGAACCCGCCCCGGGAGCGGTGCTCACCGCGCTGCTTCGCAAGAACCTCACCGACATCGAGGCGTCGAATTTCGGGACTCTCGTGGATTTGACCGGAGGAGCTTCCGCATGAAGATCGAACTTTCGGAGCGCGTCGCGGTGGTGACCGGGGCCTCGCGCGGGATCGGTCGCGCGGTCGCCGTCGCTTTGGCGGCCGCGGGCGCTGCGGTGGCGTGCGTCGCGTCGAAGGAAGCGAACGCGCAGGCGACGGTGGACGCGATTCGCGCGGCGGGTGGTCGTGCCGAGGCTTTCGGGTGCGACGTCGGTCGTCCCGCCGACATCACGGCGCTCGCGGATGCCGTGGCGAAATCGTTCGGGCGCGTCGACATCCTCGTGAACAACGCCGGG
>JAFMJN010000317.1 GCA_017853435.1 Planctomycetota bacterium | reverse complement strand
CGCCCACCATCCTCCCCCTTTGGCCCCGCCGCGCGCGCGATGATTCGGGGAGTTTCCGTCTTCGCCGATAGTCACGGCTTCTTTCCGTAGCGCACGATCGCCTTCTTCATTTCCGCGTTCCCCGCGACCTCGTGGGAGAACGGCGACGCTCCGATCTTCATCGCGTCACGCGCGATCTGATAGGTGCCGTGCTCGCGGACGACTTCGATACACAGCGTGTAGTCGCCCTCCGGGACCGGCTTATCGGCGTCGTTGCGGCCGTCCCATGTGAGCGAATAGGTTCCAGCTTTTCGGGTCGCGGACGACACCGCTTCGGCCATGTCGTCTCGACGGTCCCGGTAGAGACGGACCCAGCGCTTCAGGTCCGTCAGCCATCGGCGGTCCTTGTACCAAAGGCAAAGCGTCTTCACGGGTTGCCCCTTCGCGTCCTCGACGAAGACGGCGACGTAAGGACGTTTCCAACTTCCCCGGCGGCGTCCACCGCCCGAAGCGCCCGCCGACGCCGTGTCCTGAATCTCGAAGTCGACGGTGAGCGAATATCCCGACGGCCAGCCCGCGGGCGGTTTTCGAGGTCCGAACCACGCGCCCGGCTCGGCGAGTTTGCGGAATCCTTCGGTCACTCGGACGTTTCCGTCGGCCGTCACGACGACCGCATCCGCACCTTCGGTTTTTCGGACGAGTTCCATTCCGGCATCGACCGGAAGAACGTTCAGCGCCGTCGCCAAGGCGTCCGCGACCATTGCGGTCGGCGCGAGGACACTTGCGCCGAGGACGTGCTCGACGGGCTTTCCGGTCTTCGGATCGAAGATGTGCGAACGGTGCTTGCCGCCGACGTCGTAGCCGCGGGCGTAGCCCCCGCTCGACGCCAACGCCCTGCCGGTGAACTTCAACCGACAGAGCGGAGCCTCGTTGTCGGACGGGAATCGCGGATCACGCACGTCCACGAGAATCGGCGTGTCGCCTCGGACCACCATATCGCCACCGATCGAAACGAGGATCGGTGTCGCGTCGGCGGTCGACGCCGAAGCGACCGCCGCGGCACGGTCGACGATGTAGCCCTTCGCAATCGCGTCGAGCGACACGCGAACGCCGGGCGCGATCACGACACCCCGCGTCGCGCCGTCGAGGGTGTACGGAGGTTTCGCCATCCGTTCGACTTCGGCCTTCAACGCCGCGAGGTCGGGTTCCTTGCCGGCCGCGGCGGCCGCCTTCCAGAGATCGCCGAGTCCGCCGACCGCGGGATTGAAGGCACCTCCGGTCGCCCCCCGGAAACCCTCGGCGGCTACGAGAACTTCGAACAATTCGGGCGAGACGGAAGATGCGCGCCCGGCCGACACGAGGCGGGCGAACTCGCTGTCGGTGGACCACCCCGAGAACACGGCGTCCAACCGGGAGATTTCCTTGCGGACTTCCGTTTCCGAAGCGGCGGCGGCGGCCTCCGACACGGCGTCCACTCCGACCCGAAGGGTCGTTCCGAGGACGCCTTCGGTCGTCGTGTACCGGACTTCACGCGGCGCCCCCTGTGCCGCGACGACGGCGGCGAGAACACCCACCCACACCAAAACCCGGATCTTCAACGCCACGGTGCGCCCCCGACCGCGACGCGCGGCGTCGCGAAATATCCGTCGTTAACGCACGGAGGAATCGAATCTTTCCCGAAACGTCGCGGGATCGCGCCCCGTCCCCCGATCATTCGTCCCGGAGCGCGTTCCGATCCGCGCTAGGATCGACCCCCGGAAACTCGCCCATGTCCCCCACCTTCGCTTTTCTCGACGGCCACCGCATCGAAGTCTTCACCGCCACCTGGTGTCCCGACTGCCGACGTCTCGATCGGGTCCTCCAATCCGAAGACATCCCGCACGAAAACGTCGACCTCGAATCCGTCCCCGACGCGGCGGAAGCTCTCGAACGCGCCACGGGCAAGCGGGGCATCCCCTACCTGAGGATCGACGGCAAACACTGGGTCCGCGGCTACCACAAGGAACTACCGTCGCGCTTCGCCCTCGACGTCTTCGCGGCGGAACTCCGTGCCGCGATCGGGGACTGACGCCGCTCCGTGAACTTCCTCCGCGACCCCGACCTCCTCGCCTACGTGCGCTCCGACAAGCGGACGCTCGTCAAAGGAGGGATCGCCCTCCTCGGACGCACGCTCTTCGCGGTCACGGTGCCGTGGCTCGTAGGTCGAGCGTTCGACGCGGCGATCGCGGGGGTCGCGACCGCGGAATTCCTCGCGGCCCTCGGATGGGTCCTCGCCGCCGCCACCGCGACGGGGCTTTGCCAGTGGTGGATGCGTTCGCTTCTCGTCGGGGCCAGTCGCCGTTTCGAACAGGAAGCGCGGGACTCCCTGTTCCGGCGGTTGCTCGCCCTCGGTCCGGGCTGGTTCGCCCGTCGCAAGACCGGCGATCTCCTTTCACGACTCGGGAGCGACCTCGAAGCCGTGCGCATGGGCGCCGGGCCCGCCGTCATGTATCTCGCGGACACCGGACTCCGCGCGATCGCCATCACCGCCACGATGTTCGCGCTTTCCCCGCTGCTCGCGGGTTGGACGTTGCTTCCGATCGTGCTCGTCTTCTTGGGACTTAAATCGTCGTTGAAGAAAGTCCATGACAGGTCGCTCGTCGTCCAAGAGAAGCAGGGAGAACTTTCGGCGCGCGCTCAGGAAGCATTCGCCG
>JAFMJN010000316.1 GCA_017853435.1 Planctomycetota bacterium | reverse complement strand
ACTGTGCACGTCCACGGCCAGCACGTTCTCGTGGTCGGCTCCGTTCACGACGACCTCGTCGGCGACGAACGGTCACTACGTGGGCACCGCGGCGGGCAAGAAGCCCGACAACGGACTCGTTTACCGCTACACCCCGTCGGCGTTCCCGCCCGCGGGACTCTCGGTCATCGAGGCCGCGTCCCAGTCGAGCTGGTTCATCACGGGCGATCCGGTCATCAGCGCATCGGTGACCTACGCGCCGCCGACGGCGCCCGTCTCGAACGTCGCGCTCACCATCGACACCACCTCGGTCGGCGGTCCGTCCAACGTGCCCATGCTCGACGACGGACTCAACGGTGACGCCGTGGCCGGAGACGGCATCTTCTCGTACCGCCCCACCGTCTATTCGACGACGACGGCCTCCTTCAATTTCCCGATCACCGCGACGGCCACCGGCGCGACGAACGGTACCGCCGCCGTGGCCATCGGCGTCTACACCATCGCGAACGACGTCCCCACCGGGTCGATCATCGTGACCCGCGGACAAAACGGACCGTTCGACAACACGAACGCGCTCCAAGCCAACCACACGGGATTCTCGACCGCTTGTTCGCCGAGCATCGGCTTCCGCGATCTCTTCTTCATCTACACCCCGACGTGCACGGGAACGGCGACGTTCTCGACGTGCGGCGGCGACGCGGTGAATCTCCCGGGTGAACTCGGCGATTCTCAGATCACCGTCCACGACATGTCGTTGGCGGTGCTCGGATGCAACGACGACGCGGGCACCACGTCCGGACTCTGCGGCCCGAACGGCTGGCAGTCGACAGTTGCAAACATCGCCGTCACGGCGGGGGTGAACTATCTGGTGCGCGTGGCGGGTTACGGTTCGAGCGACTTCGGAACTTTCTATTTGAACATTTCGGAGTCGTCGGCCGTCGCCACGACGTTCGGGACGTCTTGCGGCGCCTTCCCGATCGCGCTCGCGGGACTTCCGCCGCGTCTCGGACAAATCGGCACCCTTTCGGTATCCGGAGCACGCCCCAACGCCGCAGGCATCTTGGCCTTCGGTGGCGTTCCCTCGGTACCCGGCGCGATCGGTGCTTGCCCCCTCTACATCGACGTCGCCGGACCGACCTTCGTCGTCAACACCTTCGCGTCGGATGCGACGGGATCGTGGTCGTACACGGATACGCTTCCGAGCGACCCGTCCATCGCGTGTTTGACCATCGCGGTCCAAGCCGCGACCCTGCATCCGGACGGATTCGAGTCGTCGAACGGATTGCAGCTGACTTTCGGCTACTGATTCGACCGCGGTCGGCACGACGAAGGGCGTTCTTCTTCGGAAGAGCGCCCTTCGCGCGTTGTCGGGCGATCAGCGAACGAGGCGTGCGCGTCCGGCGAGTGGTGTCGTATCGAGCGCGTCGATCTTTCCTTCGAGGGAGAAGCGCGAGGTCCCGAATCCTTCCACGCCTTCGACGACGGCGGACGCGATATCCCACGTCGCCGCATCCCGCAGCGCGACCTGAACATTCGGAGCGTAGAAGCGCCCGTCGACTTCCACCACCGATCGTCCCGAGCACTCGATACGCGTCGAAATCCCTCGGTGCAGGAACCAACACGTTTCGAGACCGACGAGCCCCGTCATCGGGGTCCCTTTGATCGAAGCCTGATCGGACAGCACCATGGTCGTCCCGTCGGCGAGTTGCATGGTCGCATTCTCGAGAATGACTTGCGCCGTCCCTCCGACTTCGAAGCCCCCCACGAACTGGTGGAGTCCGGCTTCGAGAATCAGAAGCCCCGCGGTGAAATTGACGGCACCGTGAACACCCGGTGCGAGACGCGTGGTGCCGACGGGGTCGACCGCGACGGTACCGGGCGTTCCCGTGATCGTCGGAAGGGCGTCGTCGGCATGTGGTTCGACGACGAACGTCACGGATTCTTCCACGGCCGCGTCGATGGCGTCGGCCGCGGGCTCGGGCAACGATCCTCCGAGCCGAAGTACGGAGGCCTCGACCTCGGGCCCGATTCCGATGTTCACGGCGCGCGCGGAACCCGAGAGCACCGAGACACCGCCGTAGGAAACCAAACGGGCCGTGTCGCCGAGACGCAACGTGTCCGCCCCGGTGCCCTCGATACGCAGCGATGTGGTGTGGCGTGGCGGGACGTAAACCGCCACCGCGGTGCGTTCGAACGAGAAGGGGCCGGTTCCGAAGAGTCCGGGCAGCAATAGCCCGACGCTCCCGTTCGGATGGTCGTCACCGAACCGCACCCGGACCCGAACCGCCGGTCCCCCGTCGGTATCGACCGAAAACGCGCGTGTCGCGGGATCCCAACGACCGAAGGCCACATCCGTCCCCCCGTTCATCCTGCTTCCGAAATCAACGACCAACGGCCTGCCCCCGGCCGTGTAGCCCAAAGCCGCCGTGGTGCCGTCCAACGTCGCGGCGTCGAACCCGTCCCGATAGCGTGCGGCGGCGGCGAGTGCGACCGATTCTGCGGCATCCCGAGCGATTCCAACGAGGCGAAGCGCCATGCCGACCTCCGCCGCCATCCAGGTGATGACGATGAACGCCGGGATCAGCGTGACGAGATTGATGGTCGCCACGCCCGCGTCGGGGCGTAAAAGCCCTTTTTTTGTCCGCTTCGACATTATTGCCGCCATTTTCATGGCAGTATATCATCGGAACGTCCCTACAACGCA
>JAFMJN010000315.1 GCA_017853435.1 Planctomycetota bacterium | reverse complement strand
TCGCCGTCGCCCAAGCCCGCGACCTCATGAAGGAAGCGACGGCGTGAAGCCGCTCTTGGTCGCGCTCGCGCCGTACCTTTCCGAAGTTCCGTGGGGCGGTGCCGCGCTGCAGCGGCGCTACGGGGTGGATGCTCCCGTCGATCGAAGGATCGGCGAGGCGTGGGTCGTTTCGGCGGTTCCCGGGAAAGCCTCCCGCGTACTCGCCGACGGACGTCCTCTCGACGCGCTGTGGACCGGGGCGGAAGCCCACTTTCTCGGTCCGGGCACGCCCGTGGGCACTCCGTTTCCGTTCCTCGTCAAGTTGCTTGCGACGGAAGCGCCGTTGTCGGTTCAAGTGCATCCCGACGACGCGGCCGCCCTCGCGCTCGAAGGATCGGGGCCGGGCAAACACGAAGCGTGGGTCGTTCTCGAAGCGCGCGACGACGCCGACATTCTGATGGACCTCGCGCCGGAATCGAGCGTCGACGAACTGCTCGACGCCGCCGCTCGCGGCGATGGCGACGCGGTGCGCGCCCGGCTCGTCTCCGTGCGTCCCGAAGCGGGCGACGTCTTCGACGTCCTTCCCGGGACGGTGCACGCTCCCGGATCGGGGCTCGTGCTTTACGAAATTCAACAGCCGTGCGACCACACCTATCGCATCTTCGATTGGAATCGTCCCGGCCTCGACGGTCGGCCGCGCCCGTTGCACACGGAGAAGGCGCGTCGTGCCGCGCGTCGCACGCGATGCGCGCGTCGTCGCCTCGAAGGTCGTCCGACGCGCGCCGTCGTTCTCGAAACGCCGCATTGGGCCTTGGAACGTTGGTGCCCCGCCGACGGCGCGTGCATTCCCGTGACTTCGATGCTCGCCGTGACGTGCGTCGCGGGTCGTGGAGCGCTCGTCGCGGGCGGCGAAGCCCCGGTGGCGCTGCGACCGGGCGCTTCGGTGCTCGTCGCGCGGGCTGCTAGCATGGTCGAGGTGCGGGGTGAGGGAATCGAGCTTTTCGTGGCCCGACCCCGCCGCGTCGTCTAGAAGGACAGCCATGGACGAGATGAAGAAGGGGCAACGCCTGCACAAGGTGTTGGCTCAGGCGGGTATCGCGAGTCGCCGCAAGGCCGAATCCCTCATCGCGGAGGGTCGGGTCAAGGTGGACGGCAAGATCGTTACCGAGATGGGGATGATCGTCGATCCGCACAAGCAGGACGTCCGCTTCGACGACGAGAAGATCCGGATGGAGCGCCCGGCGTACTACTTGGTCTACAAGCCGAAGGACGTCTTGTGCACGACGGCGGACGGGTGGGGACGCAAGACGATCATCGACATGCTCGGCGATCGCGTCCACGCGCGGCTGTTCAGCGTCGGCCGACTCGAACTCGAGTCCGAAGGCTTGGTGCTCCTCACGAACGACGGCGACTTCGCGCAGCGGTGCCTCCATCCGCGTCGCGGACTCGACCGCACCTACTACGTCAAGCTGCGCGGCTCGGTTTCGCGCGAGACCATCGACAAAGCGCGTGCGGGCGTGTGGCTTTCCGACGGCAAGACCGCGCCGATGGAAGTGCAGGTGCAACGTATCGGTCGCGACGTTTCCACGTTCCGCTGCACGTTGGTCGAACGGCAGCATCGCGAATTGCGCCGACTTTGGGCGCGTCTCGGGCACCCGGTCGAGCGCATGGTGCTCGTCGCGATCGGCCCGGTCGGAACCCAGGAACTCAAGAAGGGCAAGTGGCGCAGCCTGACGGACGAGGAAGTCCGTGCGTTGCGCGACGGTCTTCCGCGTCGCATCCGCTCCGGCAAGATGCCGCGTGGTGCGAAGGATGCCCCGATGGGCGTCGAGGTCGCCCCCGCTTCGTGGGGGGACGACGACGATGTCGTGGCGGCTCCGCGGTCGCGCCCCCGTCCCGAACGGGCGTCCGCGCCGAAGGGCCCCGCGGGGCCCCGTCGTGGTGCGGGTCGCGCACCCGGCGCGAAGTCCGGCCCGCCGCGCGGCAAGTCCGGTTTCGGCGCGCCGAAGACGCCGGGACGCGGCGCTCCGCGTCCGTCGGCATGGTCGGGCGAAGATCGCGGATGGGGCGGCGACGCTCCGACGCGTGCTCCGCGTCGTGAAGGCCCGGGAGGATTCGCTCCCCGAGGTCGTCCCGAGCGTCCCGCGTTCGGCGGGCCGTCGCGCGGCGCGGGTGCCGGCGGATTCTCGCCGCGTCCGTCCCGAGGCGGCGAGGACCGCCCCGCATTCGGCGGTGGGCGTGCACCCCGTGGCCGCGATGGCGGTCCCGGTTTCGGCGGCGGTCGTGCACCGCGTGGTCGTGAAGACGGTCCCGGCTTCGGTGGGGGGCGTCCTCCGCGCGCGGGCGGACGTCCGTCGCGTGGCGATGGTCCGTCGCGTCCTCCGCGGGGCGGCGGGCGCCCCGGTCGCGGACCCGGTCGCTGATTTCACCTTCGGGCGCGGCGCTTCCGTCTTGGAGCGTCGCGCCGCGCGCTTCAGCGCGGCGTGTTGGTGCGGGGGGTCGCCGACGTGCGACCCGTGCCGCCGTCGATCGCGGCGCCGGACGCTTCGTCGATCTCTTCACGCGTCCGGAAGCGCGGGCGGAAGTCCAAGTCGATCGCTTCGGTCAGGACGAGCGTGAACTTGCCGTTGTCGCGGCGCACGATCCAACGGCGGGTCTTTTCGGACTTCGACGTGTCTTCGCCGCCGATCTCCGCCGTGACCCAGATCGAGAAC
>JAFMJN010000314.1 GCA_017853435.1 Planctomycetota bacterium | reverse complement strand
CGCGCCGGCACCGAAAACGTCCCCGCGATCGTGGGGTTCGGAGAGGCTTGTCGGATTGCGAAGGAGGAGGCCCCGGTTCGTGCGCGTCATCTCGCCCGACTCGAAGCCGTGTTTCTCGATGCCCTGCGGATCGAGGCTCCGGGGTTCTTCGTTCACGCCGCCGATGCGGGACGGTTGCCGGGCTGTTTGTCGATGCGCTTCCCCGGGATCTCCGGTGAAGGATTCGTCATGGCGCTCGATCTCGCGGGCGTCGCGGTCGGCCTCGGTTCCGCCTGTTCGAGTGGCGCTTCGAAACCGTCGCCGGTGCTCGCCGCGATGGGGGTCGGCAAGTTGGAGAACCTCGAGACCGTGCGATGGTCCTTCGGGTACACGCAATCCGAAGCGGACATGGTGGATATCGCACGTCGCGTCGGAGGTGTCGTGCGGCGCATCGCCGCTTCGTGAAAACCCCACAACGTGTGGAAAGGTTCTTCTGCCGCCCACAACCCTCGACAATGCAAGGGTTTAGGTCTTGAGCGCTGTCGAAACAACCTCGCGGATCTTCGAAGAAAAACGGGCTTCCGCTCCAAAAATGGAAAAAAATTTGGCGCGCTCGGGAAAAAACTTTCGGCGGCGACCGTTTTCTAAGTGACGACACCGTCGACACCTAGGCAAGGAGCGTTGGGGACGTGTGGACAACTGTGGAACTCGCGCGCCGAAACCGTTTGACGGGACGGCGTGCCCTCCTATACTTCGCCCCCGCTTCACCCGTGTCGAATCATCGATGGGTGGGGCGATCGTCGGCTCTTCGTGGGGGCGGACGCGGAACTAGATGGATTTGCCCGACCGGCGGTGATGGCGCCGGTCAGATCTTGGGGTTGCGATGCCGCCGGATGTGGTGACGCCCGAACTCTTCGAAGACGTGCGTACGGAGCTGAAATCCAGCCTCTCCGAAAACGCCTTCAAGACGTGGATCGCCCCCATCGCTTTCGTCGGTTCCGAACCGGGCCGCGTCACCCTCATGGTTCCCAGCTCGTTCGTTCAGGGTTGGGTGAATCGCGTTTATGCGGCGCGCATCAAACATGCCCTGACCACCCGCCTCGGGGCCGGCGTCGACGTCGTCATCCTGGCCGAAGCGGCCGCGACCCCGGCCACCCCGCCGTCCGTGGCCCGAGGCGAGGTCTATCCGGTGACGCTCGCGACGGGCGACTACGCCCCGACGACGCGCCCGGCGGGCGGAGCCCGGGTCGAAGGCGGGATGAGCCTCGTCCCGCACTACACCTTCGAGCACTTCATCGTCGGCCCCCACAACCAACTGGCGGTCGCCGCCGGGTTGTCGATCGCCACGACGGGGACGCGCGCCTACAACCCGCTGTTCATTCATGGACGGGTCGGCCTCGGAAAAACCCACCTACTGCAGGCGATCTGCCACGGGGTGATGGCCCGAAACCCCGACACCCGAATCCTTTACGTTTCATGTGAACAGTTCGTCAACCAGTTCATCGCCGCCGTCGAACGGGGCAACCTCGAAACGTTCCGCGCGAAGTACCGTCAACCCGACATCCTGGTCGTCGACGACATCCACTTCCTCGCGGGCAAGGATCGCACGGCGGAGGAGTTCTTCCACACCTTCAACGCCCTGCATTCGAACAACCGACAGATCATCCTTTCGTCGGATTCTCCTCCGATGGAGATCCCGTCTCTGTCCGAGCGCCTCGTGAGCCGCTTCAAGCAGGGGATGATGGCCGAACTCGAGCCGCCGCTGCTCGAAACCCGCGTTCAGTTGGTCCACCGGAAGGCGCTCTCTCAAGGAATCGATCTCCCTCAGGACATCGCTCAGGTGATCGCGGAGACCATCCAGAACAACGTCCGCGAGCTCGAAGGCGCGGTGACGAAGGTGGTCGCCACGTCCATGCTCCTCGGCCGTCCCGTGACCATGGAGCTCGCGAAGCAGGCCCTCTCGGGGCTGGTTTCGGACCGACCGAAGCGCGTCACGATCGACGACATCGTGGCGGTCGTTTCGGAGCGCGTCGGCATGCGCCGCGCCGATCTTCAGAGCAAGCGCCGAACGAAGCCTCTGACCGAGGCGCGGCAATTGTGCATGTTCCTCGCCCGCCAACTGACCCGGCTTTCCCTCGAAGAAACCGGGGCCTACTTCGGTGGCCGGGACCACAGCACCGTCCTCTACAGCATCGAACGGGTGGAAACCCGCATGGGCGAGTCCCCCGACTTCCGGAAGATGGTCGAGAACCTCCAGTCGTCCTTGTCCTCCGGGAATCGCGGCTAATCCGCCTTCCTTCAACGCGCGATCTGCCCGCAGGTCGCTTCAAGGAGCGGCCTGCGCCTTTTTGGGTCATTGTGGAAAACCTCGGAGGAACTCCGATTCTTCGGAAAAACGACAGCGGTGCGCGTGGATCGCACGTCGGTCGTCGTTGGTGAACGCGAAGCACGGGCGGCGGGTCGACTTCCCCAAGTCGAGGCACGGTCGATTATTGAGAACCGAAGCCTCTCGAAAATCCCCGTCGCCGCTGCGCGGCGTCGGTCGGACCCGTTCGATGGGGAAGCCCGAAACGACTCTTGTTGCATCGTGGAGAACGGTCGTCTCGCGGGTCGCCTCGGCACGGTTTCGGTCTCTCCGCTTCGTCCGCCTCGCAGCGTTGAAACGGACTCGAAAAAAGGTCGCGAAATCGGTGTTCCGAAACCTCCCGAAACAGGTTCCG
>JAFMJN010000070.1 GCA_017853435.1 Planctomycetota bacterium | reverse complement strand
CGGTCACCGCGAGCCGCTACAACTACACGGCCCAACTCCTGCAAGCACCCTACTTCGCGACATTCCAGTCGAACTCGTGGGGCAACACACAGGTGACGACCTACACGTCCATCTCGCAGGAAATGGACAACATCATCTTCGGGCTCGACTTCCCCATCCTCCAAAGCCAGAGCAACACGGGCAACCAAACGTCGCGTCCGCAAGCGTGGGCGAAGAACGTGATTTCGATCGGGGGCATCAAGCACCTCGGCACGCTCTCGCGGGCCGACGACAACTGGACGACGGGTGCGTCCATCGGCCCGGCGCAGGACGGCTCGCTCAAGCCCGACATGGCGCACTTCTACGACGTGACGTTCTGCCCGACGAATACGAGCACCACCGCCTACACGGCGTCGTTCGGCGGAACATCGGGCGCGACGCCCATCACGGCGGGCGCGACCGGCATCCTGACGCAGATGTGGGCGTCCAACGTCTTCGGCACGTCGCCCGCGGGCAACACCGTGTTCGAACGCCGCCCCCATGCGGCGACCACGAAGGCGCTCCTCATCAACACCGGGACGCAGTGGTCGTTCACGGGATCGGGAGCGGACCTCTCGCGCGTGAAGCAGGGTTGGGGAGCGGCGGACCTCCAACGCGCCTACGACCTCGGCAACGCGGGCAAGATCCTCGTCGTCAACGAATCGGAAGTCCTCGCCCCCTTCGGCACCTCGCTGAAGGTGGTCACCGTGGCTCCCGGTGAGCCGGAGTTCAAAGCGACTCTCGTCTACGCCGATCCGGCCGCGACGTTGACGACCACGCAACTCCGCATCAACAACCTCGACCTCAAGGTCACCGCTCCCGGTGGAACGGTCTACTGGGGCAACAACGGTCTCACCGCGGGCAACGCATCGGCCGCGGGTGGAACGGCGGATCTTCTCAACGTCGTCGAAAACGTCTTCGTGCCGAATCCCGCCGCGGGAGTTTGGACGATCGAAGTGACGGCTGCGGAAGTCAACGCGGACAATCACCTCGAAACGTCGGCGGTCGACGTCGACTTCGCGCTCGTCGTTTCGGGCGGCACCCCGCCGCCTCCGGGCCCCCCGGACGTCGGTCAGGCCAACAGCGCACTCGCGCTCCTCGGCGTCAACGGCGGTCTCAATCTGAACAATCAGGGCGCGATCGCGGGAGTGAACGGCCCGTTCTTCTCGAACGTCAACATCGGCGGCACGCTGTCGTTCACGTTCGGCGGCGTCGCGGGCTCGCCCGCGTTGCTGCTGCTCGGCCCACTCAACCGCAACAACTGGGTGGTCCCCGGAGTCGGGTCGCTCGACATCGGATTGCTCGGCCCCGGGAACTTGGCCGACGTCGGCATCGTTCTCGACGGATTCTCGTCGCCGACGTTCCTCGACGGTCTCGCCGGCACGGGTCCGACCGGGTCGCGCACGCTTTCATTCACCATGCCGTCGATGCCGACCGGCATCCTCGGGACGTTCCAATCGGCGATTCAGTCGCCGAGCGGCATCACGCTGTCGGCGGCGTTCCAGCTCACCGTCAACTGAGGGCGCACGTCACCTGCGCACGGGACGGCCCGTGCGCAGGGCGACCAACACGAACTCCATGTCCGTCGCGAGCGGCGCCTCGAAGCGCACCGCTTCGGCGCTCCCGGGATGCCGAAAACCGAGCGCGCGTGCGTGCAGCGCATGGCGCTTGAGCAGGATCGCGTCCGACTTGTCGTCCCGACGGCAGAGGTTCGCGTCGGAACGTCGGAAGTCTCCGCCGCGCCCGTAAACGGGATCGCACAGCAGCGGATGACCGATCGAGGCGAGGTGCACGCGAATCTGATGCGTCCTTCCCGTTCGCGGATAGCACTCGACCAACGTGTAGCCGTTGAATCGCTCGAGTGCCTTCCATCGCGTGAGCGCGGGTTTGCCTTCTTCGCCCGCGACGATGGCCATCTTCGACGGATCTCGCCGACTACGTCCGATCGCTCCGTCCACGACGCCTTCGTCGAATCGCGGTTCGCCGAGGACGATCGCGAGATACGTCTTCGACGTTTCGCGGTCGTGGAACTGTTTCGCGAGCGCGGCGTGCGCGGCGTTGTGACGCGCGACGACCATCACGCCGCTCGTGTCGCGATCGAGTCGATGCACGATGCCGGGGCGTTCGACGCCCCCGACGTCGGAATAACCGAGTGCGCGGTACACCAATCCGTTGACGAGCGTGCCGTCACGGACGCCCGCCCCCGGATGCACGACGATGCCCGCGGGTTTGTCCACCACGAGCAGGTCTTCGTCCTTGTGAAGGACGCCGAACGGCACGTCCTGAGGTTCGATCACCCCCGGAACCGGAAGATCTTCGAGCGCCCCCGTCACCACGTCGCCGATCTCGACGCGCGATGCGGGCTTCGCGGGACGACCTCCGATGCGAACATCGCCTTCCTTGACGAGCCGCTTCAGCCACGTTCGCGACCGATCCGCGAAGTGTTCCGATAAAAAAACGTCGAGACGCGCGCCCGCATCCTCTTCGCCCACGAGGAGCGAAAAGGGCACCGCCGAACGACGCGACTCGCCGTCCGACGGGGTTTTGGGGGCGTCGGTGTTCACCCGTTCATTTTCCACGACGACGCGCCGGACGCACCCCGCCCCGCGACGAAATCGAAGGGCGACTTGCGCGCGTCCGCCCCACCCGCCACAATCCGCGCAGCCCGGGGTGATCCCCGGGCCGTTTGCGGAGCGCCGCGTCCGGGTTTGGACGTGGCAGCGTTCCCGAAAGGGGACGTGGGGGGAAGATCGGTGCAATACCGACGCGGTCCCGCCACTGTGAAGGACGACGATTCGCGAGAATCGTTCGTCCTAAGCCAGAGCTACCCGCCGCCGACGAGCTTCTCGCTCCCCCGAGGTCAGGGGGGCGGTGGAAAACCGTTGCATCCTCCCGATGCGTCGGCCGTCCGCACGAGGCTTCCCCGGTCCGTGACCTCGGCGCTTTCGTGACGGCTTCGTGCCTCCGGGAGTCTCCGATGCCTCTTCGTTCCCTCCTCGTCTCCGCGAGCGTCGTCGTCCTGTCGACGCTTTCCCTTTCCGCGCAATCTCTCGAACGCGTGATCCCCCTGACGGACAACGATCCGTCGTCGATGGACCACCCGTTCGGCATCACCCTCGATCCCTCGGGCACGTCCGCCTACGTGCCGCTCTGCGGATTGCCCGCGTTTTCGAACTTCGCGGCGAGCAACAACGACAACATCGTCAAAGTCGACCTTTGGACGGGCGCGCAACTCGCCGTGGGCCAAACGGAGTTGTTCCCCGAAGACGCCTGCGTCGTGAAGGATGCGACCGGACAGGCGCGCCACGTCTACGTGAGCAACTCGACGTCCGGAACGATCAGTTGCCTCACGCCGGGACTCGCCCCCGTGGCGACCATCACCCTCACGCCTTGCTGGGGTAGCGTGTTCTTCTCGGTCTTCCCCTTCGGCATGGTGGCGTCTCCCGACGGCAATCGCATTTACGTGACGACGGCCGGCGGCTGCGGCACGATCGACGTGATCGATTCCGATCCCGCAAGCCCGACGTTCAACACGGTCGTGCAATCGTTCACCGTGCAGGATTGCGGCGGTCGGCCCGAGTGGCTCGCTTGGCCCAATCTCCTCGTGCCGATCACCACCTACGACGCGAATTACACGACGTCGCGCGCCGGATTCTCCGTGGTCGACGTGACCAACCCCGCGAATCAACAGGCGCACCTCGTCTCGTCGATTCCGTTCCCGTTCCAGTACCACTTCGCCACCGAAGTCCACGCGCTCTCGAACGGTCGCGTTCTCGTCACCATCGGCGGCGAGGTTTACCCGACCTTCTACGAATGCCTCTCGAACGGGACGGTGACGCGATCGGTAAGCCTGAACACGTTGACGGGAATCAACCTCCACGGGTTGGCCGTCGACCCGGAAGAGCGCATCGCGGTGCTGACGTCGATTTCCGGCTCGGACACGATCTGGGTCGATCTCGCCACCTTCACCGTCGTCGGAGTCTTCGACCACGGCGGCATCTCGAAGCCGAACGACGTCGTGTTCGCGCCCGACGGTTCGCGCGCCTTCGTGACCATGCAGGGGCTGACCCAGATCGACGTCATGGCGCAGATTCCGGGGTACACCCTCGCGCTCGACGTTCCGACCACCGTCGCCACGGGCGGCGTCCTGAACATCGGCCTGCGTCGGTGTGAAAGCGGGCGTCCTTGGGCGCTGTGGGCGTCGTTGAGCGGATCCGGACCGCTGAACGTCGGCGGCTACAACGTGTTGCTGACGGCCCCCTTCTACGAACTGATCGGCGGGGTCGGCGCCCAAAACGGCACCGCCTCGGCCTCCTTCGCCGTCCCCGCCGGACCGTCGTTCGCCGGGTTCAACGTTTCGTTCCAGGCCGTCACCCTCGATCGCGACGGCTCGGTGCGCCTTTCGAATGGCGCATCGACAACCACCTTCTAGGTTTACGAGCACTCGGGAACACCTCGGTACGGTTTGGCGAAACCGTGCCGGGGCCGTAGACTTGGAAACCCTCCGATCCTGCCCAAAGAGACTAGGAGCCGCGTCCTCCAATGCCCATCGCGTCCCTGCGCCGGTTCATGCCGGCGGCCCTGCTTGCCTGCGCCCTCTCCGCCCCGATGCTCGCCCAAGGCGACACCAACTCGAATCCGGGGGTGGTCGACGCCGAGAAGCGGGTCGCCGAAGAGGCCGACCGCCTCGAGAAGAAGAAGGCCGCCTGCTCCGTCGAGTTCGGAAACCTCATTCGCCCGAGCGTCCAAAAGGAACTCGCGGGTGATGCGGCGGCCGCCGTCCTGAAGCACAAGGACACCATCCGCACCCAAGTCGCCGAAGCGAAGGCGATGGCTCAGGGGGGCAAGCGCGCCCGAACCTCGGCCGAAACCGCCTTGGCGGACGACGTGCGCACCGCGTTTGAAAACCGCGTCGGTCGCAACCTCGCGGGTGCACCGGTCTGCGACATCTTCATCGACAACGTGCTCGACGGCATCAACGGCGGCACCGCGTTCAAGGTTGAAGAGTGTCTCTCGAACGCGATCGAAGAAGTCTTCACGGGCACCGACTTCGCCAAGAACTGGGACGCCGCCCTCGCCGAAACGTTCGGCAAGAAGTTGAAGGAAGCGAAGAACGCGCTCGATGCGGCGAAGCGCCAAGCGGCCGACGCGGCGGAAGCCGAGAAGGTCGCGGCCGCGGGAGGCATCCCGGGGATGATCCTCGTCCCCGAAGGTGAACACGTCATCGGTCTCGAGCACGCCGAAGTCGAGAAGATGAAGAAGCTGATGGACTACGCGAAGAAGGACACCTTCCCGCAGACCACCTACGGCTTCCCCTCCCACAAGGTCAAACTCGACGCGTACTTCCTCGACCAAAACGAGGTCACCAACCGCTGGTACTACGAATTCTGCCGCGACACGGGCCGCAAGGGCCCGAAGCACTGGATCTCCCCCGAAGCGGCGAAGAAGGAAAAGCCCGCGGGCATGCCCTCTTCGTCGCTCCCGAACGACGACGGCGCGCCGGTGGGTGCGCAAGACGGCGCGAAGGCCGACGATCGCGTGCCGCCTCCGAGCCTCGAAAACGCTCCGGTCGCGTTCATCACCTACGAAGACGCACGCGCGTTCTGTGAATGGGCGTTCCGCCGTCTGCCGACGGAATTCGAGTGGGAAGCCGCCGCACGCATGAAGAAGACGGGCGACAAGGCGACCTACTTCTTCCCCTACGGCGACACGTACAACCTCGCGAAGGCGATCTCGAACACGTCGCTCGCGAACTCCACTCCGCTCCGCCAAAAGTTCAAGACGGTCACCCCGGTCGGGTCTTGGCCGGATTCGAAGTCGACTCTCGGCTTCAACGATCTCAGCGGCAACGTGATCGAAATCACGTCGAGCCCGTTCGAGGCGTATCCCGGATTCAAGTCGGACAAGGCGCCGAAGGGTTCTCCCGATCGCCCCTACGATCCCGACTTCATCGTGTGCCGCGGCGGTTCCGCGACGCTGAACGACATCTACAGCGCGACCACGTCGCGCTTCGCGCTCCGCCCCGAGGAAACCGCTTGGGAAACCGTCGGCTTCCGCACCGCGGTGTCGAAGAATCGCGCGAAGGACTTCGGCACGCGCGTGCTCTCCGCACCCCGCACACAGACCGCGCTCGTCGACGCCGGCAAGCTCCTGAAGGACGAAACCGGCGCCCGCGTTCCGACGCTCAACGTCAACGACGCGGATCGCGCGGCGGTGCTGGTCTCCGGCGGATGGAACCCGGCGAAGAACGCGCCCTCGCGGGCGCTTCTCCTCGGTTGCATCTCGCGCGGGACGAAGGAATTCAATTCCGACCAGCGCGTCCGCGACTTCGCTCGTGAACACAAAGAGCCCGTGCTCCTCGGCTACTTCCAGACCGACGTCGACCTGAAGGGACTTCCCGCGGGCGCGTACCTCGTCATGTGGAATTCGGCCGACACGAAGCTGCGCGGCAAGGAAACGAATCCTTGGCCGGACGGCGTCATCCTGAAGAAGTGCGGCGACGCGGCGGTCGTTCAGCCGCCCTCGGCGCGCATGACGCTCGTCGCCAAGTCGACGGAGAAGAACAAGGTCTCCGTTTCGCCCGACGGCAAGAAGGTCACCGTCATCCTCACGTTCCTCGTGAAGGAAGCGAAGGATGCGCGCATGACCCTCGAACTCGCGTTCGAGTCGGACCCCGAAAAGGTGAAGTCCTTCCGCTGATCAGTTCGTGCGCCGCGCGCACAAGATCGCGAGGAGGAACATCCACGCGGTCAGCGCGAGGCGCGACGCGGGTCGCATCGCGAACAGGTAGCGGACGGGCATCAGCACGTGCGCGATGGGCGTCGTGCTCGGCGCGGCGACCAACTGCATCGGGACCACGTCGGTCGGTTTCAGCGCGGCGAGGGAGGCGACGGCGTTCGCCGCGTCGCCGGGAGAAGTCGGAAGGCCGCGCACCCACGTGACGCACGCACTCGACGGCGGGATGCCGTGGTCGTCGCTGAACGACCATCGCGTCTTTCCGGAGGCCGCCACCGCCGCATCGAACGTAGCGAGAGCCGCCTTGCCGCTTTCGGTGATCTCCGGGCCGCGATTCCCGACCTCGAACCCGTCGGCACCCGCCGCAACCCATTCGCTCACGGTCGGCATGGTGAACGCCCCTCCGCGCCATGCGTGGGCGACGATGACGTAGGCCCCGGCCGCCTTCGCGGCGCGAACGGCCGCGAGGGCGTCGGATTGAGCGAGCCCCGCTTCGACGGCGGCGACGGGCCCGATCATGAGCATGTGCGGAGCCGGAATACTCGGATGGGATCCCCCGCTCCATTCGACGGCGACCAGCGCGGTCGTGTCCCGTGATCCCGTCGTTGCCGAGCCCGTTTCACGGTCCCAAATCGCGACGTTGTCGTGCCACGAAAGCGTCGCCCAACGGACGCCCCGCTCCGCCTGACGACGCGCCAAGCGTTCGGGAGAGATAAGCCCGTCGATCGGATCGCCGCCGTGGAGATGGAAATCCACCAATACCCCACCCGCCGGACCCGTCACCCGATCGTTGGGGATCAGGTGAAACGCCACGAGGGCCGCGCCGATCACGACGGACACGACAAGCGTGGCCGCGATCCTCCAAATTCCCATGCCGAGTGCGAAGCGACACACCGCGACGGCCCCGGCGGCGAATCCCGCGAGTGCGAAGAGCGGCGGCACGACGCCTCCCATCACCGAATGGTGGGACAGCGTGAGCAATGGCCCGGCCCAAGGTTCGAACAGAAGGCGCAAGGTCCGCGGCGCCGAGCGCACGCCTTCGATGACGGCTCCGGTCACGGGGTCCCAGGCGACCGGAGGATCGGAAAACACCCCGATCAAGCTCAGCACCGCCAACGTCCCCAACGCGCATCGAAGCGGCGACCAACCGACCAAGAGTCGGTCGACGCGGAAGCGATCGAACGCCACGAGCACGACGGCGGGGACCGCGACGCCGACGGCGATCCCGCCGAGGGTGTCCGTGGGCCAGTGGGCCCGCAAGACGACCCGCGAAACGGCCATGACCAACGGAATCGGTAGGAGAAGCCAGCGAAGACGCGACGCGCCGAAAAGCACCCACAGCCCGACGACGACCGCCGTGGCTCCCGCCACGTGGCCCGACGGGAACGAGCGAAGGTCCGCCAACCCTTCGGGGGTCGGGAACAAAGCGGCGACTCCCGCATCGAGGAGTGGCCGCGGTCGTGCGCAGACGTCTTTCAGGATGTCGACGACGATCGTCGTGGCGACGTAGCCGACGAGGAGGCCGAAGCCTGCGCGGCGCCGTGCGGGGTCGGGCGCACGCAGCGCGAGCCGACCGCCCACGGCGAAAGCGATCGCCGCGAGCACCAATGGAAGCGGCTCGTCGAACCAACGCCAAACGACGGCGTTGCGATCGGACCACCAGTCGTTCAGGGCCGAGAATGCGGCGAGATCGAAGCCCTGCGGGCCTCGCATCGACGCTTCGGCGGGTGAAATCGTCTGCGTGATCATCTCTTTACGGGATCGGCAGGATGGGAAAAAAGACGAAAGTTCAAATCGTCGTCCTCCCGACTCAGGATCATCGCATAAACTACACGGTCGGCGTGCCTAGGTCGTTAGTGCGACTAGGCTTCCATCGACGCAAGCCCCCCGGATCCCAACCGTGACCACCCCGTCCCCCACCCGGTTCATCTGCACGATCGGTCCCGCCACCCTGACCCGCGAAGCGTTGGTTCGGCTCGCGGAATGCGGGATGAACATCGCCCGCGTCAACGGGTCGCACGGGTCCATCGAGGACGTTCGGGCGATGGTCGCCTTCCTGAAGCACCACCTCCCCGAAGGCGTCGAAGTTCTCCTCGATTTGCCCGGCAACAAGATCCGTACGGACAACATCAAGGAACCGATCGACCTCGTCGAAGGCGCGACGTTCGTCATCCCCTGCGACAAGGTCACCTACCGCCCCCTCTACACCCGCGTGCGCGCGGGTGACCGCATTTCGGCCGCCGACGGCGCGATCCAATTGGAAGTCCTCGGCGTGCAGGGCACCGACATCCACACGAAGGTGCTGGTCGGTGGACTGCTCCGCAATCGCAAGGGCATGAACATCCGGGGTATTCACGACGCGATCCCGTTCGACTTCGAACGCGACATCAGCCTCATGAATCTCGCCCTCGATCTCGGGGTCGATTTCGTCGGCCTCTCGTTCGTCCGCTCCGCGGAACACGTGAAGCGCATCAAGGCGCAGCTCGTCGGTTCGAAGGTCCGCACGGTCGCCAAGGTGGAAACCGCCGAGGCGGTCGAAGACCTTCAGCTCATCTTGGACCACGCCGACATGATCATGATCGATCGCGGCGATCTCGAGGCGGAAATCGGACGCGAAAACGTCCCGCTCGTCGCGAAGACCGTCATCATCGAAGCGCGCAAGATGGGCGTCCCCGTCATCGTCGCGTCGCAGTTCATGACGTCGATGCTCGAGAAGCCCATCCCCTTCATGGCGGAAGTGTCGGACATCGCCAACACCGTCCTCGACGGGGCCGACGTGCTGATGCTCTCCGAAGAGACGGCGGTCGGGAAATACCCCTACGACTGCATCGCCACGATGCGGCGTATCGCGCGCACCGTCGAAGAACGCCGCGAAGCTCGTCACAAGGTGGTGATTCTCGCCGCGGGCAACTCGAACGGATTCGGATCGCTCACGTCCCACAAGCACAAATGCATGCTCGACGTCGGCGGAACGACGATCATCGCCCACCAGATCGAAAACCTTCGACGCAACGGTATCCGCGACGCGGACGTGACCGTCGTCACGGGGCACAATCATGCCCAGATCGAGGCGTACCTTCGCCTCGAAGGCTTCAAAGGCTCGTTCGTCTACAACCCGTGGTACACGACGTCGAACATGATGGTGTCCACGTGGCTTTCGAAGCTCTCGGGCAACACGATCATCCTCTACGGCGACATCATCTTCGACTCCACCATCTTGACCGACGTGCTCACCACGCCGGGAGATCTCGTCCTCGCCGTGGACGCGCAGTCGGACATGACGCCGGAAGACGAGAAGGTGGTCATTCGCGACGGACGCGTCGTCGCGGTCAACAAGGAAATCGATCCGAAGGACGGCGGCGGCGAATTCATCGGCCTCATGAAGGTCTCGGACGCCGGGGCCGCGGCCCTGATGAACGAGATGGATCGCCTCGTGAAGGGCGGACATCTGATGGCGTTCCTCGCCGAGGCGTTGGAAGGCTTGGCGCGTCGCGGAGCCCCGCTCGTTCCGTGCTACACGGAAGGACGCCCGTGGGCCGACAACGACGGCCTCGCGGACCTCGAACATTCGCGGGAAAAGGTCTATCCGAAGATCCTCGCCCGTCGCAACCCCAAGTCCGTGACACACCGTTCATGAACGCGATCGCGGGTTCCGACACGCCGTTGGTCGATCTCCGTCTGCGCGACGCCGCGCTCGCGGATGCGCTCGGTCGTGCCGCCTCGTTGCGGAAGATTCCGGTCGACCGCACGGTCGTCCTAGACGCCGAGAAACTGGCGAACGGGACCTTTTCTCCGCTCACGGGATTCTTGGGTTCCAAGGACACGGCCTGCGTCTCGAAACACGGCCGCCTGACCGACGGCCGCCCGTGGGCGATTCCCATCGTCCTGCAAGTCGACCGCGCGACCGCGGAATCCGTCGTCGTCGGGCACGAAGTTCTTCTTTGGAACGAAGAAGAAGACGCACCGTGCGCGATCCTCGCCGTCACCGAGGTCTTCCCTCTCGACCTTCTGCGAATCGCCGAAGAGGTGTGGCGTACGACCGACCGCAAGCACCCGGGTGTCGATCGCTGGCTTTCGCGAGGCACCCACGCACTCGCCGGTTCGATTCAACTGGTTCGACGCTCCGAATCCCTCATTCCCGTCCGGTTCGACATCGAACCACGCGAAACGCGTGCCGAGTTCGCGCGCCGCGGTTGGAAGACGGTGACCGGGTTCCAAACCCGCAATCTCGGTCACCGCGCCCACGAGCGTCTGCAGAAGATCGCCCTCGAAATCACCGACGGCCTTCTGATCCATCCGCTGATCGGTTGGAAGAAGGCCGGGGACATGCTCCCCGAAGTCGTGCTCGAGGGCTATGAACTCCTCGTCGATCGCTACTACCCGAAGGAACACGTCGTCCTCGCGGGATTGACCACGGCGATGCGCTACGCGGGGCCGCGGGAAGCGGTGTTCCACGCCCTCATCCGGCGCAACTTCGGCTGCACCCATTTCATCGTGGGTCGCGACCATGCGGGCGTGGGCGGCTACTACGGAAAATACGACGCGCACAAGGCGTTCGACGCCTACGCGCCCGGCGAACTCGGCATCACCCCGTTGCGGCTCCACGGCCCGTGCTGGTGCAACGCGTGTGCGGAGATCGTCACCGAAAAAACATGCCCACACGGCGAGTCCGCGTGGGTCGACATTTCAGGCACGGAAGTCCGCGCGATGATCGCCCGCGGCGAGAGCCCCCCGGCGTTCTACATGCGTCCCGAAATCGCGGATTTCCTGATCTCCCGTGCCCGCACGGGGGCCGTCTTCTTCTGAGAGCGGAAGGACTACGTACATGGTTTTCGGTTGGTTCGGCAAGAAAAAGGCGGAGACCGCGAAGGCGAAGCCCAACGTGGTCATGGTGCTCATCGACATGGTGCGCGCCGACCGCCGCCAAGGCCGACGCATCTTCGACGAACTCGCCAAGCGTTCCGTCGCTTTTCCGCAGATGTACACGCACGCGCCGTACACGATCGCGTCGGTGCACGCGTTCATGAGCGGCATGTACGGCAGTTTGACCGGCGTCGACGCCTACATGAACGCGCCGAAGTTCGACAAGGAAAACTGCAAGACGTTGGCCCAACACATGAAGGAAGGCGGCTATCGCTGCGTCGCCGACTTCATGAACGAAAAGATCGGACCTCATCAGGGTTTCGATGAAGTGCGCGTCCACGACGAGTTCAAGGACGATCTCCGCGCCCGCCACAAGGCGATGATCGACGAGGTGCGCGCGGA
>JAFMJN010000313.1 GCA_017853435.1 Planctomycetota bacterium | reverse complement strand
CGCGGCTTCCGTGCTCGGTCGTCCCGAAGACGAGGCCCGCTACCGCGGTCTCTTCGAAACCGTCCGCAAGCGCTTTATCGACGCCTTTTGGAATCCGACGACGGGAATGGTCCGCAACGAAGGGTCGTGCCAAGCGGGCAACGCCGTCGCTCTCTGCGTCGGGCTTCTTCCCGAAGAAGACCGCGAGAAAGCGGTGGCCGCCATCGTCGCCGATCTCGAGAAACGCGCCTACCAGCAAACCACGGGAGAGGTCCTGCACGTCTTCCTCGTGCGCGCGCTCGCGAAGCATCGTCGCCACGACGTTCTTCATCGGATCTACGCGCGCACCGAGCGCGGTTCGTACGGCTACATGGTGAAAAGCGGGCTCACGAGCCTGCCGGAGAGTTGGGACGCGCAACCGGGCGGAGGGAACAGCATGAATCACTGCATGCTCGGCCACCTCGTCGAATGGCACTTCGCCCATGTGGCGGGATTGCGCCAAGCCGACGGCGATGTCGGATGGAAACGCGTCGTGGTGGAACCGAATCCGGGAAATCTCGAGGCTGCGGAAGCTTCGTTCCTAAGCCCGTCGGGACCCATCCGTGTCGCGTGGCAGTCCGACCGCGGGCCGACGACGACGTCCTTCCGACTTTCCGTCGAACTTCCCGAAGGCGTCGAGGCCGACGTCCGACTCCCCGACGGAACCGTCTCTCGACAGACGGGCGGCAGCGACACCTACGGTTCGATGTCGCGACGCGTCAGTCGGAACTAGAGTCGTCGTCCGTCGACGACGACGGATCCCGACGCGTATCTCGGTGGTCGGGACGGTCGGGCGGCAGCGCATCGACCCACCCGCATCGCGCCTCCGGAACGGAATCGCAGTACGCGAGATAGGGCTTGATGTCGAGAATCGGGGTGCCGTCGAGGAGATCGAGACCGCGGACGCGGATCACGGTTCCGCGGACGGACACGACTTCGAGAACCGACAGCGCCAAGGCGTTGGGTCGGTGAGGCGAGCGCGTGGCGAACAACCCGCGCTTCACCGTGTCGCGCGGCGGAATCACTTGAGGCTTCCAACCACGCGAATAGTTGAACCAACCGAGCACCCACACGTGACTGAATCCCTTCAGGTCCTTCAGCAAGTTTTGAAGACCGGGCCTCAGGACGAGATGACCTTCGTCGACCCGCCCCGTCCCGGGCTGACGCGGCGTGCCTTCATGCACGCGGAACGGCGACCGCACCACGCCGACCGGTTTCACGGTGTAGGCGAGGTCGTCGGGAAGGTCGTAGCGCGGGGTCGCGGCCATGCGTCGAACCTAGCGCGGAACGCGCGGCGGAGAAACCGTCGAAGCCCGCACGCCGACGTCGGCGGTCAGCGCGGGATCGGCCGCGTTTCGAGCGTGTCGCATTGATCCCGGAAGATGTCGGCTTCGGCCGCGATGTGCCCGAAGCTCGCCCACGACGTGTTCCGAATGACGGCCCATGCCCGTTGCGTCGCTTCTTGGTGCTCGCCGCGGAGGCGACGAAGTTGCGCGAGGCCGTAGCCGATCGTCGCTTGATCGACCGAAAGCCCGAGGGGGCCGTCCTTCGGCGACAGTGAATCCTCCGTCCGCGTGCCCGCCCAAACGAGTTGCAGATTCCAGTAGGCGGTGTTTTCCCGAACATCCATCCCGCCGAGGACATCGGGAGCACTCACGAGCGCCAAGGCGGTGGCGAGGCCCGGCTTGTCGCCGATCCGTGCGAGGGAGAGACAGCGCCACCAGTTCGCCGCGACGCGCGCATCGTCGTTCACTCCGAGTGCGACGGCTCGGCCGAACACCTCGGCGGCTTCGTCGAAGTTGCCTCGGAAGTACCACGACAATCCGAGGTGGTAGAGGATGTTGCTCTTCAACGTGGAACGCGGCGGGACGCCGGGCGTCGGGGCGCCATCGGGCTCGACCACGTCGGGCGCGTCCTTCGCGAGTTCCCACGCGCGCGCGAGGTCCGCCGTCGCCGCGGGGAAGTTCCGCAGCGTCAAGTGCCGATGGCCCCGGTGACGGAGGAGGGCCGCGTCCTTCGGGAAGCGGCCGACCGCTTCGTCGTAGACGCGCACGGCCTCGCGAAACCGGCCCAAGTAACCGAGGCGACGTCCGACCCACACCCATGCGTCCGGATCGTCGGGCGAAGAGTCGCGACGGCCGATCGCCGCCGCGAGGTCGCGTTCGAGGCGCTCGGCACGCGCGGGATCGACGGCGGGACGGACGAGCGGTGTCCCGAGCAACGACGTCGCTTCGACGCCTCCGCCGTCCGCTCCCCTGCCGTCCTGCGAGGCGGCGCACGCTCCGAAGATCCCGACGAGTCCGACCGCGGCGATCCATCCGATATGCATGCGATTCTCCGACGCCGGGGCGATCCGCTCCGTGCGCGTCCGCCTGTACGATACGTCCATGCGCATGTCGACGACCTTCCGCGGACGCCCGGCTTTTCTCTTCATTCTCACGGTGTGGGCGCTCGTCGCCGCATCGACCCCGGCTCAAAGCCCCTCGGGCGACCCGTTGGGCTTCGAGGTTTCCTACACGCGCGCGGCCTTCGAAGGGCCGTTTACCGGAAGGATCGTGCTGTATTTCGCGCAGGGGAAAGCGCAACGCGAACCGCGACTCGGCGGCGGTTGGTTCAACCCGCCGCCGATGCTCGCGATCGACGTGAAGGACTTGGCCCCCGGAAAGACCGTGACGTTGGGCGGTGCCGCCT
>JAFMJN010000312.1 GCA_017853435.1 Planctomycetota bacterium | reverse complement strand
TCGACGCTGCCCAAGGCGCGGATCGATTCGCAGGCGGTTTCGTGGCACGGACCGACGGCGAGGTCGCGGAGAATGGGCACCGCCGCTTCACGCGTCTTTTCGGAGAGGCGCGGTCCGAGTTCCGCGAATAGCTTCGCCGCCGTCGACCGCACTTCGTAGTACGGGTCGAGCAGAGCGCCGAGCAGCGTCGTTTCGAACGCCGTGTCGATCGTGCCGAGCTGCTGCAGCGAGACGAGGGCGTTGCGGCGAATGAAGCCGGGTTCGATGAAGTCCCCGCCGAGGAAGCGATGGAGTCGGCTTGCGGGACGACGCTCGGCGGCGATGCGCAGGAGGTCCTGCTTGAATGCACCAAGTTTCAGCAGGCCGACCAACTTCACGCCGATGTTGCGGTGCTCCCAGTTCGACTCCGAGAGGAAGTCCTTCACCGTCGCATCGAATCGGCGCGTTCGGAGAATGCTGCTGTTGCGGTTCGCCTCGACCCATGCAAGCAGCGGCTTCGGCGCCAGCCAAACCGGATCGACCTTCGTGTCGTGGGTCGGACCCTGAGGTTTCTTTGGGAAGATCCGCGCCACGATGTCCATCACGAGCGGGATTTCGATGGCGAACCCGGCGCCCGCGAAGGCCAGAAGCCCGAAGAACCCGGGAACCACCACTCGGATTCCGCGATTGAAGAACTCGGGAAGCGTGTTGAAGTTGGCGACGAGTTTCAGGCTGATGGACATCGCGATCGCGGCCATGATGGTCGCGAACGTGGTCTTGAAGAAATGGGACCCGATGCTCCGCCAGTCGATCCGCGTGCCTTCCTTCGCGAGATGACGGTCGAGCCACCACGTACGTGCGACGGCGCCGAGGCTGAAACTGATGGTGGACGCCCATGCGATACCGGTGAAGCCGATCGAGGAGTTCACCATCGCGATGGCCAACGCGACGTTGACGAGGAGGCACGCGGCGTTCACGGCGGTGGGAATGGCGAGCCGGCCGTATGCCGCGAAAATGCGCCCCGTGATGTTGACGATGCCCCATCCGAGAAGCCCCGCCGAATACGCGGTGAGGGCCGACGACACGCGGGAGACGTCTTCGGGCGTGAATCGCTTCCACGCGAAGAGCCATTCGACGATGGGCCCGCCGAGGATGATGAGGCCGATCGACAGCGGGATGAGCAGCACGACCATCCAGTTGAGCGCGGACGTGATCGTCTTGCGTTCCCACTCGCGGCCCTTCGTCGCGATTCCTTCGCTGAACTCCTTCAGGAGAACGGTGCTTGCGGACGTCGCCACGATGGCAAAGGGCAACTGGAACAGGATCCGCCCGAAGTACAGCGCCGATACGGTTCCGGTTGCGAGCGGCGTGGCGAGGATCGTGTCGATGACGTCACCGATCCGCGAAATCACGGTGTCGAGAAGGATGTTCGGTGTGGATCGGCCGACGCGCCGTACCGCGGGCATGTTGACGTCGGATTTCGAGAATCGGAGGCCCCACCCGTCACGGATCTCGCGTCCGAACAGCCACGGCAACTGGAAGAGCATCTGCAGGGCGCCGCCGAGAAGGACACCCGCACCGAGGGCCACGTAGCCGAAGCGGTCGTAGAAGGCGAGGCCGATGCACACGCCGACGGTGTAGAGGATCGACGCGTTCGCCGCGACGCCGAAGCGGTTGAAGGTGCGGAGGACCGACGAGAGAAGCGCCGCCACGCTGATGAAGATGAGGAACGGGAACAGTATCCGCGTCAGCGTAATCGCTTGCTCCATCAGCCCGTCGCGACCGACGAAACCCGGCGCGATCTTCGGCATCCACATCGGCGCCGTGACGACGGCCGCGACGGTCGTCAGCGTCGTGAGGATCAGGATGAGCCGCAGCGTGGAACCCAAGAGCTTCCACGCTTCTTCGCGGCGGCCGCTGCGAAGAAGTTGGATGAACGTGGGTTGGAAAGCCGTCTCGACGGCCGTCTCGGCGAAGACGCTGCGGAGGAAGTTCGAAACTCGGAGGCCGACCGTGAGGACGTCGGTGATCGGCGAAAGACCGAGCGTGGCGGCCGTCGCCGCTTCGCGGATGAATCCCGCAGCGCGCGACAGCGCCGTTCCGACCGCCGTCCAAGCGGCCTTCTTCGCGATGCCCGTTTTCGCGTTTTCCACGCGGAAAGTACGGGATTCCGTCATGAAGACGATGCGTAGGCCGTTGGCGCGGATCGCCTGTTCCGGGCGCAGTTCCGTGCCTTTGACCAGCGGCTCGCCGTCCACTTCGACGACGCCCTTCCGGGGAAGGATCGTGAAGCGCGTCTTCTCGTCCCGCTTGTCCTGCGCGATCTCGAAGACGACGTCGCCAAGACCCTGGATGCGGATGTCGGCGGACCACGCGTCGGCGACCTTGACCGTGCGGAAGACGACTTCGTGCGAGATACCGCCGACGAGGAGGAATCCGGTTTCGCGCTGAACCTCTTCGAGGCGTAGGAGCGGTTTGTTCTCCGCCAACAGTTCGAGTTCGTCGAGGTTGGCGTCGAGCGCGTTCGGGATCACGGTTCGAAGGGCGGCGCGCTCCATCCGGCGCAGGGCGTCTTCATCCCGGATGAGTTCTTCGATCTTCTTGCGCAACGTTTCCGGGTAGACGCGGGAGATCCTTCGACCGTTCTCCCGGCTCGGTTGTTCGTCGAGGATTTCGGCGCCGCCCGTCGTCGCCAACACTTCGGCGTTCTGTTTTTGATGGGCGCCGGGCACGTCCATCTTCGGA
>JAFMJN010000311.1 GCA_017853435.1 Planctomycetota bacterium | reverse complement strand
AGTGCAGTTCGACGCCGTCGAATCCGGCTTCGCGCGCGCGCGCCGCCGCATCGGCGAAGAGTCCGGGAAGCACCTTCGGGAGTTCGGCGATGTGGGGAAGGTGCGTGTCGGTGACGCGTTCGCGCGCGCCGCGCAGGAGGTCGTCCCGTTCCCGTTCGGAAAGAAGCGTCGCCGCCGTTTCGATCGGCATGGACGCCAACGCGGTGCGTACGTCGTCGTCGGAGGCGGTGCGCCAACCGTCGTCGACGAAGTGATCGGCGAGGGCGGTTCGATGGCGATCCCGAACGGCGAGGAAGCGTCGGAAGTAGGCTTCGGGCTCCGGGCGACGACGGATGGACAGAAAATCGAGGATTTGAATGAGAAGACGGGTGCGGCCGCCGCTCGCGGTCCGTACAGTGTCCACCAATCGGCGCAGCCCGGGAATGAAGCGGTCGTGCCCGATGCGCAGGAGAGGACCGCTCTTCACGTCGCGGATTCCCGTCGCTTCGACGACGAGCACTCCGGGGCCGCCCTCCGCGAATCGGCGGTACCAGCGAAGCACCGCGTCCGTCACGCTCCCGTCTTCCGTGGCTCGCCACGGGACCATCGCGGGAATCCATCCGCGGTTCTCCGCCGTGCACCCCGATGCGAGCGTGATGGGCGAGAACAATCGGCTCGCCTCGGCTTCGGCGCGGGTCGGCCAGCCGGGTTCCGGAAGCGGATGTCGCGTGCGGGTCGACGTCATGGGAGGACGCGGATCCTACGTCGTGGGGCCACGCTGCGCGCGGACGGCCGCCCGGGTAACCTCACGCCATGATTCGCGGCATGTGGGTGATGTGGATGTCGGCGCTCCTTCTGTGGGCGCAGGGGACCGTGACGGCCGTCGTCTCCGAGTCGGCGGCTCCCGCGGCGCGGGAGGCGGTGAAGCGCGGGCTCGAGGCCGCGTTGGTGACGACCGAAGCGTCCGTGCTGACGCCGAAGCAGTGGCTCGATGCGAAAGCGAAGGCCGCGCCCGATGCGGGAGCGGTACTGCTCTACGTGACGGCGGCGGAATTCCCGGCCGTCGTGAAACAGGCCGAAGACCGCGGAATCGCCGCCTTCGATCTCGCGCGGACCGGACCCTTCGGCAAGTCGTCGGCCTTGTCGGCGTACCGCGACCCCGCCGAAGAAGCGTCGTGCGCCGCCTACTGGATGGCGCGCCCGTTCGTTCACCACGACGTCGCCGTGATCGCGTCGACGCGCGAGCCTTACTCCGGGATCGCGAAAGCGTTCGACAAGGCGTGGGCCGGTTATCCGCAAAAGCGCATCGTCGCGACGCTCGCGCCGTCGTCGGATTTCAAGGCGACGGCCACGGCCCTCGCGAAGGCGGCGGCGCAGGGCGCCACGGCGGTCTACGTCGCGGCGACTCCCGCCGAAGTCCGTACCGTCGCGATGGCCGCACGCCTCCAATCGCCGCCGCTCGTCGTCGTCGCGACGTCGCACGCGCTCGGCTTCGAAAGCGCCGACGCGAAGGACGGAGGGTCGCAACCGCTTCCGGAGGGAACCGTCGTGGTCCTGCGCGACGTACCCGACTTGGAACATCACAAGGCGTTGCCCGAGCGGGCGGCGCTGTTTGCGCAGCGGGAAGGATCGGTGCTCGAACTCGAAGCTTACGACGCGGCTCGTGCCGCATCGAAGGCGTTGTCCGCCGCGGGCGGACAAGCCGCGGAGGCGAAGAAAGCGCTCGCGAGCGGCACGGCTCCTGGGCTGCGCGGAACCTTCGCCGACGGAGGTGCCGAAGAGCGCGCCCTCGGTGGTCGCCTTCGTTACGTGCCTTGGATCATGGACGGCGATCGTCCGAAACCGTTTCCTCCCGTGGACCCGAAACTCGTCGATCCGCGTCCGTCGCGGCTTCCCGCGCCGCCGGGATGGCCGTTGTTCCTCGATTGGAACTCGCGTCTTTTCCCGACCGTTCCCGGGTCGGTCGTCGTCGACTTCGATTGGACCGACGGCAAGCAGCGCACGATCGACAACGAGCTCGCGGAGTTGTGTCTCTCGACGCGCGGACGTCTGCCCGTCGTCGATCACATCGTTCGCGAGAAGATCATGGGACAGATTCTCTCCGTCGCTTCGACGAAGTTCCTCCGCAACGAAGACGGCACCGCGAAGCCCGGCGAGTCGCTCCACGTTTCGCTTGTTCACCGCAAGGATCCGAAGGTGAAGGCGAAGATGGTTTGGAAGTGCCACGTCACGGGCGACGACCCCGAAGCGGGCGGTCGTGCGTTCGGTTCGTATTGCTACGTCTATTCGACGTTCATCTGGCGCACGATCTTCAAGGAACGCGCCGTCGACGGCCTTCTCGGTTTCGACGATCTCCGCGATCTTTGTCTACCGCTCGCGAAGGGCGACAAGTACGTGGCGGGCACACGGCGCAACGTCATCCGACAACTCATCGTCGGGTTCGGCGGATCGATGGCCCTGACCGCCGCGCATGAAATCGGTCACTGCGGGGGTCTCGGCCACGACGAAAAGGACCCCGCGAGCCTGATGAACGTCAAGGAAGGGGCGGGCCTCGCCCACGAACTCGGGTTCTTCATCCCCGAGCACGTCGCGATCCTTCGCAAGACGTTGGGTACGGCGCCGAATGCGACGCCGTCGACACCCAAATCTCCCTGAGGTCAGCGCAGCGGATGGCTCGCGCCGAACGCACGACCATCGGGTGAGGTCGTGACGAGTCCGGCTTTCACCAAATCCGTCAGGCAGCGACGGACGTGGATGGATTCGAGACCGAAGGCGTCCACCCGGCCGCAGAGGTC
>JAFMJN010000310.1 GCA_017853435.1 Planctomycetota bacterium | reverse complement strand
GCATCACCCGCCGCGATCACGGCCGCGACGTCCGTCACCGCACCGAGAAAGAGCACGCCGTCGGCGACACCGAGTTCTTCCGCGGTTCGCAACGCCGCCGCGCGATCAGGTCCGTCGCCGACCATGACGAGCCGCGCGTGCTTCTTCGCCCGAACTCCGGCGTAGATCTTCACGACGTCCTCGACACGCTTGACGGGACGGAAGTTGGAGACGTGGACGAGAATGGCTTCGTCGCCGTAGGCGAGGCACGAGCGCATCGAGCCGCGGGCATCCGGATTGAATACGGACGTGTCGACGAAATTGGGGATGGTCGTGATGCGCGGGTCGTCGTGGATCACCCGACGCGTTTCGTCGCACAGAAAGCGCGAGACCGCCGTGATGCCGTCGGCGCGAGCGAGTGCATATTCCACGATCGGTCGGTAGGCCGGATCGCTTCCAACGAGCGTGACGTCGGTGCCGTGAAGCGTCGTGACGACGCGCACGTGGTCGCGACCGACGATCTCGCGCGCGAGGACGGCGGAGAGACTGTGCGGCACGGCATAGTGTGCGTGCAGGATGTCGAAGCGATGGCGACGCGCGAGATCGGCGAGTTTGCTCGCCAACGCCATTTCGTAAGGGGGATACTTGAACAGCGGGTACGCGGAGACGTCGACTTCGTGGTACGACAAGCCGCGCTGCGGCAGGAGGCGCACGGGCGGGGCGTACGACACCACGTGCACTTCGTGGCCGCGGGCCGCGAGTGCGGATGCCAGTTCGACGGCGACGGTCCCCGAACCGCCGAACGTCGGATAGCACGCGATACCGATGCGGAGTGATTTCGTCATCGTCTACTTCGGGTAATAACCGGAGTCCTTGAACACCGCGACGGGATCGTCGAGTCGCATCGGACCCTTCACGAAGAACGCCTCTCCGTAGGCCGCTCCGATCATGTTCCCGTAATGGCGCGCTCGCCCTTCCCACCACGCCCAGAATTCCGGCCGCGAGATGTAGGTGGCGGGCTCCGTCGACGACGGATCGTGGAATTGACTTTTGTAGGCAAGCGCGGCGGCACGCTTCGTTTCGAAGACCGATGCCACGTCGACGACGAAGGTCGGGTCGAACGTCGTGTGGGAGGCGTACTCCCAGACGGCGCGCGGACGATGCGGCGGCAAGCCGGGGGTGTGTTTGGAAACGCCCGCGAGGAACGCGGCTTCCGTCACGATGGTGGAGAGGCGCGCATGGTCCGGGTGCAGGTCATCGGCACGCGGAGCGAGCACCACCGTCGGTCGATACTTTCGAATGACGTCGATCGCGGCCGCACGGGATTCGGGACCGTCGAAGACGGAGCCGTCGGGAAGTCCGAGATTCACGCGAACGTCGAGTCCGAGAATCTTCGACGCCTCGGCGCACTCGACCGCACGTTTCTCGGCAGTACCGCGCGTGCCGAGCTCGCCTCGCGTCGCGTCGCAGGCGCCGACCGCGTATCCACGGGCCTTCATCAAAGCCAACGTCCCACCGACGGCGAGTTCGATGTCGTCGGGATGGGCGCCGAACGCGAGGATGTCCAGTCGGGTCACGTCGATGTCTCCGTCGTGACGATCATCGTACGGGATTCGTAGGGGTCGAGGGTGCGCATCCACGAACGGAAGTCCTCGATCGACATCCGCGCGAGCACGTCGGGCAACGTCGTCATGCGGTCTTGAGGGCGTCCCTTCGGACGCACCCATTCGGCGAGGCGGGTACGCCTGTCACCTTCGACGCCCTCGGCCCGCTCCGCTTCGCGACGCAACGTACCGTCGAGTTTTTCCGCCGCGTGTTCGACCGTTTTCGCGAAACCTTCGACGGCTCGCTTCAACGGTTCGGGAAGTTCCATCGCACGAAGTTCGTGCATCGCGGCCTGCAGGTGGTCGGCGGCGACGGCCGGAATCGCCGAGGCGCGTTCCGTCTTCGGCCAACGTTCAGGCGGGTCGAGGACGTCGGCCGTCGAGATTCCGATTCCGGTCGCCATCGCGATCTCTTTCGGGCCGAGGAACACCGACGTCGGTCTTTGAACGATCGTCGGACAACGCAACCCCACCTCGCGATAGAGCGCGCCGAACTGGGCGAAGTACGCGACTTCGGCGGGTCCACCGATTTGGGCGACGACGGGCAACAGCCAACTTTGGACCAAGGGGCGGATCTGCACGGACGTCGAAATCGCTCTCGGGGTCGTTTCCGCGAGCGCGACGAGCTGCGCTTCGGTCCACGACACCCCACGCGCATCCTTCCATCCCCCGTTCCAATGCAGCCGCACGCGCGTTCCGTCCTCGTCCACGAGGAACAAGCCGCTCGGTTCGGACGCGTCGATCTGTGGTTCGTATCCCGCCGCGACGACCTTCCGGGTGTCGGATTCGAAGGCCGCGTGGAGTTTCTCCACCGAACGAATCGCCGTCGTGTACAGCGGCGCGGCCGCCGACCGGAACCACCCTGGCTCCGCGATCAGAAAGGGGGTGTCACCCATCGCATGGATGAGAATGCGTGATGTCCAATCCGGAAGGCGCTCTCCACGGACCGGTTTGATCCACGTCGGGAAGTCGACGCCCGGCCAGTGGGAACGCAGTGCGTCGTCGGCCCATGCGACGACGGCGTCGTCCACGACGATGTGGTCGAGACACCTGCCCGGAGACCCGAATGGCGCGGTGTCCCGATGAACACCGTCCTTCTTCGGAATCTCGATGCGATTGATTTCGACGAGGTCGTGATCCTCGGATTGATTCCAAAACACGGGAACGCAGGGGGCGTTCGTCGCGCGTTCGA
>JAFMJN010000309.1 GCA_017853435.1 Planctomycetota bacterium | reverse complement strand
GAGTGGAAAATGGCGACGGAACAGAACACTGCGGCCTTCACCGCCGTAGGCGCTTCGTTCGCTCGTGAAGTGCGAGCGGCGCTCAAGGTGCCCGTCGGCATCCTCGACGTGAACTGGGGCGGCACGCGCGCCGAGCCGTGGACGGATCCGACGGCGCTCGCCGCCAACCCCGTCTACGCGGAACGCATGGCCGCCTTCGACAAGGAAATGGCCGAGGTGCGCAAGCTCGGCCCCGGTGGTCCGCAGAAGCGTTACCAGAAGGCCATGTGGGATTTCACGGCCCAGGCCGAGAATTGGTGGATCCGCGCCTGCAAGAACGACGAAGGCATGGCGGCTTGGGTGCACTTCCCCGAGACCGACGTCTCCGCGTGGCCGGAAGCGGAGTTCCCCTGCGACTACAAGGAACTCGATCCCGCGCTCGCCGACTTCGACGGCGTCGTTTGGGTCCGTCGCACGGTCGACATCCCGAAGGAGATGCAGGGACTCGACATGTTCTTCGACTTCGGCCCGATCGACGATTGCGATCGGACCTACGTGAACGGTCGACCCATCGGCCAAACCGTGTCGGGCGCGGGAGTCAATCGCAACTACCTCCTGCCCTCCGAAATGACGCGCACCGGCAAGATGACGATCGCGATCCAAATCGTCGACGCCGCGGGTGCGGGCGGCGGCAAGAATCCCGCCGCTTGGAAGATTCGTGGCGGCCCCGAAGGCAAACTTTCGGTGCCTCTCGCGGGCAAGTGGCGTTGGAAGAAGGGGCACGTCTTCACCGACGCTCCGCCGAAACCGCCCGTGAAGGACTTGGGTCCGGGCACGCGTCCGCATGATCCGGGCGCGATGTTCAACGGCATGATCATGCCGATCGCCGGTTGGCCGATCCGCGGCGCCGTTTGGTACCAAGGCGAATCCAACGCCGGAAACGAAAAGGACGCCGCCGACTACGCGTCCCTTCTTCCGACGATGGTGAAGTCGTGGCGTGACGCGTGGGGCTGCGGCGACTTCGCCTTCGGCGTCGTGAGCCTCGCGGGCTTCCGCCCGTTCAACGCCGACAAGGCGTGCGACGGCATCTGGCCTCTCCTGCGCCAATCGCAATTCAACGCCGCGGCTTCGATGAAGAACGCGGGCATCATTCAGACCTACGACGTCGGCGCGGCGGACGACATCCATCCGAAGGACAAGCAGACCGTCGGCAAGCGCCTCGCGGCGTGGGCATTGGCTTCCGTCTACACGAAGAGCGACGAGAAACCGGTCGCATGGCTCGGGCCGCGTCCTCTCCTCGCGGAACGTCGCGGCGACGTCGTCGCACTCAAGATCGAAAGCGACGGTCCTCTGAAGGCCGTCCGTCGCCCGCAATCGACGGAAGGTGTCGCGACGGGCTTCGCCGCGGGCGCGGGGACCTTCTCCCGCGTGTCGGCGGAAATCTCCGGCAACGAAATCCTCCTGAAGGGTGATGCCCTGAAGGACGCCGTCGAGATCCGCTACGCGTGGCAGGACAATCCGGAAGACGCGAACCTCACCGACGCGAAGGGACTCCCGATGATTCCCTTCAGCATCAAGATTCGCTGAACCGACCTCCGAACGACGACGCGCCGCCCCGTTTGCACGGAGCGGCGCGTTCGTCTTTCTCGAAGCGATCAGCAGTCGACGGCGACGAGTTCGATGCGGAACACGAGAGTCGCGTTCGGACCGATCTTCCCGCCCGCGCCGCGTTGACCGTAGGCGAGGTTCGCGGGAATCACGACGTCGACGACGGCGCCGGGGTGCATCAGTTGGAGCACTTCGTTCCAACCTTGGATCACTTGGCCGAGCATGAACGACGTCGGCTCGCCACGCGCGAACGACGTGTCGAAGAGCGTGCCGTCGGTCAACCAACCCGCGTAGTGCACCATGACTTTCGTGCCCATGACGGGCTTCGGCTTCGTCGTGTCGCCGGGAGTCGTCATCCGGTACGCGAGACCGGACGCCGTCTTCGTCATCGCGGCCGTCTCCGCGCCGGGGAACGCCGGAACGGGGAGCGGAACGATCACGCGAACGACTTCGAGTTCCCACACCGTGACGGAGTTCGCCGGGAGGTCCGGTCCTTTGTCCGCCGCGCCGAACACCATCGAAGCGGGGGCTTCGAAGCGAACCGTTTGGCCCACCTTCATCGAAAGGGGCGCCTGCTTGAGGAAGGGCAGCGGCATGTCCTTGACCGGGCCCTTCAACTCCTGACCCGCCTCCGACGATTGGAGCAACTTGCCGGACGTGTTCCAGAAGGCGTAGCGGATGACGACGACGTCGGTGTCCTTGATCGCCGCGCCTTCGGAGTCCTTCAACACTTGCCACACGATTCCGGATTCGGTCTTCTGCTGCTTCGCGGGATCCGCCTTGGTGAAGCGCGGACCGGCGGCCACGGAAATGAGTTCGACTTCGAAGGTCAACGTCGCGTTCGCCGGGATCGGCCCGGTGGCGCGTTCGCCGTAGGCGAGCTTCGGCGGGATGATGAACTTGTACTTCGCACCCGGGGTCATGTAGCCCAAGCCCTCGTTCCATCCTTCGATCACTTGGCCGATCTTGAAGGTGGTCGGTTCGTTCCGCTTGTAGGACGAATCGAACTCGGTGCCGTCGGCGAGCGTCCCGCGGTAATGCACGGTGACCGCGTCGCCCATTTGGGGAGCGGTGCCGTCGCCGCCTTTGCGGAGAACGACGTACTGAAGGCCGGAAGCGGTGGTGACGACGTCGGTCATGGTGGACTCTTTGGAAGGGCGCGACTCCTGAGCGCACGCGATGGCGGCGAGGAGCA
>JAFMJN010000308.1 GCA_017853435.1 Planctomycetota bacterium | reverse complement strand
TGTCGCGCGGGGGCGTCGCCCTCGACAGCGTTCCCGCCTCGGAGTGGGAGACGCGGATCGGTGCACGGGCGCCGCGGACGGTCGTGGCCGCGCTGGTCGAATTCGGTCGTCTGCGCGAGCACGCGGACTACGCGGGTGGCGGATCTCCCGAATCCGAGAAGGCGGCGGCCCTTTCGCTCGCGGACGCGTTGATCGCGTGGGTGGGGAGCGGATCGCGATGACCTCGGGATTCGCCTTCCTTCATCCGTGGTGTCTTCTCGCGGGTTGTGCCGTGGTGTTCCTGCATCTCGCGGCGCGTCGGCGTCCGGCGCCCGCGATCCGCGTTTCGGCGACGACGGTCGAAGCCACGTCTCCCCGGAGAAGTTTCGATCCGTCGCTCCTCGAAGTCCTCGGCCTGATCGGTCTCGCCTGCGCGGTCGCGCGTCCCGTCGGTCGCGAAATCGTCGAAGATCCCGCCCGCGGCATCGAGATCGCGCTCGTGACCGACGTCTCTTCGTCGATGTTGGCCAAAGACCTCTCCGAAGGAAAGACGCGTCTCGACGTCGCGAAGGACGCGGCCGCACGATTCATCGCATCGCGGGGAAACGACCGCGTCGCACTCGTGACGTTCGCGCGGCATCCGGACCTCGCATGTCCGCCGACGCGGGACCACGGCGCGTTGGGTCGCATGCTGCAATCGACGGCGACTGTCCGTGCCGACGGGCCCGAGGACGCGACCGGCATCGGCTTCGCGACCGCGTTCGCCTGCGACGTGTTGCGGCGTCGCGGAGACGGCGCACGCGTGGTCGTCCTTTTGTCCGACGGCGAGGAGAACGTCGCGACGACGCTCGCGAAGGACGCGGTCACGCCGTACCAGGCGGGCGTCGCGGCGGCCGCGTTGGGGATTCGCGTCCACACCGTCGCTGTCGGCGGCGGTTCGCGGGCCGCCGACGGTTCGTCACGCCCGCTCGACACCACGGAACTTCAACGCATCGCCGAACTCACCGGAGGACTGTTCTTCCGGGCTTCGGATGCGGCCGCTCTCGACGAGGTCTACGCCCGTCTCGACGCCTTGGAGCCGACGCGCGCGGGAACGCCGCGCGTGGTGCTCCGCGAGTGGTTCCTCGCCTTCTTGTTGCCCGGGTTGCTCCTTTGGTGCGTCGGCCGCATCGTTTCGTCGACGTCGAAGGGGGTGGTTCCGTGACGTCCGCGCCGTTTCTCCACCCGGAACGTTGGCCGATCTTCCTCGGCGTCGCGGTGGCCCTCGTCGCGTGGATCCGTCTCCGGCGTGCGCGACGCGCGCGATGGGAAGCCGCGATCGGACCCCGGGCGGAGGATCTCCTTCGCAACGCCGGGCGCGCCGAAGCCGCACGTCCGTGGCTCGCCGGGGCCGCTCTCGTCGTCGCCGCGACGGCCGTGCTGGAACCGCTCGGCCCGGATGAGGGCCTTTCCGCGGCGCCGCGCGGGGCCGACATCGTGGTGGCTTTCGACGTCTCGCGTTCGATGTGGGCGGCCGACGTGCTTCCCGATCGGCTCGGTGCGGCGAAGTCCGCCGTGTCCGCCTTGCTCGACGTCGCACGGGGTGACCGCGTCGGTCTCGTCGCATTCGCGGGGGAGGCGCGCGTGGTCGCGCCGTTGTCCGGCGACATGGCGGCGATTCGAGGGATGCTCGACGAACTCGATCCGAGTTCCGTCGAACGCGGAGGCAGCGATCCGGGAACCGCCCTCGATGCGGCGTTGTCGTTGCTCGCATCCCGCGAGGGCGACGGAGCGGCGGTCATCGTCGTGACCGACGCCGAAGAGGCGACGGTGCGTTGGAGCGAAGCGTGCCGTCGCGCGGCGGACGCCCGCGTCCGTGTGGACGTGTTCCCCGTCGGCACCGCGGACGGAGCCAAGATTCCGCTTCCGGGCGGCCGCGCGTTCGTGACGGACGCAACGGGGGCCGACGTCGTCTCCCGTGCCCGACCCGATGTGTTCGCTGCGGGTGTCGCCGCCACGGGCGGCAGGATCCTCGCCGAGCGCGCGACGGACACTCTCGTCCGTCATCATCGAGAGGTGATCGTCGCCGATACGCTCGCGGCGTTCGAGAAGCGCCGCGGCGGGAGTCGTACCCCGCTTCATCCGTGGTTCGTCGGTTGTGCCCTCGCCTTGTTCATGATCGAGGCGTTCGCCTTTCGGAGCCGCAAGCCGTGATGCGGATGCTCGTCCTCATCGTCTCGGTGGTCGTGCTCGGCTGCGACGCACGACGATCCGCGGACGACTTCGATCGCTCCGCGCGGGAGTCGGCGGCGGCGCGTCGGTGGACGGAGGCGGAGGTCGCCGCGGAGCGAGCGCTGTTGCTCGATCCGGGTTACCGATTCGACCGCGATATGATCGTCGGTGCGGCGGCCTTCGCACGCAGCGTCGTCTCGGAAGCCGCCGCTGAGATGCCGAACGCGGCACCCGCACTCTTCGACGCGGCGATTCGTCAGGCACAGGCCGCGCGTGAGGCGTTCGACGCCGCGCGTCGCGCGCGACCCGACATGGAGGCCGCACGACGCAATCTCGAACGGGCCGTACGACGCATCGACATGCTCACCGCCAAGCGACGCGAGGCCGAAGAGGCGCGTCGGAACGCTCCGAAGCGCCCTCGACCCGTTCCCAAGGAAGGCGGCTCCGGAGAGAAGGGGACGGAAATTCAGGGAACGACCGACGCGACGATCGAGATCGCCACCGGAGACGCTCCGGACGGCGCCAAGTCCGTGCTCGAGCGCGTCGCGCGGGGACAGGCGGACAAGCGTGCGGGGCGGTTGGAGCGGCGTGTGCGCTCCGACGG
>JAFMJN010000307.1 GCA_017853435.1 Planctomycetota bacterium | reverse complement strand
ATGCCGAGCTGTGCGGGCGCCATTCCACCGACCTCCGGTGGAATCGACGTCGACGCGGTGACCGTCACGGGGACGATGGGAGAGGTGACCGTCGTCGGAAAGGTCGCGACCCAACGGATGCCGTAGACCCCGGGCGTCGTGAGCAGATTGGCCGGGACTTGCATCGACACCCACTGAAGCGTCGGAGACACCGTGTAGAGGTAGAGCGTGCTGCCGAGCACGGTGACGACCCCGCCGACCCCGATCCACTCGACGCGGTTGGTGGCCGAGAAACTCGAGGTGAGGAGGCCGCTGCCCGACATGGTCACCATCGTGGTCGGCGAACCCGCGATGAAACGGGTCGGGGACACGGTCTGAAGCGTGACCTGCGCCTTGGCCGCCGATGCGAAAAGACAGAGGGCGGCGAGCCATGGGAGTCGGGGAGCCGTCGGCATCGAGGATTTGCCGCGTCTCGACGCGACTCTCGAAGATACTGCGCGAAGGGAAAAGAGGGAAAGGAAGTCGTGATTCCGTGGGAACTTGCGTCGAATGACGGGATGAAGTGGGCCGCCGAATCGGGGTAAGATGAAGAAAATCGACGGGGAGTCGACGGTCGGGAACGATGCCGCGGGTTGCGGTGCGTCCGCGTCGCCGCTTCCCGGCGCCCGTATTCCGTGACGGCCAACCACGACTCATCGCCCCGCGCCGACGCCGCGTCCCCGCCGTCCGCCGCCGCATCGCCCGATGCCGCCGCGAAGACCGGGCGAAGCGCGCTTCTCCTCACCGGAGCGAAGTTCTGGTTCCTCGTGTCGGGGTTCGTGGTTCAGTGGGCACTGCAGTTCGTGCTTCGCGACGCGACGAACGCGGACGAAGGCAAGCGGCTCTACGGCTTGTATTCGACCGCGACCGGGTTCGCGGCCATTCTGAACGCGTTCGTCTACCAAGGCACGACCCAGGCCGTCGCGACGTTCACGGGGCGTGATCCGTCGAACGCGGCCGGAGTGAAGGCGTCCGCGTACAAACTTCAGGCGCTTCTCGGTGGTTCGCTTTTCGGGTTGTGGTGGCTCGCCGCACCGACCCTCGCTCGTTCGATCTACGACAACCCCGATTTGACCGGGCCGTTGCGCTACGGCGCGTTCATTCTGCTCGGTTACGCGTTCTACGCCGTCGCGATGGGATCGTTGACCGGGCGTTCCTTGTTTACGCGACAAGCCGTCGTGGATGTGACGTTTTCCACGCTGAAAGTGATCGTGATCCCGGGGGCGGCGATGTTGCTCGGCCCGACGCTCGCGCGCTTGCACGCGGACGCGCTGGCCCACGGCGCGTCCGTCCCGTCGGCTGCGAGCGTCGGCTACGCCGAGGCGGCGGTCGGCGGATTCGCGACCGCGGGTTGGTTGGTGCTCGCGTTGGCGCTTTTGATTTCGCCGCGCGCGCCCGCCGCCACGGCGCCCGTGCGCGTCGGGACGCTGTTCGCCTTCCAGTCGATGACCATGATTCTCTCCGGGCTCGTCACATGGGTGACGCAGGCGGATCTTCAGTTGCTCAACGTCCTCGGGACGCTCGACGCCGACGCGATGGCACGGCTGTCGGGCGAATACCGCGCGGCGCAACTGTTCGCGACGATTCCGTATCAGGCGGTCTTCGCGATCACGTTCATTCTTTTCCCGCTCGTCTCCGGCCTGAAGGACTCCGAGGCGCTGAAGGCGACCATTCGCGGGACGTCGAAGTACGCGTTGTTGATCGCGGCCCCGGTCGTCGGAGGCTTCATCGGTGCGCCGTCACGCGCCGTGGGATTGCTGTACGGTCCGGAGTACGCGGCCCCCGCCGCCGCGCCGCTTCGGTGGCTCGTCGCGGGTTATCTCGCGTTTTCGGTGTTCTTCGTCCTTTTGACCATCGTGACGGCCAGCGGGAGGCCGGGACGCAGCGTCCTGCTCGTCGCCGTAATGGCCCTCGTGCAGGGTGTGGCGTCGTGGTGGTTCATTCCGCGGATGGGGCCTGTCGGTGCCGCCGTGGGTTCGGCCGTCGGCATGACCGTCGGTTGGTGTTTTCTTGAAGTCTTCCTCCGTCGTACGGCGGGCGCAGGCACCGACGTGATGCAACTTCTGCGCACGCTCGTGTGCGGAGCGGGGGCCGCCGCCGTGACCCACGTGTGCTTGGACGGCGCGTGGACGGGAGGAACCGCGTTGCTCGGCAACGTCGGTGCTCCGGGTAGCCTCGTGTCCAAACTCGCGACGCTCGCGGCCTTCGCCGTCGCCGGTGTCGTCTACGTGCTTTTGCTTTTGTCGACAGGCGCGCTCGACGCCGACGACCGTGCGCGGTTCGCCCGCATCATCGGAAGGAAGCGCGCGCGTGGATGAGCGCATTCGTCCCGAGACATGGGTTGTCATTCCCGCGTTTCGCGAGGAACGACTGATCGGTCGTGCGATCGCGCAGGTTCCGTCGGACGTCGATCGCATCGTCGTGGTCGACGACGCGTCTCCCGACGGGACGGCGGACGCCGCGCGGCGCGTCGGGGATCCGCGTGTCGACGTGATACGCCGCCCGGTCAACGGCGGAGTCGGTGCTGCGATCTGCGACGGCTACCGCCGCTTCGTCGATGAAGCCGCGTCCGACGATGCGGTCTGCGTGGTGATGGCCGGAGATGCCCAGATGGACCCCGCCGATCTGCCCGCGCTGGTGGCGACGATCCGTGCGGGAGTCGACTACGCCAAGGGCAACCGTTTCATGGTGCGCGGCACGTTCGATGCGATGCCGCTCGTGCGATTTTTGGGTAACGGATTCCTCTCGGCGTTGACCGCGAAGGTGACCGGATACGAC
>JAFMJN010000306.1 GCA_017853435.1 Planctomycetota bacterium | reverse complement strand
TTGCGCTAGAAGAATGGCCCGTACTTTTGAAGTTGTCCAAAGAAAAAGTTTTTCCGATGATGGGTTTTCATCCCCGACGGAACCTTCTCCCGGGAAACGACTTCGGCCCACCCCGCGCGTACGCGAAGTGGGCCGAATTGCCGATGCGACGAAGCCGAAGGTCAGAACGCCGCGTAGCTGTAGCCGCCGTTCGCCGACGGGGTGAACGTCAGCGATTGAACGGTCTGGGCGAACGTGCCGGACGTTCCGATCATGTAGAGCATGTCCGTCGGAGACGCCGCGGTACCGGTCGCACCCGGAACGAAGTTGGCCATGAAGGGATCGGTGGCGATGCCATTTCCACGGGAGATACCGAGGAAGGTCCAGTTGCTCGTGAGTTCCGTCAGCGGATAGATCGGGAAGGAGTTCATGCCGGTGATCGTGATCGCGCCCGTCACCGTATCGAAGGTGATGGCCCCCGAAGCTCGGAGCAGCGGGAATCCGACGTACGGCATGTTCGTGTACGAGACGCTGACGAGATTCGGCACCGACCAGTCGACCTTCAACTGGGAGGCCGGGTTGGTCGTTGCATCGAAATCCGTCCAGAAGCCGACCATCGGCGCGAACGTTTGGGCGAACGCTTCGAGCGGGCTGCTCAGCATGTATCCCGAGCCGCCGTCGAAGAGGACGCGGCCGTTGCTCGCGACCCACAACTGGGTCTTCGCCGCACCGTAGAACGGAACGGCCGGCATCGGCGTGGCGCACGAACCCGGACCGGTGGGCACGTTGGCGGTGAGCACCTTCACGTCGTCGTCACCGATCGCGGCGCCGTTCCACACGGCGAACGACGGGGACGCTTCGACTTCGAGACGCACCGCGGAGGACAAGGAGAAACCGTCCGGCGCGGCGGGATTCGCGTTGACCATTTGGAAAGTCATGCCGAACGGCACCGGGATCGAGAAGTACGAAGTATTCGCACTGAACGGGATCGCGAACGAGAGCCCGAGCATGAAGCTCAGGGTCGGGTCGAAAACGTTGAGGTTCAGCACCTCTCCGCCCGCGGAGGCCATCGCGCCCTGGCCGAGCGGAACGGGCGGCGACATCGTCGACGCCAATTCCCACGGGAGTCCCTGACCGATGGAGTTCATCCCGACGGTGATCGTCTGGTTGACGCAGGTCTTCGCGAGTCCGTAGTTCGTCCCATACGGCGACGTCGTCGACTGACCGTTGCCGGTCAGCGTCGAACCCGCGGTGTTCACCTGCCAGCGAGGCATCCCAACGGTCGTGTAGTACCCGACACGCACGTTCGCGATACGGCCGCCGTTGGCGGAACCGAAGATCGATCCGAACGGGCCGTTGAAGGTCGAAGAGAATCCACGTCCGTGACCGACACGTAGCTCGATGTTCGCGTCCTGCGCGAACGTCGCGCCGACGGGCGACGTCGTCGCGTTGCCGGTGGTGTAGTTGATGGCTTGTCCGGAAGCCGTGCTCACCATGAAACCTGCCGTCGCGCCCGGCTGCAGCAACACGTTCATCGCCGGGAACGGCGTGAAGACGGTGCTGACGCCCGTCGTCGACGTTCCGAGCGACGTCACGGTGGACGACGCGATGAGCGTCCAGTGAGCGGGGTTGTTGACCGCGGCGATCGCCGACGTGCCGTTCGTCACCTGCCACACCTGCACGGTGTGAATACCGGGATCGAGGCTGACGTCGAGTCCGCACAACACGACGGGGTCGGGCGTCTTGTTGTAGACGTCGAACGACACGCCGTTTTGGCCGCCGTTTCCGGCTTCCGACATTAGGAGCGTTGAACCACACGCCGCGCCTTGAGCGAAGGCGAGGCACGAAACCAAAGCGGCGCAGGCAGCGGAGGCGAAGAACTTCATCGGGTCACCTTTGGGGAATCGGTGGTGCGCGCGGTCGGACTCCATGCGCGGAGTCCGGGCCGGGGCCACCGTGTGCGGAAGTGTTCCCCCAAAGACGACGAAGGGCGAATCTTTTTGTGTATACGCCTTATCTTGAAACGTAGTCGCAACGTCCCCGTTCGCCGCTAGGTGTCACCGCTGCGGCAGTTGGGAAAAAGCGGCGCCGCCGCTCACTTTTTTTCGGGCGTCGCTTCGTCCCGAGACGGAGCCTCGGGAGCCGCACGCGGAGCCGGATCGATCTTCGGACCGATGTAGCTCTTCGCAACCACGATGTCGTCGAACTCCACCGTCGACGTATCCGCGGGCGTCTTCGAACCTTGGCGCGTCGCCGACACCGCGCTCATGAAGTAGTTGAGCCACACGCCGTTTACGGAGAGGCTTCGCGACGTCCGCCAACGGAAGCCTTCGAACGCGGCGACGGGCTTGCCGTCGATCCAAAACGCCTGTTCGCCGTCGCGGGCATTCGGCGTCGTGTTCATCCGAACCATCATCTCGACGCACGTCCACGCATCTTCTCGCGCCGCGAGAGGCTTCGTCGAGCTGCAGCCGTTGCCCCAGTACTTGTTGTCGGTGCGATCCATTTCCATCTCGCACCAGTACGAAAGCATCCGCCACGCACCGGGTTGCGGCACCGCGCCGCCGAAACCGAACGGTTCGACCGACGTGAAGAAACGGGCGTTGCCGTCGGGGCAAATGCCGTCTCCGCGGTAGGGCACCGGTTCCGCGGGCACGTCGCCCGTCAGCGAAACCAAACGACCGACGTAGTCGTGCGGCTTCTTGAACTTCACGTAGAAGCGGCACCACACGGCGTCTTCGCCGTACGGCAGTCGCTTGAAAAGATGACCGCCGTTGTTGCCGCCGTCGCGCAGATCCGCGGTGATCGCAAGTCCGCGCGTCCCG
>JAFMJN010000305.1 GCA_017853435.1 Planctomycetota bacterium | reverse complement strand
GGGGTCGTAGCGCGGGTCGAGTTCGATGGCGTTGCGGAACGATGTGCGGGCGGCACCCTTGTCCCCCGACTGCAGTTGCATCAAACCCAAGTTGTTCCACGCGTGGGGCGTCGGGTAGATGGCGACGCTCTGCTTCAGGTGGTACTCCGCGGTCGCCGCGTCACGCGCATCCATTCCGAGGCGGAACTGACGCTCCGCGTCGTCGCGACGGCGCGCGTCTTCGCGCGCCCGATCCGACGACGTGTAGGAACGCGGCGTCTCGGGTTCGCTCGACACAGCGTAGCCGATGAGAGCGCCCGCTCCCGCACCGAACAGCGCCCCTTGCCACCAGGATCCGGTAGCCGCACCGATGAGGGCACCCGCGCCCGCGCCGATGGCGGCACCGCCCGCGGTGCCGCGCGAATTGCGCTCGTTGAACGTGCAACCGCAAAGGAGAACGACGGCGAGCAACGAAACGATCGGCTTCGGGCGCATCATGGGAAGACTCCGAAAATCAGCCCTTCATCTTGGCGAGATTCAGCACGGCGGGCTCGTAGCCCGGCTCGATACGGACCGCCGCTTCGAACGCGTCCTGCGCACGGGCGCGATCACCCTTCGCGAGAAGCAGGAGTCCCAAGTTGTTCCATGCGGGAGCGGTCGGTTTCGCGTCGATGCTGGCGCGCAAGTGGGCTTCGGACGTCGATGCGTCCATCGCCTTGCACGCGAGGTTGAAGTGAATCTCCGCGCGATCGCGGGCCTCGCGGTCGGCGGACTCGGCGAAGGTCGACGTGTATCCGGCGCGCGGCGGTTCGGAGTCGGTGAAGACGTCGGCGACGAAGTAACCGACCAACGCACCTCCGACGGCCCCGATCGCGCCACCCCAAACGGCGTTCGCCGAACCGGAGCCGATCCATGCACCGATCCCAGCGCCCGCACCCGCGCCGATCAGAGTGCCCGTCGTGTGATGCGATTGCCAGTTGCAACCCGAGACCGCGACGGAAGCCGCGAACAATCCGACGATGACTTTCGACTTCATAAGTTCCCTCCCGGCGTCCTTTCGACGCGACGCGTGACGCCGTTCCGTCACACTCCGCTCGACGGCCCGCCCGGCCTTCGAACGCGATACGGATGCGGCTCTCGGATGCGGGAATCCGCATCCGCAACAAGTGTGCCGACGCCCGAGACGCGGGTCAAGGGCCGGAACGTTCGCGGCGTTGGGCGTCGCGCGCCTCCGGGTCGCGGATCGTGAGGAAGTAGCGCGCCGATCGTCCACCCTCGATCCACGTCCACCATTCGCGGTGGTACCACTGGGTCATCAACCGTCGGGCCTCGTCGATCGGGAACCAACCGGCGGACAGGATTTCCCGATCCCGCGGGGCCAAGGTCCCGCCGACGCGCCGGACGCGGAAGAAGAAGAATCGGCTGCGTCGTCCCGGATCGGACGAACGAAAGCCGAACCGTTCGATCATGAAGGCGAGGTCCTCGACCTCCACCTCGAGTCCGGTCTCTTCGCGGAACTCGCGGACCAACGTTTCGACGAGCGCCTCCCCTTCCTCGACGCCGCCCCCGGGCAGGTCGTGGCAGAGGACCGGGGGCGCGTCCGCGGCGAGACGACGCATCTCGGATGCGAGGAGGATTTTCCCGTCTTCCTCGAGAATCCCGAACGAACCGACGAGTTCCGACATGATGGACTCAGCCTTTTCCGCGGGGACGGGAGGAGGCCGCGAGAGCGTCACGACAGCGCTTCAGGGTCTTTTGGACGTTTTCATCCTTCGGCGCGAGCACACCCGCCCGCTCGTAGAAGTCGAGCGCCCGGCGGAGGTCGCCCAAACTCCATGCCACCGTCCCCGCGGTGACGTGGGCGTCGACCGACTCCGGATGCGCGTCGCACGCGGCGACGGCGTGGCGGTAGGCGGCGACGTAGTCCTTCACGCGCGCACGGCACGTCGCGAGGTTCAGACGCGCCAGGAGGTGGTCGGGGGCACGGAACACGATGCGGGCGAACACCAGTTCGGCGTCGTCCACCGATCCGTATTCGAGAAGAGCGAGGCCGTGGGAGAACTGGGCATCGACGTCGTTCGGGGTCGCGACCAATCCGCGCTTGTAGACGCGGCGCTTCTCGGTCATGGCGTCGATGGACGCTTTCAACGCCTCGGCATCCTTCAGACGGGCGTCCGCCTCGTCCGATCGTCCGTCGAGGCGCGCGATCTGCGACAGTTGGCGCAGCACGTCGTAGTTCTTTGGGGCCACTTCGTTCGCGATGAGCAGCATGGACTCGGCGCCCGCGAGATCCTGCTTCCGCTGGAGGAACATCCCGAGTTTCACGAGGGTGCGCAGCTCCCTTGGAGCGAGACGCTGCGCTTCGGTCAGCGCACGAATGCCGCCGTCGATGTCGCCGGACTCGCCGAGCGAGACGCCGAGTCCGTAGAAGTGGTCGGCGCGCGGCTCGACGCGCGCGAGTTCGCGGAAGACGACCACCGCATCCGCCCAACGTCCGGCGTCGTAACAGGCCCCCGCGAGCGCCCGCTGAATGTCGCGATCCTGTGGTCGCCGATCCCGCGCCACGGAATACTGTTCGATCGCCTCGGCATGACGCTCGAGCGCGGTGGCAGCACGTCCGTGAAGCCAACGATGAACGTGACGTGCCGCGACTTCCGGGTCCGTGGCTTCAAGCGCCTCCACGCGACGGAAGCACTCGATCGCGAGGTCGAACATCCCGGCGTTGAAGCGCACCACGCCGAGATCGAACCAGTTGGCCGGGGAGGCGGGGTCGAGCTCGGTGAGGCGACGCAGCCACGCCTCGGCTTCGAAATAGCGAAGTTCCCGTCCCGCGACTTGGGCCGCCTCGCGCAGC
>JAFMJN010000069.1 GCA_017853435.1 Planctomycetota bacterium | reverse complement strand
CGACACGGACATGTCCGCCCTCGCAGCCGACCCGATCACCCAACGATGGTGGGCCGAAACGGCCCCCCTTCAGGATCCTCTTCCCGACCGCCCCACCGGATCCTGGTGGGCCCCGATGGAAGAAGTCTTCCGGCACGACGGACCCGTGCTCCCCGTTCAATGACATCCATGAACCCACCGAAATTCGAGCCCGCTTCCAAGGAGTCGTTTTGGAGGCGCCACATTCCGACCCGGCTTCGTCTTCGACCGGAGGAGCCCGCGGGGTTCGGCGAGAAAGCGTTGGACGGAGTCCGCATCGCCCTCGCGGTGCCGTGGTCCGCGTGGCGCAACAACATCGTGTCGCGAGCGGCCTCGCTTTCGTTCACGACCATGATCTCGCTGATCCCGCTCGCGGTCCTCGTGTTCTCGATGGTGGCGGTGTTCGACGGAGGAGAACGCCTCGACGCATTCATCAAAGGCCGCATCATTCCCCACCTCGCCCCGGACTTCGCGACCCAGTTGACCGATTACACGAGAGACTACATCAGCCCGACCGCTCTGCGCCGCGGCGTCGCCGACTGGCCCGGAGCCGTCGCACTGATCGGCCTGATTATCGCGGCCCTGCAGATCACGACCTTGTCGGAACGCTACCTGAACGACATCTGGCGAAGCGACAAGAAGCGCGGATTCCTCCAACGACTCGGCGTTTTCTGGATCGTCCTCACCATTTCGCCCTTCATTCTGTTCATCATGATGCAGGCGGGCGATCTTCTCTCTTCGATCTCCGGAAAAGCGGACACGTGGACCCCGTGGATCGCCGCGACCCACGGATTCGTCCTACCGTTCACATGCGGTCTCATCGCATTTTTCGCCGTGTTCCGGACATTCCCCAACACGACGGTGAAGCCCATTCCGGCCTTGGTCGGAGCCCTCGTTTCGACGTTCATGTGGGAAGGAGCACGACACCTCTTCTTCCTCTACATCCAACATCAGTCGGGAATCACCAGTTTCTATCCGAAGCTCGCGACCATTCCGCTCTTTCTGATTTGGATTTGGCTCAACTGGGTCATCACGCTCCTCGGATGCGAATGCGTTCACGCCGTCCAGCACGTGGGAAGGGTGTGGGAGGAATTCGCGGGTGCCTCGAAAGGTCGAAGACCTTCCCGAATGGAACTGGCGGTACGCGTCTTGGATGCGTTGCTTCCCGCTCATCGAAGGAACGGGACCTACCCGAACGAACTCCATCTCGCCGCGGCGACCGGAGCGACGGCGATGGAAGTGCTTTCCATCGTCCGCCTCCTCGAATCGAAGCACTATGTCGTGGAAATCGCGGGAGAACGGCGTTGGTCGCTCGGATGTGCCCCCGAAGTCATTCGCATCGCCGACGTTTGGCGTCTCGTCCTCGACCATGACCATGACCACGGATCCGCGTCGGCGAACAAGACACTCGACGCGGATCTACGACGCGCTACCGACGCTACGATCGAAGCCTTCGGCGACACGACGTTGGCGCACTACGTCGAAGAAGGCGTGCCGCCCGTCGCAAAGGGAGCCCGCTAGCCGCGATCGAACAGCCGACGCTTTTTCGGAGGCGTCGGCTGGGACGCGGGTGCCGGACGTGACGCGGGCGCAGGCGTGACGGGAGCCGTCTCGCGTCGCGTCTCCGGCGGCGGCGCGGTGCGCGGCTTGGGTGCAGGGAACGGAAACGGGAACGGCGACGGCGGTTCGGTCGTCGGACGTCGCGCGGGATCCGTCGGTGCAGGCGGATCCGTTTTTGGGGGCGGAGTCGGTTTCGAATCACGGCCTCCGAGAATCCCGCCGAGCACGCCGCCGAGATTGCCGCCGAGACTTCCGATGGCCGCCTGCTTCGCCAAGTCGGCAAGGACCGAACCGAGATCCACGTCGGGCCGGGCCGTCGTCCCGCGAACGGGCATCGACACCGTGTCCACCGCGAGCTTGTTCAGGAACGGAATGCGCGCGCGGAGCGCATCGTTCACGACGATGTCGAGTTTCAAATCCAGCGTGCGATCGAGACCGACGGTGCCCGTCCACACCAACTGAAGACCTTTGACGCTCATTCGCAGCGGCTTGTCGTAGGACAACCGTCCCTTGCGAATCGTGAAACGCACGGGCTCCATCGACACTTCGGAGGCACCACCGCCCAACAACAGATCGGCGAGTTTGAGGATCAGCGTCGAGCCTTGCACGGTGCCCGCCGACAACGCGACGGTGCCCGTGCCGTCGATACGCTCCTTACGGAATCCGTCCCAACCGCCGTTCAGGTCGGCCTCGGTGAGAGGTCCGGAGATCGTGAGATCCACGACGGCGTCGATCATCCCGGACAACGACGTACCGGGATCGCCGGTCACCGCAAAGATCGGGTTGACGAGCGAAGCGATCGGAGCGATGTCCCCCGTTGCTCGCGCCCCCTGCAATTCCGCGCGGAAGCTGGAAGACTTCGACTCGGGATTGAACCCGAGTTTCGACGTGACTTTGAGCGGCCCTCCGTTGAAACGGAAATCGCCGTTCGCATCGAGGACGCCCTTCTTCCACGTCGATGCGAGATCGCCGTCGAAAGTCATTCCGCCCTTGCTCATCGGCGCGACCGCGATCTTCGTCTCACCGACGCCGATGCGGAAAAGCGACGCCGGATCGACGGTGCTGAGCGGCCCGTCGAAACGGGCGGTCACGGAGCGTCGTCCATAGCCGGAGACCATCACATCCGTGAATGCCGCGAGAATCGCTCCGACCTTCACGGGATCGTAGGCGAGCTTCACGTCGACGGATTCGCATCGGGGTTCACCACGGAGATCTCGGATGGATCCGCGAACCTCGGCGTCGGCGAACGTCGATGCAAGCGAACACGCCTCGATGCTCAAGTCCGCTCCGGACCCGGAAAGAATCCCCTTGAAGGTTCCGCGCACCGCCGGGTCGACGATACGGATCGCCTTGCGTCCCTCGGCGGCGGGGACTTCCACCACGAAGTCGGTGATCACGGGTTTGAGGTCGATATCGAGGGCACCGCTTCGGGTGCGTACGACCCCGTCGACGGTCAAGACACCCGAAGTCGTCGCACCACCCGCACTCCCGATCGCGAGTTGATCGAGCAACGGCTTCACCTGCGCGACGGCGCGCAACGTGAAGTCGGAGGGACGACTCAACTCACCGTCGAGGACGCCCTTCGCATCGATCTGCGCGTGGCTCGATACGACCGAAAAGGCGTTCACACGGAGCGCACCCGACGTATCCGCCCCCGAGGCGGCCACGTCGAAGGTGCACCGAAGGCTCGGATCGCGGAACGTCCGCGACGGAACATTTCCGGACGCGGGCATCACGATCGCGAGATCGGAGGCCGTCAACGTTCCCTTGGCGGATCGTCCATCGAGACCCACGTCGATTTCCGCGGCGACGTGGACCCGCGCGTCGCATGCGACGCCTTTCGGCACGAGCATCGGATAGGCGGCGATCACGCGGCCGACGTCGATGTTGCCTTTGGCGGCGACGTGCTGTTGCGCGGATCCGACGCGGGCGTCGCCTTCGAGTGTGATTCCCGTCGCGGAGAGCGCCCAACGACGGATGTCCGCCGTTCGACTCGACAAGTCGATCGCGGACTCGGCGGAAGCGGCAAGCCGCGGTTCATCGAATCGGTAGGACGTGCCCGACCCATCGACGAACGTGACGTCGAGATCGTCGACCGTCAACGTTCCGGAAAGGCCCGCCGACGCCGCGTCGCCCTTCGCCACCCAGCGCGTCCGCAGTTTCCCCGCGGCCTTCGAACGCCCGGTCGGCAACAGAGATCCGAGATCGGCGACGAGTCGTCCGATGTTCGATTCCGCATCGATCACGAGGTCGGAGGGCCCTTGAGAGGCGGCCTGCAACGTCCCCGTCGCGCTGACCGTGGTACTCGGCGCCTCGATGCGGCCGCTCTTGAAGACGAGTCGCTCGCGCCCCGCGACGGCTTCCCAAACGGCGTCGACGTCGAGGCGAACCGGAGCATCGCTCATCGAAACGTCCTTCGCGACACGACCGAGCGTCTTCGCCAACGTCGACGGCCGAACGCTGCCCTTGGCACGGATCGCCGTGGTGTCCGACTTCCACGACATCGCTCCTTCGATGGCGGCACCGGCACCCCGCAACGTGAGCGCCGGGATATCGACCTCCGGCGATTCGCCGAGTCGCACGGTTCCGGACGCCCCGACGTCGAGATCGATCGGTCCGACGACGTCACCGTCGCGACCAACGACCAAGCGCCGTGTCGCCACCGTCGCCTCGAACGCCTTTCCATCGACGAGCGAGGCGTCCACCTTGAAGGTCCCCGCCAAAGACCACGGGATCTCCGCCAACTGGCGAACTTCGGCCATCAAGACATCGAGATCGCCCGTCGCGACGATGCGCGCTTCCGGGATGGCCCGAGATTCGAGATTCACGGTCCCCGCGAGCGTCGCGGAGGTGGCACCCACCGAGACGATGCCCTTCGAGATCGTGAGGAGAGCCCCTTCTTGGGACGCGGCGAGATCCGCTTTGACATCGGCGAGCCCCCGCAAGCTCCGTCCGTTCGGTGCGGTCACGTCGATTCCGGTACCGCCCAACGTCATCGCGTAGGTCGCGCGTTCGAGGGTGTTCCCTTTCAGCACGGCCGTCGCGCTGCCCTGCGAAACGAGGCGTCCCCGCGCCCGCACGCCGTCTTTCGTTCCGATCAGCGCGGAGGTGGTCGCGATGAGCCGGGCGACATCCCCGTCCAACGCGTAGGTCGCGTTCACCCGCTCGCCGCCGTCGGACGGCTCCCGCGACACGTCGACCGTGGTTCGGACGACGTCGCGCATGTCGATGGAGGCCTTCCACGACGCGACGGGTCCGTCCGATTTCCCATCCACCCGCACGGCGAAGTCGGGGATGGCCATCACGCGTCCGGCGGTCGCCGTTCCCGATGCCCGAAAAGCTTTGACGTCGAGAGTGCCTTGTCCTTCGAGGCCGAAGGGCAGCGCGAATCGAAGATCTCCGGCTCCCGACAGTGTGCCCTCCATCGTGTCGAGTCCCGCGAAGGAGCCGGCGAGGGCCTCGACCCCCTTCAAAGGAGTCGTTGCGATTTCGTAACGCAGGGTGCCCTTGGTCGCCCCGCCCGCGAGGCGCGCGGAGCCGTCGACGGCCCACGGGGCCCCCGCGACCACCCAACCGGCTTTGAACGCAAGATCCGCCCCCTTCAGGCTCCCGTCGACCGCAAATCTCTCGATCCGCGTCCCCGCTCCCGTAGGTGTCGTGTAGGACAGGGTCCCGTCGACGACTTTCCATGCGACATCGACCGTCGACGGATCCATGGACGGCGACGGAGCGGACTTTGTTCGGGCTGTTTCGGATTTCCAAAGTCCGGCGATATCGATTCCCCCTTGCGGATCGAGCGCGGCATCCACCGCCAGTCCGTCGAGCACGACCGCCCCCGAGATGCGCCCCGATACGAGGGCCGAAAGGTCAACGTCGGCGCGCAGCTCTTTGAGCCGAATCTTCGACGCGCCCTTCGCGTCGGCGACGCGGATTCCTTGCAGGGTCGCCTTACCGCCCCAACCGAGGGTCATCCTCTCGATCGTCGTCGTCCCGCGTGTGTTCGCGTCGATCGCGGCGCGGACCTTGGGGAGCAGTAACGACGGCAGCCACCACGGGAGGGCGACGATCCCGACCAATAGGACCACCGTTACCCCGAAGGTCCATCGAACCCAGCGTTTCCCCTGCTTTCGGCCTTCCATCGTCCACCCCCGACGGAGGAGGGCCGATGCAGCCCCACCTCGTCCACCATCTTACGAGCGATACCCCCCCGGGACGGCACTCCGGCCCGGTGACGGATCCGCTCGATGCTCGCGACAGTCACACGACATAACAGTGTCCTGAGTCAAGTGATAGGAGGCGTCCCCCCCGGGGCTTATTCTCAAATTGTCGGGGATGGAATGTCACGGGCCGAACGGAAATCCGACAACTAAAAGCCCGCGTATTCCCCACGACTCATTCCACGTGTCACGCCCCATCATCGACCTGAGCGACTTTCCCTCCAACGAGACGGCGTTTCGACGTCGATTCCCGGACGAAGCCGCCTGCCAAGATTGGCTGCGGAAGCGTCGCTGGCCCGAGGGCTTCAAATGTGACAGGTGCGGCGGTCGCAAGACATATCCCATCGTCACCCGCAATACGCTCGAGTGCAAAAGCTGCCGTCACCAGACGTCACTGACCGCGAACACACCGTTCCACAAGACGCGCAAACCTCTCATGGATTGGATGCGCGCGATCTACTTCCTGATGCAGGAGCGGCGACAGGGACGGAAGCCCAGCGCTTTCGCGTTGGCTCCCGTCATCGACGCCGCCTACGGCACCGCCAACAAGTGGATCAAACAGCTCCGTCCGAGCATGCCCGACAAGTTATAGGGGCGGTGCGATCAAGGTGACGCGAAAGTTCTGCGACACGTAGATCCCGCCCGTCGAAGGGCTGTAAAGAATCGTGGAAAAATAGAGATCGAGCCCGACGAGTCCGGCGATCGGAGGGAGGTCGACGGGCAAAGAGAACAGTTGTCCTCCATGTGTGATGCCGTTCGTGACGACCTCCAAAAGTTCGAAGAACGGATAACCGACGTCCCAACTCACGCCACCGATGACGGTCGGAGGCGGATTGAACGAAAACACCAGACACCCTCCGCACCCCGGACCACCGGACACGTAGAGATCCATGTGTCCACCCGGCCAGTTCTGACCGGTCGCATAGGCGACGGGTGCGCATCCTCCCGCCGCGCCGATCTCTTCGCTGAGCGAAATCGACCCGTCCGTCATCCCCTGCGTCTTGAACGCCGCCTGCACTTTGTACGCGCCGAAACCGTTCCCGGATGACAACGACTGTGCGAAGGCTCCCGCAGTGACCCATTGCGTCCCCGGGCCCGTCACGTCGAATTCGAACGTCACCGATCCGAGGCAATGCCCGCTCCCCGAAAAGGACGTCGCCGACGCATTCATCAGCGTGCCGTTCACGGGATGGGCGCTCGTCAATGCCGCGTTGAACGACCCGAAACAGTTGAGCTTCGTGGCGTTGGGGTTCGGATTGGTGCGAACGTCGGGGTCGAACGTGAATCCGAAGTTCGCGGGACCACCCGCCGCCGCCGTCTGCGAAACGAGAATCATCCCGGTGACCGCCTCCGTCGGAACGTTGAAACGAATATCGCTGATCAGCGGCGTCGTGAACCCGGGCTGCGTCGGGGACGTGTTGGTGACGACGAGCGTCAGGCGTGCCGTCGATGCATCGTAGGTGAAGCCCATCGATCCGGCGGACAGTGCGGTGGTTCCTGGCGCATAGCCGGAACAGGTGACCGCGTCGACGCCTCCGAACGCGAGCGACCACGAAGTGATTTGGGCGAAACAGGCGGCGGAGACGCAGACGAGGATCGCCGCCGCGCGGGTGATGTACAACATGAAGGTTCTCCGAAGCGCGCTTCTCGGCGCGCGAAGGAGCGAAAACTAGACCCGTACGCCCTTCATCGGGATGTGATCTTTTGTCGAATCCATCGAAATCGAACGTTCGTTCCGCACCGATCGTCACGCGCGTGCATGCCGGTTGGAAAAGCGTGACGTCGGCGACACGAGCGATCCTCACGGTGGCGATCGTCGGTCTCCTGCTTCCGACCCCCTGCGCGATCGCGCAACGACCGACGAATGTGCTCCTCGTCGTCGCGGACGACTTGGGGTACGGCGAACTCGGCTGCTACGGCCAGGAGAAGATCGCCACCCCGCGCATCGACGCCTTGGCCAAAGCCGGGGTTCGCATGACGCGCGCATGGAGCGGAGCTCCGGTGTGCGCACCGTCGCGCTGTGTGATGTTCACCGGAAAACACACGGGTCATGCCGCCATTCGCGACAACGGCGAGGTGCGGCCGGAAGGGCAAACCCCGCTCCCCGAACGCACTCCGAACCTGTTTTCCGCGATGCGGTCCTCGGGACGCGCGACGGCGTGTATCGGCAAGTGGGGGCTCGGCCCACCGGGATCCTCGGGCGATCCTCTCGCGATCGGCGTTGATCGTTTCTACGGGTACAACTGCCAACGCCACGCGCATTCGCACGAACCGGATTGGCTCTGGAACGACCGGACGAAAGCGGAGGTCAAGGGCTCCTACGCGCCTACTTTGATGACGCGCGAAGCGGTCGCCTTCATCGAAACGAAGAAGGATGTTCCTTGGTTCCTCGCATTCACGTCGGCGCTCCCGCACCTCGCACTCCAAATCCCCGAGGAAGAACTGAAGGCGTACACGGGCAAGTTCCCGGAAACCCCGTACGACGGAAAGAGCGGATACCGTCCGCATGCGACCCCGAAGGCCGCGTACGCGGCGATGATCACCCATCTCGATACGTCGGTCGGCCGACTCGTCGACGCATTGAAGGCGACCGGACAACTTGAACGAACGCTGATCGTGTTCACGAGCGACAACGGCACGACACATTCGGCGGGCGTCGATGCCGCGTACTTCAAATCGACGGCCGGCCTGCGCGGTTTGAAAGGCTCCGCCTACGAAGGGGGTATCCGCGTGCCGCTGATCCTTCACCACGCGGCGACCCTGCCCGCAGGGCGCGTCGTCGACGCCCCCTGCGCGGCTTACGACCTTTGGCCGACGATCGCCGCCGCGGTCGGCCTCGACCGGCCCGTGGGCACGGACGGCGTCGATCTCGGTCCCGTCCTGCGTGGCGAGAGCCCCGCACCCGCCCGCACGCTCTACATGGAATTCCCGGGCTACGGCGGATGGCAGGCCGCCGTCGACGGCAAATGGAAGATCGTTCGGAAAAATCTGAAGAAGCAACCGGACGCTTCTTTCGAGTTGTACGACCTCGACGCTGACCCGAGGGAATCGGTCGACGTCGCCGGGGCTCATCCCGAGACCGTGAAACGACTTGCCGCTTTCGCGGCATCGGCGAGAACGCCGTCGCCGAATCCCGCTTGGAATTGGTGACGACGACGTAGCCCGGACACGCCGTTCGGGACTACGATGGTTCGGTCCCATGACGACGCGCCCCTTCGCCCTCCGCCCCGGCACAACGATGACTTTTATCGCCATCGTGGTCGTCCTCTGCGGTTTCGCCCCGGCGCAGTCGGACGGCGCGGCCGTCGAGCATTTCGAACGCCACATCCGTCCCCTCTTCGCAACCCACTGCGCCGACTGTCACGGAGGCGACGCCCCCGACGCGGACCTCGACCTCACCTTCCGTCGCGGCGGTCTTCCTTCGACACCCGCGGGTCCCGTGATCGTCGCGGGGGACCCCACGGCGAGTCGGCTGATCAAGGCGATCACCTACGACGACTCGGATCTTCGAATGCCCCCGGCCGGGAAGTTGCCCGACGAGGCCGTGGCGGCCCTGACCGCTTGGGTGCGTGCGGGGGCGGCGATCCCGCGCGGCGACGGCATTCCGGCGAGCGCTCCGGCTCCGAAGAAAATCACCAAAGGCGAGCACTGGGCCTTCAAACCCCGTATCGCGACCGCGACCGACTCGGACTTCATCGATCGTGCGATCGACGCCGGGCTCGCCGAACGCGGCTTGTCGCGGCGCGAGGCCGCGGATCGGCGCACCTGGCTGCGCCGCGTCACGTTCGATTTGACGGGGCTTCCTCCGACGATCCAAGAAATTCGCGCCTATCTCGCGGATACGGCGGACGACGCCGACGCACGCGTCGTGGAGCGTCTCCTCGGGTCGTCCGCGTACGGCGAACGCTTCGCGCGCAAGTGGCTCGACGTGGCGCGCTACGCCGATTCGAACGGTGTCGACGAAAATCTCGCCTTCGCGGACGCGTGGCGGTATCGCGACTGGGTGGTGGCGGCGATGAATGCCGACCTCCCTTACGACCGCTTCATCGCAATGCAATTGGCGGGCGACTTGATCGGCACTCCCGACGAATCCGATCGGGAGCGTCGGGATCGGCTCACCGCGACGGGGTTCCTCGCACTCGGCCCGAAGATGTTGGCGGAGCAGGACAAAGAAAAACTCCGCATGGACACCGTCGACGAACAGATCGACGTCGTGACGAAGGCGTTTCTCGGAGTCACGGTTTCTTGTGCCCGCTGTCACGACCACAAGTTCGACCCCGTGACCGCGGAAGACTACTACGCGCTCGCGGGCGTCTTCCGCTCGACGCGCAGTTTCGCCAACCTCGACTTCGTTTCGCGGTGGCACAGCCACGATCTTTCTTCGAAAGAAGAACGCGCCTTCCGCGAACTTTGGGAGAAAGATCATGCGGAGTCGAAGAAGCGCCTCGCCGACGACACGAAGGCCGTGCGTGCCGCCGCTCTCCGCGGGCGAACGCGCGCCGTCGCGAGCGCGCGGATCTCGCTCGCAAACGGCGCACGCGGCACTCGGATCGTTCCCGCATCGGCGGCGACCACGAACGGCATCCTCGATGCGGCGAAGTGGGGATCGGCGCTCCACCCCGTCGTCCGCAGCGATCGCGGCAAGGGCCGTCACTTCGCCGAGTGGAACGTGTCGGTCGAGCGGCCCTCCCTCGTTTGGATCCGCTACGCCGCCCAGGAGGCGCGTCCCGTCGATCTCCTCGTGGACGGCGTGAAGTTGGGGACGCGCGCGGACGTCGCGACGGGAGGTTGGCACCCGAAGCATCTGGGACTTTCCGAACCGTTCACGCTCGAACCCGGTTCGCATGTGGTGCGTCTCGACCGCGACGGCCATCTTCCCCACCTTGCGGACCTCGTCATCGTCCCCGTATCGCCGCGCATGGACGCCGCGGCCCACGAAGCGACCGCGCTCGCCGCGTTGACGCGAAGCGACGCGACACGCGCCGTCGGCCCCGACGCTCCACGACTCGCCGCGTGGATCGTAGAAGGGCGCACGTGGGTCGCCGCGGCGCGCCGCCCGCCGACGCGCTCCGCGTGGCCCACCGACCAACGCACGTTGGTCGAGGCTCGGGAGTCCGCGGTCGCCGCACTTGAAACGAGCAAGCCGAAGCCCGCCGACATGGCGCCCGGCGTCGCCGATCAGGATCCACAAGACGTCGCCGTCCACGTGCGCGGAAGCCACCTCTCGCTCGGCCCGACGAAGGTTCCTCGCGGACCGATCGGACTTTTCGACGACGTGATCCCTCGCGGTCCGGATTCGCCGAAGGGATCGGGGCGCAAGGAACTCGCCGCATGGTTCGCGGATCCCCGCCACCCTCTGACGGCACGCGTCGCCGCCAATCGCGCCTGGGCCGCGTTCTTCGGAACCGGACTCGTTCGCACCACGTCCAACTTCGGTCTCCGCGGCGAAGCTCCCACGCACCCGGAACTTCTCGACGCGCTCGCCGATCGGCTCGTCCGCTCGGGTTGGTCGATGAAGGCGCTGCATCGCGTCATCGTTCTGTCGCGGACCTACCGCCAAGCGACCGCCCTCGTCCGACCGGAGGCAGATCCGGATCTTCGCTACCTGTCGGGCTTCCCGCGGCGTCGCTTGGACGCCGAGCAACTGCGCGACGCGCTTCTCGCGGCGACCGGCGACATCGACCGCACCTTGGGCGGATCGCTGCTCGACGTCGCCGAAGGGGACTACGTGACGAACGATCAGTCTCAGGACAAAGGTCGTTACGAAACACCTCGCCGCACGCTCTATCTACCGGTGATCCGCAACGCGCTGTTCGATTACCTCGGCACCTTCGACTTCGGCGATCCGTCGATGTCGCAGGAAACCCGGACGACGACGATCGTTCCCGCACAGGCACTCTGGCTCATGAACTCGCCATTCATGGCGTCCCGCGCGGCGGCCGCCGCGAAGATCGCCGCAGATCAACCGGACGCCGCGCGTCTCGACGCGGTGTGGGAACGCCTCGTCGGTCGCCCGCCTTCGGACGCCGAACGGCACCTTTCGAACGCTTACCTGCGTCGAGGTGATTGGGCCCGCTACGTACGCGTCGTGCTCGCCTCGGACGCCTTCATCTTCCTCGATTGACCATGAATCCCGCCCTCTCACGCCGCGAACTTCTGACCCGCTCCGCCTTGGGCTTCGGCGCCTTGGCCGCCGCGGATCTGCTCGCCGCGATCGCGGGACCGCAGGATGCGTCGGCCGCCGCACGCACGCTTCCGGTGCGCGCCAAGCGGGTGATCTTCCTGTTCATGCACGGGGGGCCTTCCCAGGTCGACACGTTCGATTGGAAGCCGCTGCTCCATCGAGACGACGGCAAGCCTCTCCCCTTCGCGAAGCCGCGCATTCAGTTCGCTCAGACCGGGAACCTCATGCGTTCTCCGTGGAAGTTCACGCAGCACGGTCAATCGGGATCGTGGGCGAGCGCCCTGTTCCCCAACGTGGCGAAGCACGTCGACGATCTCTGCTTCGTGAAGTCGCTGCACGGCACCAATCCGGCGCACGGTGGCGCGCTGCTCTCGCTGCACACGGGGTCGGACACGTTCGTACGCCCCTCGATGGGATCCTGGATCCTCTACGGATTGGGCACCGAAAATCGCGACCTGCCCGGATTCATCACCATCTCGCCGACTCTCGGTCACGGCGGTGTCCAAAACTGGTCGTCCGCGTTCTTGCCGGGATCGTTCCAAGGCTCTCCCGTCGGACGCGCCGGGCTTCCGACGAAAGACGCCCGCCTGCGGCATCTCGACGATCCGTCGCGGCTTCCCGACGCTCGCGCGGACGACCTCGCCTTGTTGCGCGAATTGAATCGCGTCGCCAAAGACCCCGCCTCCCACGATCCGATGCTCGATGCGCAGGTCGAAGCTTTCGAACTCGCATTCCGGATGCAGGCGCAAGCTCCGGACGCCTTCGATGTGTCGAAAGAATCGGCGGAGACGAAGAAGCTCTACGGCATCGATCAACCGGGGACGGACGACTTCGGTCG
>JAFMJN010000068.1 GCA_017853435.1 Planctomycetota bacterium | reverse complement strand
ACCACCATGTCCTTGTAGAGAGGGGCGCTCTCGGGGAGGTAACCCACGTGGCGCTGCGCGGCGAGGCGGTCGGCGACGATGTCGATGCCGGCGACCTTCGCGGATCCGAACGACGGGACGAGGAACCCCGTCAGGATCTTCATGGTGGTGGATTTGCCGGCCCCGTTCGGGCCGACGAGTCCGACGACGGACCCCTGTTCGATGTCGAAACTGACGTCGACGAGCGCCCGGTGGTCTCCGTAGAGATGCCCCAAGTGCTCCGCTTGCAAATTGATCATGCTTTCCCGTTCCCTGTCGATGCGGGGCGCGACGACGCCGGTCGGGAGTCCGACCGCGTCGCTACCTGCGCGCCTCGATACGCACCGTAGGGATACCCCGCTCCGTCGCCCTCCCCAACCCTTGGGCGGGGCGAGTGGGCGGGATCAGAGGATGCGTCGGCCGAATGCGGAAAAAACGAGTTCCGCGGCGAGGCGTCCCGTCTGGTTCCGGGTGTCCTCGACGGGATTCACCTCGGTGACGTCCATGGCGAGAAGTCGGCCCGAATCGTGGGCCATTTCGGCGATCAGGTGGGCCTCCCGGTAGGTGAGGCCGCCTCGGACGGGGGTGCCGACCCCCGGGGCTTCGAGCGCGTCGACCCCGTCGACGTCGTAGGAGAGGTGGAATCCCGCCGTCCGGTGGCCGGCGATCTGAATCGCCCGCTCCATGCATCGGCGGATGCCCATTTCGTCGACGTCGCGCATCGTGAAGACCGTGACGCCCGACTGTTTCACCAGTTCGCGCTCGAGGGTGTCCACGCTGCGGATCCCGATCATAACCACGTTTTCGGGGTTGACCTTGGGGCCCTTGCCGCCGACGTCCACGAGTTCCGGTCGGCCCATGCCGAGGAGATGCGCCATCGGCATGCCGTGGATGTTGCCCGTCGGGGTCGTGTCCGGCGTGTTCATGTCGGTGTGGGCGTCGACCCAGATGAGTCCGATGTCGTGGCCGCGACGCTTCCACCACATCGACGTCCCCGCGACGGACCCGATCGCGAGCGAGTGATCGCCGCCGAGGATCACGGGACGAACGTCGTCGTCCAAGTGGACGTCGAGGGTGCCCGCGATTTCGCGGCAGGCGTGCAGAATTTCCTTTAGAAACCGCGCCTTCGGATCACCGGGATCGCGGGATTCCGGCGGCGGTACGAAGACGTTCCCCAAGTCCTCGACCGAGAATCCCAGCGCCCGGAGGCCGTCGAGCAGCCCGGCGACGCGGATCGCCGAGGGGCCCATATCGACGCCGCGGTGTCCCGCCCCGAGATCGAGGGGGACACCGAGGACTTTGATGCGGGTCGCGGGCGTCAGGGGTTTCATGGGGTCCATCATGGATTCGGCTTCCGGCGCCCTCCGTGATAACCCCTTTGCCCGTGCGGGTTCAGGTTCGGTGGCGCCGACCTTCGGCGTAGCGGCCTTCTACCCATACGTAACGCGCGCGGTCTTCCCACCGTCCGGGCTCGCAGACCGTGCGGAAATATCCGCGACGGACTTCGATCCGATGGGTGCGGCCCCAAACGTCCGTGATGCACTGGAACTCGGGTTCCACCCAAACCTGCCGCGTCACGCCGGGAATCCAGACCCGTTCGCAGCGCCGCTCGTAGTGCCCGGGGATCCACACGCGGTGGGGGGCGCAGGCCCGCGGCTCACCGATCGTCGCGAAGAGTCCCGGGAGATTGATCGCGGCGAAGAAGTCCTGAGCGGGAAGTGCGGCGGTGGTGGCTGCGACGAGGACGGCGGGGAGAAGGAAGCGCATGGGAGGTTCTCCTAATGCCGCCCGGGAGGATCCCGAGCGTCAGCGGTGATTGAGCGAACGTCGTGCCGCGAGTCCGGGAGGTGGAGTCACGCTCGTAAGTCTCGAGAAATAAGGAGGTTGCAGTCGAAGTGGAATTGTGGAAAACTCGCGCCGAGCGTCCCCGCCGGCGGACGGTCGTCCTCGACGGAGGACAACCGCCCGCGAGGACGTACCTACGAGCGCTCGGGCGCACCCTCCCCCACGGAAGACTCCTCTCATGAACCGTCGCCAACTCCTTCAGGTCGGCGCTTCGGCCCTCGCGGTCGGCGCCCTCGACATCGTTCCCGGCGCGCAAGATCCGAAGGCGGCACCTGCGCCCGCTCCGGTTTCGGGGCCCTACACCGCCCGCGACTACTCGGGGCTGATCGGGATGCCGGGATTCGACGAATCACTGCTGAAAACCCACTTCAGCCTGTATGAGGGCTACGTCAAGAATACGAACGCCCTCATCGCCGAACTCGGCGAGATGGGCAAGGCCGGGAAGGGGGCTTCGGCGGCCGCCTCCGAACTGCGCCGACGCTTCGGTTGGGAATTCAACGGAATGCGCCTCCACGAGCTCTACTTCGAGAACCTCGGAGGCAAGGAAGCGTTGGCGGCGGACTCCGCACTCGGGAAGGCGATCGCGAGGGATTTCGGCTCCTACGCCGCCTGGGAAACCGACTTCAAGAACACGGGAAAGGCGCGCGGCATCGGCTGGGCGGCCTTGGTCATGGACGGTTGGTCGGGACGCCTCTTCAACACGTGGATCGCGGAACACGACGGCGGCCATCTCGCGGCCTGTCCGGTGGTTTTGATCATGGACGTGTTCGAACACGCCTTCATCACGCAGTACGGGCTCAAGCGCGCCGACTACATCGAAGCGTTCATGAAGAACGTGAACTGGGCGGCGGCCTCGAAGCGTCTCGGCTGAAACCGGGTCTCGGCGCTCCCGTCTTCTCGTTTCATTTATCTCAGGAACTTTCCCCAAGAATTTCCGAAGGCGGAAACACTAAGCGAGACGGTTCGGTGTCGCGCCCTTCGCGGGGCGTCGCGCCGCTCTCCGGCCTCGGAGACGGCGGCCCCGATTGGGGGGGTCGACGCGACGTGGGAATCGTGGACGCCGACGGAAACTGGCGCTCGCGGTGCCCGTGAAAGCCCCGGCACCCTCCATGGGGGTGTCGGGGTCTCCTTTTCCTCGGAGGTAACGTCGCTCCCATGCCGGAGACGCTGCTTCTCGGATTCTGCGCCTTCGGCGCCTCGCTCCTCACGTTCTTCTGCGGTTTCGGTCTCGGAACGTTGTTGCTGCCGGTGTTCGCATGCTTCATGCCGCTCGACCGAGCGGTCGCCGCCACCGCGGTCGTGCATTTCGTCAACGGGTTGTTCAAATGGGTGCTCGTCGGTCGATTCGCCGACCGGCGCGTCGTACTCGTCTTCGGAATCCCCGCGATCGTCGCCGCGATGGTCGGGGCCGAGGTGTTGTCCCAACTCCCCGATCAAGGGCGGCTTTTCGAATGGACCTTGGGGACGCACACGTTCGGCCCGACCGCCGCGCGCGGTCTCGTCGGCCTGCTTCTCGGAGTCATGGTCGTGCTCGAATCCGGCGATGCGTTCGACCGGATTCGGACGGGAGGAACACGGACGCTCGTGCTCGGAGGGCTCCTCAGCGGTTTTTTCGGCGGCGTTTCCGGAATGCAGGGGGCACTTCGTTCCGCGTTTCTTTCGAAGCAGGGACTCTCGAAGGAAGCGTTCATCGCGACGGGCGCCGTCATCGCCGCCTGTGTCGACGTATCGCGGCTCGGGATCTACGCATCCGACTGGCGACGCCATGCCGACGACATCCGCTGGGTTCCGGTCTTCGTCGCGGTCGTCGGTGCTTTGATCGGCGCCCGGGTCGGTGCGACCTACCTCCGCAAGGTCGAAGCGGCGATGGTGTCGCGGTGCGTCGGAGCGGCGTTGCTCGTCATGGCGGCGGCGATGATGGTCGGCCTCGTGTGACGCCGAGAAACGGAGACGCCCGATCTCCCTTCACGGGAATCGGGCGTCGTCGGAGCGGGGGCGTCGCGTGGTGAATCAGAGCGCGACGTAGTCGAAGCGACCCGGGCGCCACACGCTGCGCGGTTCGACTTCGGTGCGACCCGGGATCCAGTCGTAGTCGACGCTGCCGGGTTCGATCACCGCTTCGTACGTGTTGCCGAGCGGATCGGTGATGAGCTCGGTGACGGGGGTACGGATCACCTCTTCGTAGCGACCCGGGATCCACACGGTTTCATAGACGGTTTCCCAACAACCGGGCACCCATACCGCGCGGTAGAACGGGTCGTAAACCGGGGTGTAGACCGAATAGCAGGGGGCCGACGTCCACCCGAAGGCGAAGCCGTAGCGGCGCGTCGAATACGCGAACGAGAAACCCGAGAAGGCGTAGCCGCCGAACGACGAGTAGCCGTACGCGAACGGCGAGCAGTTGTAGGCGACCGGCGTCACCACCACGGGCGCGGGGGCGCACCACACCGGGGCGTACCACGTAGGGGCGACCCAGTAAGGCGACGCGTAGGAGTGGTACACGACCGGAGCGCAGCCCCAGTACGGCGACACGTACCACGGGCGGTAGGTATAGCCCCACCCGTAGTAGGACGGACCACACCACACGGGGGCGTAGTAGGCCGGTCCGACGCCGATGTTCACGTTGACGTAGACGCTCGACTTGGGGCGATGGCCGTACTCGTGACCGTAGTCGCGGCCTTTGTAGATCTTCCCGTCCGCGATCGTGCCCGCGCTCGCCTTCACGGTGGATCCGGTGGCGCCGATACGGAACGAACCGGGATCACCCGACTTGATGAGGCCGTTCGAGATCGGGGAGCGCACGGCGGCATCCGGCGTGATCGGTTTCACCGGAACGTCCGCGATCATCTTCTTCGGCGCGGCGACGGGCTTCGCGACGGGACTCGCCAGCGACGGCATCACCGCGCGTGCGCCGACGGGGTTCGCATTCGGCGCGGGGCGCGCCGGCGTCACGGGTGTCGGTTGGTTCGGAACGGTCTTCGGCGCCGGAGTGACGGCCGACGGAATCGGCGCGGCCGGGAGAGGCGCACGAGCTCCGGTGCTCGGAGTGATGCGCGGAGGAAGCGCGCGACCGCCGACGTTGGGCGTCGTTTTCGGTGCCGGGGTCGGAGGAACCGGCGGGTTGTTCGGGGGAGGAGGATTGACCGGCGGCACCGGCGGATTGCGCGGCGGCTTGGGCGGATCCACTCGGGGTATCGGCTTGGGCTCGGGCTTCGGATCGACCTTGGGCGTGGGCTTCGGCGGATCGAAACGGGGAACCGGCTTGGGTTCGGGCTTCGGCGGATCGAAACGCGGAACCGGCTTGGGCGTGGGCTTCGGTGGATCGAAACGCGGGACCGGCTTGGGCTCGGGCTTCGGATCGACCTTGGGCGTGGGGCGCGGTTCGGCTTTGGGGAACGGCTTTGGATCCTGGGGAGGCAGCGCGCGCGGCGTTTCGACCGAACGCGGACGCACCGGATCGGTGTCGATCGGCTTCGACGGTTCGCGCCATTTCGAAGGCGGGGGCGTCGTGGGCTGAGGAGCGCGCGGAATCGGAGCCGGTTTGACGGGATCCTGAGTGGAGGGCGGTGCCTTGTACGGGGTCGGATTCGCGCGCGGCGTGGGGGCCGGCGTCGGCATGGGCGTCGCGCGCGGTGCCGGAGACGGACTCGGGGCGGGCGGGTTGTAGCGCGGCGCGGGAGCCGGGCTCGGGCTCGGCTTCGGTGACGACGGGATCGGGCGTCCCGACGGCGTCGTGCCGCCTTCGCCGATCGACGGTCGACGAGGGTCCTGAGCGGCGATCACCGAAACGGCGATGAGCGCGGCGAGAGCGACGCGGAGAGGGACCAACTTCATGACGCAAGCCTCCGGTGCGGAAGGGAGAACTCCCTTCGCGATCAGAATAACAGCATGAGGCGTGCCGCCGTGGGGGATGTTGAGGTTCCCGAGGATCCGTCGCACACGGCGGGGCGGGGCGTCCGCCCTCGGGGACAGACTGTCCTCAATTGAGGACACGCAGGTGCCGCACGGAAGCCGCCTTCCAACCGAGATGGAGCGACATGCGGAAGGCGAACAAAGCGTCGCGACGTGGATTCGGGGGGTCGCGTTCGAGGCGCAAGTGTTCGGGGATGCGGGGCGACGCCGCGGGGAGCGTCGCGAGGTCGAAGGACGCGGGCGGCTCGAGGGGGCTTCGGTCGACCGCGAGGTCGGCGATGCGAACCTCGATCGCGTCCCCCGGAAGCAGATTGTCGACGCGCAGTGTGGTCGATCCGTCGGGGGGGTGTTCGACGACGATCGATGTGCCGTCCGTGCGTGCGCGGGCGATCACGCCCGTGCGTCCGATCGGGAGCCACGCGGATTTCGCATCGAGTTTGAACGGTGACGTCGATGGACGACGCGCGGCGAGTTCCGACGACCGCGAGGCTTTTCGGAAGGCCGACGACGGTCGAAGGTCGAAAGTCGGATCGACGAAGGATTCGCGGACGACTCCGTAGAACGCCGCATCCGTCGCGAAGGCGCGCAACGCGCGGACGGTATCGGGATGCAGCGCCGTTCCGTGTTCGAAGACCCAGTGCTGATGCCGCAGCGGTGCGGCGGCGCTCGTGTCGAATCCGCTCGCTTCGCCGAGCAGACCGACGTGAAACGCACCGATCGCATGACCGAAGACGTCGAGGGATTTCAGCGCGAGCTCGCTCCACGGCGTTCCGAGAACGGCGACGCGTCCTTCGTGTGAAAGCCCCAACGCCCGTTCGACCCCGACGATCCAACCCGCATCGATGTCGATGGGACCGGACGCGACGCGGCGCATCGGTGCGACGAGAGCGTGTCCCGCCGCAAGGAAAGGGGCGCCCGCGGCGCGTAGTTCGAAGGCGTCGAGGCCGCGGGGCGCGGTGGGGGAGATGAGGCAGGTGCGCGGGAACGCGACACCGATCGGCAGAATGACGAGCGCGTCCGGCCCGTCTCCCGGATGGCGATGAAGGTGCGCACCCGGAGCGACCGTCGCGACGCGCTCGCGAGCCCAGCGTGCGAGGTCGGCATCCGCGGCGCGAAGGAGCGGTTCGACGCGTTGCGCGGCGTCGGCTTCCGAGGCCGAAAGAAAGCGTTCGAAGTCGTTGCGATCCGCTTGTCCCGCGGCGACGGCGGCGACGAGAACGAGCAGTGCGGTGAAACGACCCATGGGGATGGTCACGATTGTATGCTCCCCATCCCGAGGGACACGTCATGCAAGGATCCATGGATCGCCGTTCGTTCTTGGCCGCAGGTGCCGGTCTCGCCGCCGCGTCGTTGACGGAAGGGCTGCCGCAGTCGGCGCGTGGCCCGGAAATCTTCGTGCCCGCGGGGGATCCCGTGATGGTGGCGTCGCACAACGCGCTGCCGCACGCGCTCCCGAAGGCGTATGCGGCGCTCGTCGCGGGCGCGGATCCCGTCGATGCGGCGGTCTTGGGCGCGGAGGTCGTCGAGAACGATCCGACCGATCACAGCGTCGGCTACGGCGGCTTGCCGAACGAACTCGGAGAGGTCGAACTCGACGCGTCGGTGATGGACGGCACCACGGGACTGTGCGGTGCGGTCGCCTCGTTGCGGCGCATCCGCAATCCCGCGGCCGTCGCTCGTCTCGTGATGCGGCACACGAAGCACGCGATGCTCGTCGGCGAGGGGGCGCTCGCGTTCGCGAAGGCGCAGGGCTTCAAGGAAGAGGATCTCCTCACCCCCGAGGCGCGCGAGATTTGGATGTACTGGAAGCGCTCGCATTCCGAGAAGGATTTCTGGTTGTCTCCGGCCGCGGAGGAGATTCCCGCCCATGTGAAGCGCTGGTTCGGCATCACGGGAACGGTGCATTTTTCCGCACGTACCAAAGACGGTCGCCTCGGTGCGTGCACGTCGACCTCCGGTATGGCGTTCAAACTCGCCGGGCGCGTCGGTGACAGCCCGATCATCGGCGCGGGATTGTTCACCGACGAGACGGGGTCCGCGGGGTCGACGGGGCGCGGCGAATCGAACATCGCCGTCTGCGGGGCCCACACGATCGTCGAAGCGATGCGTCAAGGAAAGCACCCGACGGACGCGTGTCTCGTCGCGGCGCGACGCGTGGCGGACGGAACCCGTGCGGCGTGGCTGAAGAAACCGGACGGACGTCCCGATCTCGACATCATCTTCTACGCCGTCGATCGGGAGGGACGTTTCGGCGGGGCGTCGCTGTGGGAAGGCAACCGCTATGCGGTGGCCGATGCTTCCGGTGCACGTCTTTTGGACGCGGCGTTCGTGATCGCGAAGAAGGGCTGACGTTCAGGCGACGATGCGCTTCAAGGCGGCACGGGCTCCGATCGCAGCGACGATCGATCCGACGAGCAGCAAAAGGAGCCCGAGCCACGCCGACGACGTGTTGCGCCACGTCGCCATGACGTTGAGGTCGTCGACGATCTTCGCCTTCTCCGGGATGTCGGGGATGACGGCGCGTCCTTGTTCGATGTCGTCGACGAGAATCTTGCCGTAGACGGATTCGTTCTCGCGGAACAGGCGGATGCCGGCGCGCGCACGCAGTTCCTTGTCGCTCGTTTGGCGCCAACCTTCCGCGAGCGCGTGGATCGACGCCGGAGAATCGGAAGGCGAGGCCGCCGCGAGGGCGGCGACGGCATCGGGCCGACCCGCCGCGGCGAAAATGGTGTCGCGGTAGGACTCCGAAAGTGCGCGTACGGCCGCTAAGCGGGACGGGTGCGCGTCGGTGAGGAGTTCGTTCAGCGGGAGGCGGACGAGGATGTCCAACGCTTGCTGCGTTTGCGGGTTGAAGCGGCGCCAACCTTCGACCGGAGCGTCCTCCGTATCCGACTTCTCCCCGGCCGCGAGCGTCGCGATGCAGACGTCGGCGAGAACCGCGGCGGTCGCCGCCGGAGCGTCGGGGGCTTGGAAGATCGCGGCGACGAAGAGGCGCGCGCGGGAACGACGGCGCATCCCGATGTCGCAGGAGAGGATGCGGGGCGTCTCGTCGAGCCCGACCGCGGACGAATCCCGACGGCGACCGAGTCCCATCCGCGTGCTGAGGGCGAGGTGGGCGTTCGGCGGCGGGGATGTGTCGTTTTCGGCCTTGCTTGCGCGACGGCCGCGGAAACTCTCACGGATGTCGACGGTGACGTCGGTATCGCCGACGCGGGTCGACAACAGCGTGTCGTCGCGGCCGATCACGCGGTGTTCGAGCATCCGGAACGACGACGGAGAAAGATCCGACGGCGTTTCCGTCGCGAACACCGTGACGGACCACGTCGATTGCGCCGTGATCGAACAGGCGGCGAGGAAAAGAAGAACGGCGACGCGAAGCATGCGGACCGCATCGTAGCGCACGGGAAGCCCCGATTCTCTAGAATCCGGGCATGCGGTCCGTCGCGTGGTTGATCCTTTGCATCGTCGTCGCCCCCGTGACGGGGCAGTCGACGGATACGCCCGACTTCGGACGCGACGTCCTCCCGATTCTCTCGAGCAAATGTTGGTCGTGTCACGGTCCCGATCCGGAGGGACGACACGCGGACCTTCGCCTCGACGACGCCCGCGAAGCCGTGCGGCCCCGTGACGGCGGAGCCGCCATCGTTCCCGGGGATCCGACCGCGAGTCTCGTGATCAAGAGGATCAGGGCCGTCGGCGAATCGCGCATGCCGCCCGAGGATGCCGGAAAGTCCGCCCTCAAACCGGGAGAGATCGCCGTCCTCGAAGCGTGGATTCGCGGAGGCGCGGAGTACCGTCCGCATTGGGCGTTCGTTCCGAGGCGCAAGCCGACACCGCCCGCCGTGCGCGACTCCGCATGGGTGCGGACTCCCGTCGATCGTTTCGTGCTCGCTCCGCTCGAAGCGTCGGGGACGCGTCCCGCGCCGCGCGAGGAGCCCGGTCGATTGCTGCGTCGACTTTCGTTCGCGTTGACGGGTCTGCCGCCGTCGAAGGACGAGATCGATCGGTTCGTCGCCGATCCGTCGCCCCGTGCGTGGTCCGCCGCCGTCGAGCGGCGTCTCTCCGGCCCGCGTTACGCCGAACACTGGACGCGCCATTGGATGGACTTGGCGCGCTACGCGGATTCCGCGGGCTACGAGAAGGACGCGCCCCGTTCGATTTGGCGTTGGAAGGAATGGGTGCTCGAAGCGTTCGCGTCGGGGATGCCGTTCGACGACTTCACGCGCAAGCAGATCGCGGGGGATCTCCTCCCGGGAGCGACCGACGAGGATCGCATCGCCACGGCGTTCCACAGAAACACGCTGACCAACGACGAGGGCGGGACCGACGACGAAGAGTTTCGGGTCGCGGCCGTGGTCGATCGCGTCAACACGGTGTTCGAAACGTGGACGGGTCTTTCGATGGGCTGCGCGCAGTGCCACACGCATCGCTACGACCCGATCACCATCGAGGACTACTACGGCGCCTATGCGTACTTCAATCAAACCGAAGACGCCGATCGCGGCGACGAAGCGCCCGTCTTGCGCACGCCGCCTTTCGGCGCCCGCGGACGCCCCGACACCCGCCCCGAGGATTGGCCGACCACACCCGTGCTTCGGGAACTCCCCGCGCAGAATCGTCGAGAGACCCGCGTGCTGCTCCGCGGATCGTTTGCGTCGAAGGGGGCGCTCGTGGCACCCCACACCCCGACGGCCCTTCCCGGGCGGCCGCTCGTCCACGGCGATCGTCGCGATCTCGCGGAGTGGATCCTCGCCCCGGAGAACCCGCTCACCGCGCGCGTGATCGCCAACAGATGGTTCGAAAAGATCGTCGGGCGGGCGATCGTCGATTCCGTCGGAAACTTCGGCACCCAGGGGGCGTCGCCGACGCATCCCGAACTCCTCGACTGGCTCGCCGAGGAATTGATCGCATCCGGTTGGGACCTCCGTCATCTCATTCGGTTGATCGTCGAATCCTCGACGTTCGCGCAGTCCGCGCGCACGACCCCGGAGACTCTGCGCGCCGATCCCGAGAACCGACGTCTCGCACGGGGGAGTCGCGTGCGCCTCGACGCCGAAGAAATGCGCGATGCCGTTCTCGAGGCGTCGGGGCTTCTCCATCATCGATTCGGCGGGCCGCCCGTGCGTCCGCCGCAGCCCGACTTGGGGCTGTCGCCCTACAGCGGCCTGCGATGGGAAGAGAGCGACGGCGCGGATCGCCGACGTCGCGGCGTCTACGTATTTTGGCGACGTTCGCAGCCCTACGCTCCGTTCTCCGCGTTCGATGCGACGCCGCGCAACATCTGCACGTCGAAGCGCGAGCGAACGAACACGCCGTTGCAGGCGCTCGCGCTGATGAACGACCCCGTGGTGATCGAAGCGGCGCAGGCCTTGGCGCGCGTCGTGCTCGTTACCGAATCGAACGATGCGGCGCGCCTCGAGACGGGCTTCGTCCGGACGGCGGGACGGCGACCCTTCCCGCACGAGGCGTCGACGCTCGCCGACCTTCTCGCGAAGGGGCGTGCGCGCTTCGCGTCCGCGCCTTCGGATGCGGTGGCTTTCGCGTCGGATCCGCTCGGGCCGTTGCCCACGGGTTTGGCGCCGTCGGAAGCGGCGGCGTGGACGTTGGTGGCGCAAGTGTTGTTGACGATGGAAGAGGCGGTGGTGCGATGAGCGCGGCCGGGCACACGCGTCGCGACTTCCTCGCGCACGGCGTTCTCGGTGCGGTGGCGGGAACGCTCGGCGGCCGTTCCTTCCCGCAGGACCCCGGCGTCGCCCGAATCCCGGCGCGGGCCAAGCGCCTCGTCCATCTGCACTTCGCGGGCGGTCCTCCGCAGATGGATCTGTTCGATCCGAAGCCCGCGCTCGATCGCTGGGACGGGAAACCCTGTCCGCAGGAACTTCTCGGGTCGCAGAAGTTCGCGTTCATCAAAGGGCATCCGAAAATCCTCGGCACGCGTCATCCGTTCGCTCGGTACGGGCAATCCGGCCGTGCGCTGTCGACGTTGCTTCCGCGACTCGGCGAGGTCGTCGACGATCTTTGCTTCGTGCATTCGATGCACACCGATGAATTCAATCATGCGCCCGCGCAGTTGTTCCTACTGACGGGGCATGCACGGTTCGGGCGTCCGTCGCTCGGGTCGTGGCTTTCCTACGGATTCGGCGACGGCGGTCGCGATCTTCCGACGTTCGTCGTGCTCGTGACCGGAGATCGCAATCCCGACGCCGGAAAGGCGTGTTGGGGTTCGGGATTCCTACCTTCGGTGCATCAAGGCGTTCAGTTCCGTTCGGGCAACGGCGATCCGGTTCTCTACGTCAACGATCCACCGGGCATCGATCGCACGTTGCGTCGGGATTTCCTCGACGCGATTCGCACCCTCGGCCGCGACTCCCACGCGCGCGAAGGGGACCCGGAGACGCTGACGCGCCTCGCGCAGTGGGACATGGCGCACCGCATGCAGACGTCGGCGCCGGAAGTCGCCGACCTTCGACGTGAATCGGCGGAAACGCTCGCGCTCTACGGTGTCGAGCCCGGCAAGCCGTCGTTCGCGGCGAACTGCCTCCTCGCGCGTCGCCTTCTCGAGCGCGGCGTGCCCGTCGTCGAGTTGTTCGATTGGGGATGGGACATTCACGGAACATCCACGTCCGACGACCTCATGACGCAACTGCCCGCGAAGTGCCGCGACACCGATCGCGCCGCCGCCGCTTTGGTGACGGATCTGAAGCGGCGCGGCATGCTCGACGACACACTCGTTCTGTGCACGGGAGAGTTCGGACGCACCGCGATGAACGAAGAGCGCGACGGCTCGAAGTTCCTCGGACGTGATCACAACCCGAACGCCTTCACCGTATGGATGGCGGGCGGCGGAACGAAGCGCGGTTTCGCGTTCGGCGAGACCGACGAACTCGGATCGAAGGTCGTGCGCGATCCCGTGCACGTCCGCGACTTGCAGGCGACCGTTCTGCACTTGCTCGGCTTCGACCACACGCGATTGACGTGGCCGTACGCGGGACGCGACTTCCGGTTGACGGACACCGGAGGCCGCGTCGTTCGCGAACTGCTCGCCTGACGTCAGTAGGCGACGAGCGCGTGGACC
>JAFMJN010000067.1 GCA_017853435.1 Planctomycetota bacterium | reverse complement strand
CCGAAGTACACGGCGCCGGGGTTGAGGGCCGGATCCACGTCCGCGTTGGCGGCTTGGAGGCGACGTCCGACGGTGGTCGCGGCGGTCGGGTAGGTGTTGCCGACCGGGTACTTGAAGAAGCCCGTCGCGGCATTCACTTCATTGCGGGGGCCGACGCCACCCGAACCCGTCGACAGCGTCTGGCTGCCGTTGAGCGAGGCGACGTAGGGATCCGAGCAGTTGACGCCGAGGAGCGCGCCCGTGCCCGGGTTTTGGCAGGTGGCGCAGAGGCTCTGCGCGAGAGCGGTGAACCCGTGCTTGAGCCACGAGATTCCGATCTGCTCGAACCGGCCGTTCTTGACGCGGTAGAGGTTTTGCCCGATGACCGGGTGCTGGTTGGTGGACGCCACCCACTGCAGAGGCGTCGTGCCGATGTTGCAGGACGTCGTGCCGAGGGCGTAGGCGTTGATGCCGTTGACTTGCCCGTAGTTCGCGACGTCGATGAGATCGCCGACGATGACGTCCGGGCCAGCCGTTTGCGCGGTGAGCGCGGAGACCAATAGGGCGGCCGACCCGAGGAGGGAAAAGATCTTCTTCACGTGATTGACGCTCCGGTGGGTGATGCTCGAGCGGGGTGGGGTGCGCTGCCTCCACGGTCCGCCGACTAGGGATTCTATGACACCCCGCCTCCGGGACGATTTTTTTCCACGGGACCATTGATAATCATGCGCAATCCGTATACAGTATGCGCATACCTAGCCACCCGGCCGCTCGCGCGTTCGGGTGGCGTTCGTTTCATCCCTAAAAAATGGCCAACCGCACCGACAGCTGGACCGACCGCTACGAAGCGATCCTCGAGATCGTGAAGGCGGCCCCCGTACGCAGCCAGCACGAGCTCATGGAACTGCTCGTGGCGCGCGGATTCGACGTGACCCAATCCACGCTGTCGCGCGATCTGCGCGAACTGCGCGTCGCGAAGGTCGGCGGTTGCTACGTGCAGACCGACACCCTCGTCGCGCCGTCCCCGGCGTCCACGTCGACTTTGGCCGACATCGCCGAATACCTCGAATCGATCCGCGAAGCCGGTCCCAATCTGCTCGTGGTGAAGACGCCCCCGGGACACGCGTCCGCCGTGGCGCGCGCGGTGGACGATTCGGGTTTGCAGGAAGTCGTCGGAACCGTCGCGGGCGACGACACGATTTTCATCGCGACCGCGGACAAAGCCGCGCAGTCGCGATTCGCAGCGCTGTTGCGCGCCCTCGGAGAGAAAGGCTAGTTCGTCATGAAGGAAACCATCGTCCTCGCGTTCAGCGGGGGACTCGACACCTCTTTCTGTGTCCCGTATCTCCGCGAAACCCGCGGCTGCGACGTCGTCACCGTGACGGTCGATACCGGCGGCCTCGACGACGCCGCCCGCCGTGCGTTGGACAAGCGCGCCCGCGAACTCGGTGCCAAGGACCACATCCTCGTGGACGCCCGGGCCGCCTTCTTCGACGAAACGCTGCGTTGGCTCGTCGCGGGGAACGTGCTCCGCGGCAACGTCTATCCGTTGTGCGTCGGTGCGGAGCGTAGCCTCCAGGCTCGCGTCAGCGCCGAGCAGGCACGACGCCTCGGTGCGAAGGCCGTCGCGCACGGTTGCACCGCCGCGGGGAACGACCAGGTCCGCTTCGAGGTGGCGTTGCGTACCCTCGCACCGGAACTCGAAGTCGTGGCTCCCATCCGTGATCTCGGTTGGTCGCGCGAACAGGAAACGTCGTGGCTCACCGAGCGCGGCTACATGGCCTCGGCCGAGCGCGCCGCGTATTCCATCAACCGCGGGCTTTGGGGATGCACCATCGGCGGTCGCGAGACGCTCGACACGGTCGCGTCGATTCCCGAGTCCGCATGGGTGTTGACGAAGGGCGCCTTCGACGCGCCGAAGGCGCCGTCCGCGCACACCGTGACTTTCGACAAGGGCGTCCCGGTCGCGCTCGACGGTCGTCGCATGGACACCGTCGCCCTCATCGAAGCGTTGGACAACGCCGCGGCCCCCTACGGAATCGGCCGCGGCATCCACCTCGGCGACACGATCCTCGGACTCAAGGGCCGCGTCGCCTTCGAGGCGCCCGCCGCCGTCGTGTTGATCCACGCGCATCGTGAACTCGAGAAGTGCGTGCTGACGCAGAAGCAGCAGCGCATGAAGGACATGATGGCGTCGTTCTACGGCGATCAGGTCCACGAAGGTCAGTGGCTCGAACCCGCGTGCCGCGACGTCGAAGCGTTCTTCGCGTCGACGCAGGAGCGCGTGAGCGGCGACGTCATGGTGACCTTCCGCCAAGGATCGATGTGGGTCGACGGCGTGAAGTCGCCGTGGTCCTTGCGTGCGGCTTCGAAGGCCGTCTACGGCGAAGCCGCGGGCGAATGGACCCCGGAAGATGCGCGCGGATTCTCGCGCATGCTCGCCCTTCCCGGCATGTTGCATGCGCGGGCGAACGGAGCGGAAGCGTGAAAACGGTTCATCTCGACAAGATCGGTTCGGTCACCCTCTCGTGCAAGTTGTCGCGCGAGGTGCGGTTGACGTCCGACATCCAATGCGTCGAAGGCGCGGTGCTCGCCGTGCGCGTGCTCACGTCCAAGGGAACCTACAACACGCTCGAACTGCCTTCGGGACGGTTCTCGCAGATCAAGCCCGGTGACGTCATCGCGGGGGCCCTCGGCCACCGCAAGGCGCTGTTCGGCTACTCGGGTTACATCCCGACGTCGCTCAAGCCCGGGGACAAGATCAACATCCTGAATCTCGGCGGCGTGCTCGGCATCTGTGACTCGGTGAACCCCGATATCGGAACGCCGTTCGAGTGCGAAGTCTTGGGACAGGTGTTGCACTTCCCGTATCTCGGCGAACGCATCGGTATCGGTGCGGTGATCAGCCAGAACGCGGTGCCCCTTTCCGAACGCCTCGAAGTCAACGGCGTGCCCGTCGTCGCGGTGGTGGGCTCGTGCATGAACGCGGGCAAGACCGCCGCCGCCTGTGCGTTGGTTCAGGAGTTCGACCATCGCGGCATGAAGGTCGCGGCGGGCAAGTGCACCGGCGTTTCGCTGCGTCGCGACATCCTCGCGATGGAAGACGTCGGTGCCGTGCGCACGATGATTTTCACCGACATGGGAGTCGTGACGACCTCGCCGGCGACCGCGCCGCGCGCGGCCCGCACGATGCTCACCCAGCTCGCCGCCGATCGTCCGGACGTCATCGTTCTCGAACTCGGCGACGGCTTGCTCGGTCTCTACGGCGTCGACGCGATCTTGAACGACGTCGCGGTGCGCGCGACGTTCACGGCGGTCGTCCTCGCCGCCAACGATCCCGTCGCGGCATGGGGGGGTGTCCGAGTCCTGCGCGAACGCCACGGACTCGAGACGACCGTCATCACCGGCCCGGCGACGGACAACACCGCGGGCACGCGTCTCGTCGAAGGCGAAACCGGCGTCGCGGGTCGCAATGCGCGCTCCGATGCGAAGGGCTTGGCCGACGTCGTGTTGAGCGTCTTGAAGGTCCCCGAAAAGGGTGGTCGTACGGCGGAGGCTTCGGCGGATGCCGTCTGAGTCGACGATTCCGGTTCGCGTCTTCGGCGGCCAAGGCTACGTCGCGGGCGAGGTGCTGCGCTTGTTGGCGCTGCACCCCGCCGTGCACGTCGCGTGCGTGTCGACGACGTCGCAGGCGGGTGAATCCGTCGTCGGCGCGTTCCCGCATCTCGCGGGCACGCGCCTCGACGGCATCCGTTTCTTGGATCAGGAGGAAGCGGCGACCGCCGGTTGGGTGAAGGGACGCGTCGAAGCGATGATCTTCGCGACGCCGCATGGAGCGACGTCCGCGTTGATCGACCGTGCGTTGACCGCCGCGGAATCCGCAGGGGCGCACGCGCACGCGATCGACCTTTCGGCCGACTACCGATTCCGCGACGCCGACGTTTACGCGTCGATTTACGGAAAGCCGCATGCGGCTCCGCACCGGTTGGCGGAATTCGTGTCGACGGTTCCGGAGTTTCATCGAGGGGCGACGCCGCGCCACGCGGCGCAGCCGGGTTGTTTCACGACGGCCGCCACGACGGCGGCGTATCCGTTCGTGAAGGCGGGAATCGTCGAAGGGCCCATCTTCGTCGCCGCGATCACCGGGTCGTCGGGTTCGGGGCGCACGCCCGTCGCGGGTACGCATCACCCCGAGCGCGCCCACAATCTCTACGCGTACAACGCGCTCGCGCATCGCCACGAACGCGAAATGCGCGGCATCCTCGGTGCCGCGGCGCCGAACGGCCAAGAACCGGACGTCGAGTTCGTTCCGCATTCGGGTCCGTTCGTTCGCGGTATCCACGCGACCGTCCGGATGACCATGAAATCGGGGACGACCGCCGAAGCCGCCGCGCGGATCGCCGCGGACGCCTACGAGGGGTCTCCGTTCGTCCGCGTCGGAACGTCGCCGCCGAAGTTGACCGAAGTCGTCGCGACGAACCGTGTCCGCCTCGGCGTCGCCGTGCGCGGGCGCACGCTCGTCGTGACGTCGGTGATCGACAATCTCACCAAAGGAGCCGCCGGCGGCGGCATCCAATGGATGAATCGCGTTCTCGGACTTCCCGAATCGACGGGGCTTCTCATCCCGGGACCGGGGTGGATCTGACTTCCATGAACCAACCAGCCGCACAACCGCAAGCCGACGTCGCGGGCGATTGCCTGCTCGACGTCTTCCACATCACGCCCGTCGAGCCGGTCAAGGCCGAAGGCGTGTGGATCACCGCGAAGGACGGACGTCGCTACCTCGACTTCTACGGCGGTCACGCCGTGGCGCTGCTCGGGTACGGGCATCCGCGCCTGTGCGCGACGCTCGACGCGCAAGCGCGCACGCTGTTCTTCCAATCGAACGCGGTGGATATCGCCGTGCGTCGCCGCGCCGCCGAACGACTCGTCAAGTTCGGCCCGAAGGAACTCACGCGCGCATTCTTCGTGAACTCGGGCGCGGAAGCGAACGAGAACGCGCTACGCGTCGCATTCTTGGCGACCCGCCGTCCCCGCATCATCGCCGTGACGGGTGCGTTCCACGGACGCACCGCCGGCGCGGCGGCCATCACCGCGGGCCACGAGAAGTGGTATGCGTATCCGAATAAGCCGTTCGACGTGACGTGGGTGCCCGTCGACGACGTTGCCGCGCTCGAAAAGGCGTTCGGCATCGACGTCGCGGCGATCATTCTCGAGCCGGTGCAGGGAGTCGCCGGGGCGAAGGATCTCTCGCCCGAATTCATGAAGGCGGCGCGCGCGTTGGCGACCTGCTGGGGTGCGCTGTTCATCTCCGACGAAGTGCAGTGCGGAATGGGCCGTACCGGGTGGCCGTTCGCGGTCATGGCGCACGGCATCGTCCCGGACATCATCACGACCGCGAAGGGGTTGGGCGGCGGGTTCCCCGTTTCGGCGGTACTCGTCACCGACGCCTTGGCCGCCGTCGTGAAGAAGGGCGACCTCGGAACGACCTTCGGAGGCGGCCCGCTCGCCTGCGCGATGGTGGAAACCGTCATCGACACCATCGAACAAGAAGACCTCCTTCCGCGCGTGCGCCGTCTCGGTGAGCGGATCCGCAAGGAAGCCGTGGTCGGCCCCGTCGTCGGCGTCCAAGGTGCCGGCTACCTGATCGGTCTGCGGACGCGTCGCCCGGCGAAGGAAGTGCTCGAACAGTTGCGCGCGAAGGGCATCATGGCGGGCAGTGCGGGCGATCCGCACATCGTGCGCCTGTTGCCGCCGCTCGTGCTCGAAGACGCGCACGTGGATCTCCTGATCGCGGCGCTGAAGGAGATCCCCGCGTGAAGCGATTCATGGATCTTCCCGAGCTCGACACCGGGCTTGTTCGCGAACTCGTTGCGACGGCGAAGCACCTCGAGAAGCACCCGCATTCCGACGCGCTGCGCGGCAAGGTCGCCGGACTTCTGTTCATGAATCCGTCGCTGCGCACGCTCGCTTCGATGCAAGCGGGTATGGCGCAACTCGGCGGATCCTCGTTCGTCATCACGCCCGGTCAGGGTTCGTGGGGACTCGAGACGCGTCCGGGTGTCGTCATGGACGGCGACGCGGCGGAACACGTCCGCGAGGCGATTCCGGTGCTGTCGCAATACTGCGACGTGCTCGCGGTGCGCAATTTCGCGAAGGGCAAGGACCTCGCCGAAGACGCCGCCGACGCGGTGATTCGACGGATGGCCGATCTCTCGCCCAAGCCTTTCATGAACCTCGAATCGGCGATGACGCATCCGTGTCAGTCGCTCGCCGACTGGAAGACGCTTGACGATCTCGACGTCCCGGCCAACGAAGGACGCTTCGTCCTTTCGTGGGCGTGGCATCCGAAAGCGCTCACCTACGCCGTGCCCGCGTCCACGCTGAACATGGCCGCCCAGCGCGGCATGAAGGTCACCGTGCTTCGGCCGCAAGGTTTCGCGCTGCCGGGTTCCGTGATGGCCACGGCGCGCGCGTTGGCGTCGAAGAGCGGCGGGTCCGTCTTCGAGACCGACGACGTCGCCGCCGCGATGGACGGCGCGCACGTCCTCTATGCCAAGTCTTGGTGCGCCCCTTCCGCCTACGGCAACCCGGAAGCGGACGCCGCGCTGCGCGCGTCGCTGCGCGAAGCGTGGTGCATCCGTGAATCGTTCTTCGCGTCCGCGCGCGCCGACGCGAAATTCATGCACTGCCTGCCCGTCCGCCGCAACGTGAAGGTCGCGGACGAAGTGCTCGACGGCCCGCGTTCGGTCGTCGTGCGGCAGGCCGGAAACCGTCTTCATGCCCAGAAGGCCGTCCTCTGGAAGATGCTCGTCGACAAGGAGTGATTTCGTGAACAACCCGCTCGATCGTTCGGAAACCATGGTCGCGCTCAAGCGCGCGTTGCCCTACATCCGCCTCTACAAGGGCAAGACGTTCGTGGTGAAGACGGGCGGCGCCTTGTGCGCCGAACCGCAGGCCATGAAGGAACTCGCCCACGCCGTCGGCGTGCTCCGCGAATTCGGCATCCGCGTCGTGCTCGTCCACGGGGGTGGGCCGCAGACGTCGACGATGTCCCGCGTCATGGGACTCGAACCGACGTTCGTCGAGGGCCGTCGCGTGACGTGCGAAAAGACGCTCGACATCGCCGTCATGACGATGAACGGCACGGTGAACACCGCGATGCTCGCGGCGTGCCGCGCCACCAATCTCCCGGCGGTCGGACTCTCGGGTCTCGACGGTGGGTTGATTCGCGCGCGTCGCCGTCCGGCGCGCGTGAAAGTCGCGGGCGACGTCCGGACGACGATCGACTACGGCCACGTCGGCGACATCGTCGCGGTGGATGCGACCGTCCTCGAAAGCCTTCTCGACGCCGGATTCGTCCCCGTGGTCAGCCCGCTTTCGGCGGACGACGAGGGGAACGTCCTCAACATCAACGCGGATACCGTCGCCGCCACCATCGCGCGCGAACTGTGCGCGGAGAAGTTGGTGTTCCTCAGCGATTCGAACGGCATCCTCGAAGACCGCAACGATCCTTCGTCGCTCATCTCCTACACCGACGTGCGTGGTTTGAACCTCTTGGTCGAACGCGGCATCGTCGACGCCGGAATGCTGCCGAAAGTCAATGCCGCGAAGGAAGCGCTCTACGGCGGCGTGAAGCGCGTCCACGTGATCGGCGGCGGAAGCGACAGCCTCCTCGTCGAAGTCTTCACGAACGAAGGCGCGGGCACGCTCATCGTCATGGATGCGCGCGATCTCACGCCGGCCGAACAGGGCCACGTGAAGGACGCCCGTCTCGACGCGCTCATGAACTCCGGAGAAGCGGGCGCCTGATGAACGACGCGGAACTCCTCGCGTTCCATCGCCGCCTCGTGTCGACGCCTTCGGTGTCGCACGACGAGGCGGCGATCATGGATTTGACGGAGGCGGTGCTGCGCGAGCGCGGTGCCCGTCCGGTGCGTTTCGGGCAGAACGTCTTCGCCGTGACGGGCAAAGGTCCGACGATCGTTCTGTGCACGCACCTCGACACCGTTCCCGCGGGGACGGCGTGGACGCGGGATCCGTGGACGCCCGAGGTGGTGGACGGTCGCGTCTACGGTCTCGGAAGCAACGATGCGAAGGCCGCCGCCGCCGCGATGACGTCGGTCTTCCTGCGGGCCGCGGCGCACGGCGGGATCCCGGGAGCGACGCTGGTGCTGTTGCTCGTCTGCGAAGAGGAGACGGGCGGCAAGGGCGCCGAAATCGCGGTGCCCGAACTGGTGCGTCGCGGCTTCGATCCCAAGGCCGCCATCATCGGTGAACCCACCGGCCTCGGCGTCGCCACGGCGCAGAAGGGGCTTCTCGCCCTCGAGCTCGAAGCCCGCGCCACTCCGTGTCACGCGGCGAACGCCCGTTCGATGGGCGTCGTCAATCCGATTCGCGCGGTCGCGACGGATTTGGTCGGGCTCGATCGCGTCGATCTCGGCGCGGATCATCCGTTGCTCGGGCCGGTGACTCTCGAACCCACGGTGGTGGAAGCCGGTTCCGCACGCAACCAAGTTCCCGGACGCGCCTGGGTCAACATCGACGTGAGAACCAACCCGGGCGAAGCGCCCGAAGTCCTCTTCGATCGACTGCGCGCCGCGGTGAAGGGATCCGAATTGCGGCTCCGCAGTTCGCGGCTCGCCGCCCGCGAGACGGCCGCGTCGGAAGCGATCGTCAAAGCCGCACTCGACGTCTCGGGCAAGGCGCCGTACGGATCGCGCGGCCTTTCGGACTGGGTGTGGTTCAAGGACATTCCCGCGGTCAAGTGCGGACCCGGCGATACGGCCCGCTCGCACAGCGCGGACGAATGGGTGTGGGAATCGGAGATTCTCGACGGCGCCCGCTTCTACGAGGCGGCCGTGCGTCGGTGGGTCGCCGTCTCGGCGACGGGAGCTTCGACATGACGCGACTTTGGGACCGCGGAGAACCGCTCGACGCCCGCATCTTGGCCTACACCGCGGGTGAAGATCATCGCCTCGACGCGCGGCTCGTTCCTTACGACTGCCGTGCTTCGCAAGCTCACGCCCGCATGCTCGCGAAGCAGGGCTATCTGACGTCCGCCGATGCCGAAGCGTTGTGCCGCGCCCTCGACGTCGTGGCTGAAGAATTCGCTCGCGGCGCCTGGACCATCGCACTCACCGACGAAGATTGCCACACGGCGATCGAAAATCGTCTCGTGGCGGTCTGCGGTGAGGCGGGTCGCCGCATCCACCTCGGTCGTTCGCGTAACGATCAGGTTCTCGTGGCGATTCGACTGTGGCTGAAGGACGCTCTCGCATCGTTGGCGGACGACGCCGATGCGGTCGCGGCGGCGCTCGACGCGGTGGTCGCCGCGCAGGGTCGCATCCCGATGCCCGGCTACACCCATTTGCAGCGCGCGATGCCGTCGTCGGTGGCGCTGTGGGCGGGCGGATTCGCGTCCGAACTGCGTGACGACGCGATCGGATTGCGCGCCGCGATGCGCCGCGCCGACAAGAACCCTCTCGGTTCGGCGGCGGGGTACGGCGCGCCGGTCGTGGCGCTCGACCGTGCCCACACCACGGCCGCGCTCGGATTCGCCGAAGTTCACGATCCCGTGACGGCGGTCCAAGTGTCCCGTGGCAAGGCCGAGGCCCACGCCCTTTTCGAGGCCGCTTTGTTGGCGCAGGACCTCGGCAAGATGGCCGCGGATCTGTGTCTCTTCGCCACCTACGAATTCGCGTTCGTGAAACTGCCCGACGCCTTCACCACCGGTTCGTCGATGCTGCCGCAGAAGCGCAACCCGGATGTCTTCGAGTTGGCGCGTGGTCGCACCGCGGAAGCCTTCGCCGCTTTGAACGAGGTGCTCGGGGTGACCGCGAAGATGACGTCCGGCTATCACCGCGATTGGCAGTTGATCAAGCCGGCGTTGTTCCGCGGCATCGAAGGCGTCGCCGCCACCGCGCGCGTCATGGCGCACGCGGTTCCCGGTCTCGTGTTCCGTGCGGACCGGTTGGAAGCCGCGATGGATCCGTCGCTGCGTGCGGCGGAACACGCGAATCGCATGGTGGTGGACGAAGGGCTTCCGTTCCGCGAGGCGTACCGTCGCGTGCGCGAACAGGGCCTCGCCTAGACCGTCATCGGCGCTTGCGAAGCCGGGCGAAGACGCCCGGCTTCGGCTTCAGCACGAACGTCGGGTCCATCTCCACCTTCACGTCGGGGACCAACGCGACGTCGAAGCGTCGCGCGAGCGTCGCGAGGACGAGCGGCCCTTCCGCCATCGCGAACGCCGCGCCGATGCATGCGCGCGGACCGCCGCCGAAGGGGAAGTACGCGTACTTCGGTCGGCCCTCTCCGGCGCCCGGTGCGAAGCGTTCGGGATCGAACACATCGGGATTCGGCCAGAAATCCGGGTGTCGGTGGGTCACGACCTGAAGCAGCGTGACGATGTTCTTCTTGGGGATGTGGTACCCCATGATCTCGTCGTCTTCGAGCGTCTCGCGCGGCACTCCCCACGCGGGAGGATGCAGACGCATCGTTTCTTCGAACACCTGACGAGTCCACTGAAGTTTCGGGAGATCCGCGAGCGTCGGCGGACGACCACCGTCGAGGGAATCGACTTCCGCTTGGAGTCGACGCATCGCTTCGGGGTGTTGGCCCAGTTGCCACCAGCACCATGCCAACGCGGCGCCGACGGTGTCGTGTCCGGCGACGAGCAACGTGATCGACTCGTCGATCAATTGCAGGTCGGTGAGGCCCTTCCCGTCTTCGGAGTCGCGCGCCTGCAGAAGTCGTCCCAAGAGGTCGTCCTTCGCACGAGCGCCGCTGCCGCGTCGTTCGGCGATGATGCTGAGCACCGTGCTGCGTAGATGGCGTTGGGCGGCCTTGAAGCGACGGATGCGGGGAACGGGGAGCCACATCGGCGGATGCAGCGGGCGCGTCATGCGCAAGTTGACTTCGTGGAAACCCACGCGCAGCGCTTCGGCGAAGGCGTCCGTGCCACCGGGGACGTCGACCCCGAACAACGTTTCCGACGCGATGCGGAGAGTCAGTCCCATCATTTCGCGGGCGAGGTCGATCGGCTTATCCGGGTCGATCGACTCCCAGCGGTCGGCGGTCGACTCCGCGAGCCGGATGAAGACTTCCGACATGCGGTCGAGGCGTTCTCGGGCGAAGGCCGGCGTCATGAGACGTCGGGTCCGTTGCCAGGTTTCGCCTTCCGTGACCAAGAGGCCGTCTCCCGCGATCATTCGGACGGGATTCGAGAAGGCGTCGGGCTTGCGGTAGTTCTTCGCGTTGCGTGAAAGGACGTGTTCGATGCCCTCGGGGTGGGCGACCATGTAGTACGCCCGCGTGGGGATCGTTCGGAGGCGGACGACGTCGCCGTAGCGCCGGAACGAATCCGTGTAGAGGTCGAGCGGGTCGGCGAGCCGCGGCAGGATCCCGACGAGCGGGTTGCCGAAGGGGCCGGGGGGGATGCGACGGACGGGAGGTTGTGGGGTCGGGTTCGAGGGAGTCGTCTGCACGGCCGAGTTCGCCATGCGCCACCCCACGATCCGCTTTCTCGGCCGGAACCCCAAGGACGGGTGTTGCCGCGAGGGTTAGCATCCGCGCGACATGACGATCGACGATGCGATGAAGGCCGCGACCCGAAGGAGCGTGATGTTCGGGGCGGTGGCGGCGGTGGTGGTCCTCGCGGCGTGGGCGCTGCGCGGCTTCGGGCCGAATCTTCAGGAGATCGTGGGAGTGGCGTCGACGTGGCGGCTCTGGGTGGTCATCGGAGCGGGTGTGCCGTTTCTTCTCGCTTCGTCCCTCGGATCCCGTATCCATGGATTTCGGGAACCGCTCGATGAACGGATTCCGAAGATCCTCGACGTGCATCGACAGGCGTTGACGTTCGCGTTGTTTTCCGTTTTGGTCGGCGCGGTGTGGGTGTGGAGCGTGGGAACACCGATGCAGGACGACTGGTTGCCCGTGGTCATCGGGGGTTGCGCGTGGCTCGCGCAGTCGGTGCGAGCCGCGCTCGCGATCGCGCGCTTGCGTCGACATTCGTAAACATCGCTTGACCCGGCGCCTCGGCGATCTGTAGATTAGGGGGCGAAGCGGAACTTTCCGCCACCCCTGCCATGCGAACCATTCTCCTGCTCGTGGTCGTGTTGGTCGGGCTCGGCGCGTGCTCCGGGTCTCCAAAGCCCTTCGGGCGTTGGGCACTCGATCGCGACGCGGCGCGCTCGGCGTTCGAGGTTGCTTACCGGAACAACCCGGGGGCGAAGAAGATTCTCGACGAGATCATCGCCGCGGGCACGCCGCAGGCCGCCGCGGCGGTCGTCGATGCGCTCGACATCACGTACGAGATTTTGGAAGACAAGACGTATTCGCACACCTTCAAGATCACGAAGGCGGTGCCGCCGATGATGGTGCCGACCGAAGCCTCCCAGCGCGGGACGTGGTCGACCTCCGGCGCCGAACTGACGCTGACGCCCACCGAGATGAACGGCGTCAAGGGAAGTGCGCCGGAAGTGAAGTCGCTGCTCACGTTCGACACCATGTCCTACGACTTCTTCGGCGTCGGACTGACGCTACGGAGACTCTGATGCGCCGTCTTGTGGGTCTCATGGTCGTCGTTCTCGCCGCATGCGGCGATTTATCGAGCGGACATCCGTCGCAGTTCGTCGGGGTGTGGGTCGCGGACTTGGCCGCCACCGAAGCCGCCGCCTCGCGATCGCCCGCCTCGGACCCGAGCGCCGCGTTCGCGGGAAAACTCGCGGTAGTCACTGGGGCGCTCGCCGATGGGGAGGGCGTGGAAATCCACCTGAAGGAGGATGGTCGCGTCGAGATCTCCGGCCCCGCGGGCGAACTGCCTCCGGGATCATGGTCGGGATCGGGGGACGAACTCGTCCTCGATCCTGACGGGACGGGCAAGA
>JAFMJN010000304.1 GCA_017853435.1 Planctomycetota bacterium | reverse complement strand
CGCCGCCGATGGCCGGAGTCTCTGCGCTTCGCCGAGGAGGCCGTCAAGAAGGACCCCGAAGACCCGAGGATTCGCGACGACGTCGCACGCTATGCGCTGTTCCTCGGCGAAGGTGAGAAGGGACTCGCCGCGTTGAAGGCGGCGGACGAACGGGACGCCTTCGGGCAGCCGTGGCGCATCAACATGCGCAAGCTTCTTGCGAAGATGTCCAAGTCGTTCACGACCGTGAAGGCGGGACGCTTCGACGTTCGTCTTCCCGTGAAGGAAGCGGATCTGCTCTCGCGGGTCTACGGACCGTTCATCGAACGTTCCTACGGCATCCTCCGCGCCAAGTACGGGGTCGATCCCGACGGCGTGGCCACGACCCGCGACCGCATGTTGCTCGAGATCTTCACGAGCCACGCGGACTTCTCGGTCCGCACGCTCGGGTTCAACGGACTCGGAGCTCTCGGCGTGTGCTTCGGGCCGTTCCTCGCCGTCGACGCTCCGCAGGCGGCACCCGAAGGCGAAATCGGTTGGGCACGCGTGTTCCATCACGAACTCGCGCATTCCATGACGCTCGCCTTGTCGAAGGGGCGCGTTCCTCGCTGGTTGACCGAAGGCTTGTCGACCTACGAGGAAGTGTGCTTCAACACCTCGTGGGTCCGCCCGATGCATCGCGAACTCTTCGATGCGTGGAAGGGAGACGACCTACTCGCGATCTCGACGTTCGACGCCGCGTTCGGGACTCCGCGCATCGGGTTCGCGTACTTCCAAGGCGGGCTCGTCGCCGGATGGCTCGTCGATCGATTCGGGATGCCGAAAATGGTCGAACTGCTCCGCACCCTCGCGGAGGACGTGCCCCCCGACACGGCGATTACCCGGGTGTTCGGCGTCGAACCGGCGCGTCTCGACAAGGAGTTCGCCGACCATATCGGGCGAACGGTCGGTACGTGGAAACTCACGGCGATCCCGTCGCGTGCGCGTGCCGAACGCTTGGCGTCGGAGGCCAAAGCGGGCCAGGCCGAACTCGCCGGGTTGATCGATCTCGGCAACTTCGCGCTCGCGACGGGCAACCCGGTCGAAGCCGAAGCGCGCCTCGTCGCGGCGCGAGCGCTCGACGCGAACGCGCCGTCGGTGCGTTGGCTCGACGCCCGTCTCGCGGCCGCGCTCGGGAGATCGGATCGTGCGAACGACATCATGAAACGCCTCGCCGAAGAAGGCTTCGAAGACTTCGACCTCTTCATGGCGCTCGGCGAAAAGGCGGAAAAAGACGGCGAGGGCGGTAAAGCCCTCGATTGGTACACACGCGCGATCACCGCATTCCCGAAGGCGGCGGACGGACGTTCGCCCCGATTGCGGGCGGCGCGGCTGTTGCGCGGCGAAGGACGCCGTGACGAGGCACAGGCGCTTCTCGAGGCGCATCTCGAATGCGCCCCCGAAGACATGAAGTCCCGCGCCTCGGCGATCGAAGCCGCTCGTGCAGCGGGCGACACGCGACGGCTCGTCCATCATCTCGAGAGCGGGATCATGGTTGACCCGACGCAATCCGAATGGCATCTCGAACGCGCTCGAATCGCAAAAGAATCCGGTGATCTGGCGAAGGCGGTCGAAGCCGCCGGATGTGCGTCGGCCGCCCTGCAGCCGGGCAAGGAACGCACCGCCGCCTTCGTGTTCGAGGCCGAATGTCTCGTCGCCGCGGGTGATCCCAAAACCGCTCTGCTCCGGATCGAGAAAGCGCTTTCGGAAACCCCCGACGACGCGGCGGCGCGCGCGTTGAAGGAACGGCTGTCCGCAGCGGGAGCCCCCCCCAAATGATGGACCTGCTCGAAGGAACATGGACGCGGGTCCGCGACGCGGTCGCACGCGACGTGGGGGAGCGCGTTTTCGGGATGTGGTTCGACGGGGTCCGCGTGCGCGGATTGGCCCGTAGCGTCCTGACGCTCGACGTCCCGACCGCGGAGTGCAGAAACTGGATCCTCCAGAACTATCTGACGCTTCTCGAAAGGCGCGCGACCGAAACGGTCGGCGCCCCGATCCGCATCGAGTTGCGCGTCGCCCGCGAGGCTCTTTCGGAGGCGGTCGCCGAAGACGACGCGTCGCCCGCGCGCGTGTTTTCGACGTTCGTCCCTTCGGCACGCACCGAACTCGCCATGAGGATGTTGCGTTGGACGGCGGATGGTCGGACCCCCACGTTCTCTCCGGTCTTCGTTCACGGACCCGAAGGTACGGGCAAGTCCCACTTGGCGGCGGCGACGGTGGCCGCGGCCCCGCGTGCCGACTACGCTCTCTTCCTCACGGCGGACGCGTTCACCGAACGGTTCACCGCGAGCATGAAGGTGCGACGTTTGGCGGAATTCCGCGAACAGATTCTCCGATCACGACTTCTCGTGGTCGACGGCATCGACGCCCTCGGATCGCGCGTGGCCACGGCCCGCGAGTTGGCGTCGCTCTTGTCGACTCTCGTCGTCGGCGGTGGACGTGCGGTGCTTACCGCGCGTGCGCATCCTTCGAACATCCCGCATCTCGACGCCCGATTGACGTCGATGGCTCTGTCGGGCTACGTCGCCGAACTCGATGCGCCGAGTTTGCTCGAACGCGTCGCGATCGTCCGTTCGATGATGCGGCGCATCGGCAAGGACGCGGGGGAAGCGGTTGCGGTCGCCGTCGTCGAGGCCGAACCCCATTCGATGGGGCGCGCGCTGCGTCTCGCGAAGAAGATGATCGCCGTTTCCGCCGCTTTCGGAGAAAAACTCGACGCCGACTTCGTCGAGCGCAATCGTCCCGGCGTCGTCAATTCGATGGATCCGAAATCCCGGACCGTCGAGACCGCGCTCGGTCTCGTCTGCGATCGTTTCGCCGTGGACGGCGATGCGCTCCGCGGCAAGAAGAAGATTCCCGCACTCGC
>JAFMJN010000066.1 GCA_017853435.1 Planctomycetota bacterium | reverse complement strand
GAGGACGATCATGTCCATCATGCGGAACGGGCCCATCGCGAGGCCCCAGGCTTCCACCGCGTCGTCGATGCGTTTCATCGGCGTTCCGTCGAGGACGCTCGTGCACGCGGCGCGCAGGTAGGGGGTGAACAGTCGATTCACGAGGAAGCCCGGACCGTCGCCGACGACGATCGGCGTCTTGCCGAGTTCCATCGCGACCTTCGCGGCCGCCCGAACCGCGTCGTCCGAGGTTTGCGCTCCGCGGATGATCTCGACGAGGGGAAGTTTGTCAACCGGATTGAAGAAGTGGAGACCGACGAGGCGGGCGGGGTCGGGGAACCACGCCGCGAGGTCGCGCACGGGAAAAGACGACGTGTTCGACGCGACGACGGTGGTCGGCCCGACGACCTTCGCGAGAGCGGCGAGGACGTCGCGCTTCAGGTCCGCGCGTTCCGGGACGGCTTCGATGACGAGATCCGCTCCGGAAAGTCCCGAAGGCGTCGTCGCGACCGCGAGGAGAAGGAGCCGCCGACGCGCTTCGGGGCGGGTGATGTCCCCCGATTTCGACTTGCGCTCGAGGTCGTCGGCCAACGCCTTTCGGACGCGGACGAGCGCGTCGTCGGAAGGATCGACGAGACGGACCGCGATGCCCTTCGCACAAAGGAGACGCGCGATCGCTCCACCCATGACGCCCGCGCCGACGACGCCGACGCATCCCGGTGGTGGATCGGCGTGCGCCGCGCGAAGCACGGCGGGGCGCGCGGAAGGACGCGTCATCTTGAAGACGCGCAGAAGCGATCGGGCCACGGCTCCGGTCGCGAGCGGCGCGATGGTGCGCCGTTCGAGTTCGAGTCCGGAAGCGATTGAAAGTCCGTGTTGGGCGGTGATGACGTCGACGGCGGCGAGCGGCGCCGGATAGTGTCCCGACGTCGCCGCGAGAATCTTCTTTCTCGCCTGTGTGCGGAGGATCATGCGACCGGGTCCGGTCGCGGCGAGAAGGCGATGGGTCGTGGCGATCTTCGGCTTCCGCGCGGCGGCGCGCGCGAGACGGCGCCCCTCTTCGAGCAGGAGCGCGCGGGGAACGACGCTGTCCACGAGACCGGCACGGAAGGCGCGTACGGCGTTGTAGGTGCGTCCCGTCGTCACGGCTTCGAGGGCGCGCACGGCGCCGACGAGGCGCGTGAGACGGGTGCATCCGCCCCACGCGGGAATGATCCCGAGCATGACTTCGGGGAGACCGACGCGTGCCGACTCCGAGGCCGCGCGGCGGCTGCACGCGAGTGCGAGTTCGAAGCCGCCGCCGAGCGCCACGCCGTCGAGCAGCGCAACCGTCGGAACGGGGAGTGCCGCCCACGCCGAGAACGCGTCTTGTCCGGCCGCGACCACCTCGCGGACGGCGTCTTGTCCGGCGAGTTCCCCGAAGGCGTCGAGGTCCGCGCCGCCGCACCACGTCCCGCCGCCCGTACCGCGAACGAAGACGGCTCGGAGATCGGTACGGGTCGCGAGTTGCGCCGCATGGGTCGCGAGTTGTTCCAACATCGGTCGGTCGAAGAGGAACACGCCGTCGCCGCCGTCGAGCGTGAGCAGCGCTTCGCCGTCGCCGATCACGTCGAGTCGGATCGACCGTCCCTTCGAGGAACTCGCGTCAACGCGCATCGGGGCGGCGATCGACAAGGCGATCCTCCTTGGTCAGTGTTTCGGTACCGAGAAGACGGATCAACGCGTCGAGGGTCAGCACTTCGATGCGGTTCACATGCAGTTCGGCGATCGCGAAGACCGCCCGCTGCAGCCGCGATTCGAAATCCGCTTGCGTTTCATCGCCCCGTCGCGCGACACGCAGGACGAGTTCGTCCACGTCGATCGCTCGATCGTCGCGCTTGCGGATTTCGAGTTGCCATTCCTCGATGGAAGCATCCGACGCGAAGAGGTCGGAAAGCGCGTTCAAGTTGACGAGCGTACCTTTGACTTTCGTCACATGAAGTTCGCGGACGTTCGACGTGCGGGCGATCGAGGATCGAATGCGCGGGACACGGGATCCGCATCCGGGGCACGGCTCCGATTCGATGAGGCCGCCTTCGACGACGTCGCCGGTCCGGTAGCGGAGGAGGACGCTGCCGCGGCCGTCGAGGCAGGTGTACACCAACTCGCCGGTGCGGCCCTCCGGGAGCGGCTTCCCGGTTTCGGGGTCGACGATCTCAAGGATCTCCATGTCCGGGTTGGTGTGAAATCCGTGGCGACCGCCGATGCACTCGGTCCAGCACGTGCGGGCTTCCGTAAACCCGAGGACGCTGAGAACCTTCGCGTGCGAGGCACCCACCGCCGCGAGGAAATCGGCGAGTTTGGCGTCGAGTCCCTGCGGCACGTTCTCTCCGCCGAGGGTCAAGACGCGGACCGACGACCAGTCGCGGCCTTCCTCGGCCGCGCGGCGCAGGAGATGGGCGGTGAAGCCCGGCATCCCCGCGATGCACGTCGGACGGAAGGTGCCGACGAGATCGAGCAGGCGCGGCACCGGGATCGTGCGGCCGCCTCCGGTATTGAGCGTGAGCACTCCGGCCCCTTCGCCGCAAGCGGCCACTTGCCAGAACGCGAGATGCGGAGCGTAGGGGAAGAGCGAAAGCGTCCGGTCGCGCCCGGCGACGAGGTCGAGATGTCCGCAGATGCGACGCCCCGCTTCGCGAAGGCGGCGTCGGTCGTGGGGAGTGAGGAACAGTGGCACCGATCCCGCCGAACGGCCGGTGGTGACGATCAACGTCTCCGGCGCGTATTCGTCGAGTACGAGGCGCTTCGCCGCCTCCGGCGAGCCGAACAGTCGTGCGCTTAGGAGGCGCAACTTCCGAGCGAGAGGGAGGTGCCGTCGGAGGAGTTCGGGAGTCGGAGCGAGGATGAAGTCGCGTGGTGCTTCCGGGCGTTCGGGCGTCGCGAGAAGGTCGGCCTTCGTCGTGAACGGGATCTTCGAGAGGTCGTCGATGCCGCGGATCGCGTCGGGGCCGATGCCCGCCTCCGACAGGCGTGTGCGGTAGAAGGGGCTGAACGGCAGCACGTGGTCGCGCACGAAGCTCCGCAGCGCCGCACCTTGATGTGCGCGCCGAGCTTCAGGCGATGCGTGATCCCATGGCGAAACCTGACCCAATCCGCGGTACTCCCCGACTCTCATCTTCGTCGTCCGCGCCGGGGGTTCTCAAGGGTGGAAACCGAAGGTGCCTCACGAAATGCGGCTCCGCACGTAGGATTACGGGGTCCCTGCTCGGAATCCCTGGAGATCGTCGTCGATGTTGATGCGCTTGGGGGTGTTCCTGCTCGCGGTTTCGCCGTGTTTTTCCGTCGATCTGCGTGCTCAGGACGTGGACCCGCGTCCTTCCGCGGAATCGCGCGAGGTGGCCCGTCGTTCCGTCGACGCCGTCCATGCTCGGATTCGTGCCATGTCGTTCGCGGGCGAATCCGGCGCCGAGGCGATCGAGCGCACCGCCGACGCCATCAACGCGACGGCCGAATCCCGTCGGGCTTTCGGCGAGGTGATGCGGCGCTACGTCGCGGTCTACGGGCCCCTTCGAAGTCTGAAGGCGGACGCTTCGGCGGCACCGCCACCCAACTGGTTGTCGAGCGAACTCGAAGCTCTCGTTTTCGGACCCGCCGAAGACGTCGACGCGAAAGTGGCGAAAATCACCGCGCTCGGCGTGTCGGCGCAGCGAACGGTCGCCGCCGCCTACACGGCCATGTCGCGTCCGTACGGTCTCGCGCTGACGCGTGGACTCGCGGCCGCGCAGCCGCTCGGTACGTCCGTCAAAGGGCAGTTCGCGCCGATCGGCGACTTCGGTCCGACCGTATTGCCCGTGTTGGCGAACATGGTGGTGTCGGGGCGTGCCGCACAGCGCGAATCCGCGATGCGCGCGATTCGCGACATCGTGAAAACGCCGGAAAAGGACATGGTGGACGTCATCAAGTCCGTAGCCGATGCGCGCCAAGCGCCGATCGGGCTGTTGATCGTCGCCGCTTGCACCTTGGCGGAATGGGGCGACCCGTCGTACGTGGATTCCTTGATGAAATCCGCGTCGGCGAAGTGCGAAGACCCGGAAGGGTCGATGCGATTTTCGGGCTGGTCGACGCGAGCCTTGGTAAACCAAGAACTCGGACGACACGCCGACGCCGCGAAGGCTTACGACGCCGCGATCGCCGATATCGCGTCGGGCAAGCCGCCGGGCGGTCTCGCTCAGTTCCTCTACAACGCGGCCTGTGCGCATGCCGCGGTGCGTTCGGATGCGCGGGCGCTCGAACTCCTCGACCTCGCCGTCAAGGAAGGCCGGAAGCAACCGCGCCCCCTGCCCCGAGCTTTGTTCCTCGAAGATCCGGATCTCGCGCGTTTGCGAGGCACTCCGGAGTGGCGTCGATGGATGGCGGCCGCCTTTCCCGGCGTCGAATCCGCTCCGACACCCTAGTCGCAGAGTTCCAACGCGATCGCCGCTCGGAGTTTGCCGACGAGATTCGGGGGGATCGGGGCGGGCGCGGCGTCGCGGACGCGCGCCCCCCAAATCGGATTGGGGAAATGGGCGTCGTTTCGGCGGCGCGGAATGACGTGCCAGTGCACGTGCGGCACCACGTTGCCCAAGCTCGCCACGTTCATCTTGTCGGGCCCGACGACGTCGCGCACGGCCTTCTCCGTCGCGAACACCATGTCCATCAGGTGGCGCCGGTCGTCCGGGGAGAGATCGGTGGTCTCGGCGACATGGCGATTCAGGATGACGCGGCAGAAGCCGGGGTGCTCTCCGTCATCGACCAAGACGATGCGGGCGAGATCGTCTTCGTAGAGCACGTCGCCCGACGGTCCGTCGCAGAGTTCGCAGGGGGCATTCACGCGCGGAATGATAGCGCGGCAAGACGCGCGGGCTCCTGAGTGGAGTGAAACCCGCGTCCCCCGCATCGGGTAACCTCGACCGCATGGCGACTTCGAAGCGGGTGGTGTTCGGATGGCCGGGGGATGGGCGTGGTGATCGTCTGTTCGCCGAGGGGCTCGACACGCTCCCGACGGGGTATCTGCACCTCGCACGGACCGAGGGGCGCGTGCGGGAACTGGTGGCGAAGGAGCGAAGCGCTCGCGGTGGGTCGTTCGGCGATCGTTGCCGGACCCTGACGAATCTCGTCGAATGGCTGAGCCGTCGTCGGCGGACTCCACGCGCGCTCTTGGAAGAGTCGCAACAGAGTCTTCTCATCGCCGATCTCCTCGCGCATGACAACACGATTCCGGAGACATTCGCCAAGGTCACCGGAGCGGGTGAATGGCTCGCCGATTTCAGTCGTCGTCTGAAGGAATCCTGGAGACTCGAGCGGACCGGACGGGAAGGTGCCGAAGCGGAATTCAGCGCCGATACCGCGAAGAAACGATTCCCGTCGCTCGCGACCGACACGAGTCCGTTCGTCGAAGGCGGTCTCGTCGCCTTCGACCGTTACATGTCTCGTTTGAAGGACCTCCGCGTTTGGGATCCCGCCGGAAGATTCATCGAAGTCGCCCGCGACTTGGGGACGGACGAACTCCCGCTCGACCGCTTCTTTCCCTCCCGGCGTCGCCTCGTCGTCGAAGGGTTCTACGCGTGCAGTTTGATCGAACGTCAGGTCTTCGAACGCCTGTTCGATGCGTGGGACGAGATCGTGTGGCTCGTCGACGTGCCCCGGAATCCGATGGTGCGCGATCGTGGAGCCGACATGTTCGGTGCGGCCGTTTACGGGAACCCCGCCGACGTCCGCGTCAAGGGCGAATACCCCGACGATTGCACGTGGCTCGCGGATCAGGGATTCGACTTCGTCGAAGCGCCCTCCGACGATCGTCCCGTGTGGTGCCCATCCTCCGAAGGTCCGCGCGTGGTCGTCGAGTACCTCGGTACGCGCGAAGGTGCGTCATGGATCGCGCCGCGGACGACCCTCGACGAAGCCCGCGCCGTGATGGCGACGGCCGTCGAAGCCTGGAATCCGGGCGCAGCCGTACATCCTCGCGTCGTCATCGCTTACCCGACGGATCGTGAGGTCGCCCCGTTGCTCGCTGCGTTGGCCGATGAGGCGCGTGTCCCTCTCGCGACCGCCGCCACGACTTCGTTGCTCAGCGTCGGCAAAGTCCGGACGGTGACGGCGCTCCTGCGGCTTCCGGAACGCAAATTCCACCGACACGCCGTTCTCGACGCCGTTCGATCGCTACGTTATGGACTGCCGCTTCGCCGCGACGGAAAAAAACCTCGTGTCTACGCCGACGCTTGGACCTTCGGCAAGGTGGTCGAATCGTTGCGGGTCGTCGAAGGGCGGGAGAACTGGAAACGCGAACTGTCGGCGGAACTCGACCGTGCCGACGTCGCTTGCCGCCATTCCGACGGGAAGGATTCGGACGACACGCACGCCGTGCGTCGTTACGAACGGGTCAAGCGCGTTCACGAGGCGTGGTTGAATCTCGAAGACGCGTTGAACGTCGGAAACGACGACGCGGTGGCGCTCGACGTGTTCCTCGCGACCGTACGTCGCGTGCTCGACCTCGTCGGCACTCCACCGTCGCTCACGGCGGGGCTCGATGCGGATGATCCGGATGCCTTCGTCGCGGCCTCTCTCGGATGGAGAGGCGACAAGGCGATCGACACGGTGTTGATCGAATACGCCGCCTCCGCTCCGTTCATGGGATCCGCCGTTCGATCATGGGACGATCACGTCCGCACGTTCCTCTCCATGCTCGGCGCGGTGACGGTGCCCGTTCGTCCACGTATCGAAGGCGGCATCGAGTTGATCGGACTTCGCGACTTGAGAGGGTTGCGAGCCGATGTCGTGATCGTCGCCGGGCTTCTCGAAGGGCGTTGTCCCGCCCCGCCTCCGTCGTGTTCTCCGTGGTCGGAGAAGGACGCACGGAGCGTCGGGATGCCCGATCGCCGCGCGGCTCTCCGCGAAGTCGAACATCTGTTGGCGCATGCGATGAACGCCGCGCCGCGTGTGGTGCTTTCCCACGCGCAACTGGACGACGACGGAGGCGTCGGCCTTCCGGCACGGGCCTACGAAGAACTTCGTGAACGATTGGATCAATCCAGCGCCGGATTCGCCGAGGGCGCTCGGTTCGAAGTACGGAGCGGATGTTCGACGGAGGAAATGGCCGGACGTCTCGCCAAACTTCCCGGCTCCGCGCAGTCGCAAGCGGGTCGTTTGGCGCCGAACATGGACGGCGTCGCGCAACGGCGTCGCAAAGAACTCTTGGAACCCTCCGCGCGATTCGGTTGGATTCGCCATGCATCGCAGGGCGCTCGCGCCGTCTTGGCCCGCCGCCAAGGCCCCCCGGGTCGATACGACGGCATGATTGGAGAGCGCGCCCCGTGGTTGTCGGAATATCGCCAAGGAACCCGCTCCCTTTCGGTGTCGGCGCTCGACAACTGGGTCAAATGCCCTTTGAAGTGGTTCTTTCGGAACGTGCTCGACGTGAGACCCGAGATGGATGTCGAGGAAGACCTGACGGCCGCCGAAGTCGGGACCTTGGTCCATGCGATCTTGGAGACCTACGAAGCGTCGAAGGATGCGGCGCGTCGTTCGGTCGGGATGCAGGGTTGGGACGCGCGCGCCCGGATGCATGAGATCGCCACGAAACATCTCGAGAAACTGCGCCTCGAGGAACTTCGCAAGGATCGATTGATGGCCCTTCTCGGTGTCGACGATCTCGTCACGGGGGGCGATGCTGGCGAAGCACGGACGGGCCTTCTCGACGGATACCTCGACCGGGAACGTTCACGGCGGCAGCCTCCGACGCGCACGTGGTGCGAGACGGCCTTCGGGAGAGTTCCACGCGACGGTGACGTCCTCGAGCGGAATCCCGTCAAACTCGAGACGGAGTCGTCGGCATCCTTCGGGGAAAAACCCGTGACCCTCGCCCTCTCCGGTTCGATCGATCGGATCGATTTCGTCGAACAGCAGTCGGAAGACGGCGGACTCTCCGAACTTTTCGTGATCGACTACAAGGTCACCGGAAACTCGATGAACGGCGACCTCGTGAAGGGGCTTCGATTTCAGTTGCCTCTCTACTTGAAGGTCGTCGAAAAGCTCAAGGACCGCCTCTTCGAGTCCGCGGGATTGTCTCAGGATCCGAACCACGTTCACGCACGATCGGGAGTGTATTTCCGCTTGGACACGGCTGAGCAGAAGGTGCGGATCAGCCCCGACTTGACGGACCCTTCGATCGCGACGCGTCACTTCGACAAAGGCGCGATCAACCGCAACAGTTACAAGCGCCAAGACAGCGACGTGGAGAAGCTGACGAACGCCTACATGACCCGTGCCGCCGACGTCGTGGTCGCGATGGAGCAGGGGCGCTTTCATCCAACGGCGGTCGACAACAAGCCGTGCGAATGGTGCGAGTACAAGAGCGCTTGCCCGGCGGCGGGGGGCAAATCGCGGTTCCACGCGATGGACCTTCGCGATGGGGTCTTCCCGCAGGAGACACCGATGCTCGGTGCCGAGGCGAAGCCGTCGCAGTGCGGAGACGAGCAATGAACGGGAACACAACCATTCCGTTGGCCGATCAACTCACGGCGACTCAGAAAAAGGCTCTGACACTCGACGGATCGATCGCGATCGCGGCCGGTCCCGGATCGGGAAAAAGCACGACGCTCGTCGTTCGTTATCTCAAGGCGGTGCGCGCGTGCGATTACGACGTTTCGCGCGTCCTCGCCGTCACGTTCACGAAGAAAGCCGCCGCCGAACTTTCGAAGCGCATTCGCGACAAGGTGCGTCTTCTCGCGACGGGCCGCGCCGTCCTCGACGCCTCCTCCGACGATGCCGCGCGGTGGGCGGACGTTCTCGATCATCTTCCCGATGCGTGGGTGACGACGCTGCACGGATTCTGTCAGCGCTATCTCGCCACGCTGCCCCCCGATAAGGACCTGGGCTATCGGTTCGCGGTTATCGAATCCGAAGCGCCCAACCACCCTGCGGGGGACGTGATCGATGCGCTGATCGCGGAAGCCGCATTGGCCGGAGGGGCGGGCACCGACGCTCTCCGAGACGTCTACGACTGGGTGGTCCGATTCGGCGAAAACGATCTCAAAAAGCGCCTGTCGATGCTGTTGCGACATCGCCACGTCGCGGACGCCTGGGCTCGCTCTGAAAAGCGAACCGACGACGACCTGCGACGTATCGGGAAAGTGCTGCACGGCACGTGTACGGCGCTCGATCGAAGGTCCCGCGAGAGAAGTTGGCGACGTCTCGAGGCGCGGGTCGTTGCGAATCCGCTCCATCGCGCACGGCTCGTGGAAGCCGCTCGAGCGATTTTGGAAATCCAAGTCCCAAAACCGAGAGGCGATTCGGGTGTGGCGAAACTTCTGCAGGGGCTCCGTGAATTGCTCGAACATCTCGAGAGCGCCGACGGAGGCGGTCTTGCGGTTCAGATGATGAAGTGGCCTTCGGTGGACGGGGTTCCGCGGATACCGAGTCCGAAGAAATGCGACTCCGAAACCTGCGAGCGTTGGAAAAACGCATGGACGACGTTTCATCGTCGAACGTTTGGTCTTCTCAAACTCGATGAGCTCAATGGTTTGGAGGCGGACGGCGAGTCCGAAATCGCGCTCGATTCGTTGTTCGACCCGCAGCGACCCGGACTCGAGAATTCCCTGCGTCGGATCTACGAGGAGTGCCTTGAAATGCTTCGTGAGGCGATGCGTGCCGCGAATCTCGTCGATTTCGACGGTCTGATCGACGTCACGCTCGAACGACTGGAGGCGACGGCGGCGGGTGGTGCGATGCGGCGCCCCTTCAAGTTCGTGTTGATCGACGAGTTTCAGGACACCGATCCGCGACAGTGGAAACTTGCTCAGCTGCTCTGCCCGCATCCGACCGACGGCAATGGTGTGGGAGAAGGGCTTTGTCTCGTCGGAGACGCTCAGCAAGCCATCTACGCGTTCCGTCAAGGCGATGTCGAGACATTCCGGAAGGCCGTACGGGACGTCGGAAACGGTGGCCGCGGATCGGAGCTTCAACTCGATACGAACTTTCGTTCGACACCGACGCTGGTCGCGTTCAACAACCAGTTGGCGACGGGGTTGTTTCCGGGCGCGGGTATGACGCCCGAACCGTTCGAGGCCGTCGTGTTGCCGATGGAAGCCCACCGCGGCGTCGAGGCGAGCTCCGCGTCCCGACTGATGTTCATCGTCGAGAAGGCGAAAACCGCCGACGAGCGGCGGCATGCCGAGGCACTTCGTGTGGCCTCCCTCATCCACGACGAGATCGTTGGCAAATGGGCAGTCCATCTCGGCAAAGTTTCCGAACGAACCGCGCGATTGGGCGATATCGCGATTCTGATGCCGAAGAGGACGGGACTGGCCGATCTCGAATCGGCGCTCGGAGCGTCGAGCATTCGATATCGCACCCTCGGCGGTGTCGGTTTCTTCGCTCAGGCGGAAGTGAAGATGCTCGTCGCGGTCTTGGCGTGGATCGCGAATCCCTCCGATGACGTGGCGCTCCTCGGCATCGTGCGGTCCGCGTTGTTCGGCGTCGACGACGGGTTGTTGGCCGCCCTGCGTCCGAAGGATGCGCGCATCGGACTGCGGCGTCGATTCCGCGAGAATCATCTCGCGGCTTGTGCACTCACGTCCGACGAGCGTGCGCGTCTCCTTGCGATGGATGCGACGTTGACGCGTTGGTCGCGCTTGGCGGCGAGTCTTCCGGCTTCGTCGTTGCTCGAAGTGGTGATTCGAGACACGGGCGTGCGTTTCGCGGTCGGTCATGCCGACCCCTCCGGACGTGCCGAGGCGAACATGGATCTCCTGCTCGCAAAGATCCGAGGCCTCGAAGATGAGGGGGAGGGCTCCTACGCCACGCTGGCGCGGTCCTTCGTGCAATCCATCGAAGATGACGAACGTGGTTCGCAGGCGGATCCTCCGATCGACGGCGAAGCCGTGACGCTGATGACGATCCACGGATCGAAGGGACTCGAGTTTCCCATCGTGATCCTGTTCGATATGGGCGCCAAGCCGTCGACGAGCACCGATGGGAGTCCGGCGCCGTGGGTTGGCCGTGTCGGGAACGAGGAAGTCATCTCGGTCGAGGTTCCCAACGATAAGGACTCCGGTCTCCAAAAGCTGATGAAGAATCTGTCGTCCCACAAGGAAGAGGCGGAGCGTGCACGGCTCCTCTTCGTCGCGACGACGCGGGCCGAAGATCATCTCGTCGTTACGGGGAGCGTGAAGGAGGACGCACCGGACAAAAAGACTCCTCTCGAAGCGTTCGAGCGGGCCCTCGGAATCGATCTCCTCGAACCCGGGGTCTTGGTGCTCGATTCCGTCGACGGTGGCCGACCCGTGAACGTCGAGATCCGTTGCGGCGTGTCGAACGAGGGGGCGACGGAAGTCGCGATGCCGTCGTTGACGTGGGTGGACCCGGGAGTGGACGACGTCGTCGTCCCGACGACGAAAGACGCAATCCACGTGCGTGCCTACCTTCGTCCGACGATGTTCGGAAAGGCGAAAGCCTGTTCGCGCCGGTGGTTCTTGGAGTCCGCTCTCCGAGCCCCCGGCGAGGAACCTTGGAAGATGCGAGGTGCCGAAGGCCCGAAGACCGGGGTGCGTGCCAACGTGCGCGGCAACGCGATCCACGCGGCGTTCGAATCCTTGGCGTTCGGGCGCAAGCCGAGCGATCCGATCGGTGGAACCGCGGCGGCGAGCGGTTCGAAGGCGACACCTCGTGATCATATCGATGTCGCCTGCATGATCGCCGGGATCGCCGACGCGTCGGACGTGAAGGAAATCCGTACTTTGGTGGAGCGCGCCGAAAAAGCGTTCGCGGCGTGGGACATCGGTGCGCGTATCCTCTCCGCCAAGCCGGGAGAAGTGCGGAGCGAGCAAGCGGTGTCCTTCGAGGTCGACGGCCTCGAAGTCGCGGGCACTCTCGACCTTCTGTACGCGCCCGAGGGCGATGGCCCCGTCTACGTCGTCGATTACAAGTCGGACGGTGGGACGGAGATCCCCGACACGGTCGAGAAAGCGCGGGCCAAGGGGTACGCGGATCAACTCGTCCTTTACTGCGTCGCGATCGCGCGGCTGCTGCGTCGTCCGGTCGAAGGGTGGTTGTTCCTCACGGCGACGGGGCGACCACTGAAAGTCATCGGCGACGACGAGATTCGTCGTGGCGAGTCGGAGGTGGCGGCGTTGGCGCGCAGCGCGCGCCTCGGCTATCCGAAAACAACGGACGCGAGCCACTGCCAAGCTTGCGTCCATCTGAAGCCGGGGCGTTGCGGGGGAGTGGGATCGTCGAACGAAGCGCCACCCGACGACGACGGAGCCGACGTCTGAAAAAAAAGCGAGGTCGGTGATGTGTTCTCATCCCGTACACCCTGCACGGGATTCCCCTGCGAGAACGAACATCACCGACCCGCCGATTCATAGATCGGCGTGGGCGGGCCTTACGTCCGCGGGAAGTATTTTGTTTTCAGAGGGTTGCGTGTGGTTTGGACACGCTCCGCACCCTGCGCCCTCTCGGGCGACGCGGGCGGGGTCGTCCGAAGGCACATCGAAGAGGCGTATCATCACGCGCCCCGGGGGATCGCCATCCTTTCGGCGGGCGTTCCCGGTCGTCGATTCGGGACGCTCTCCCTCGGGCACCGGAGTCGTCGAATGAAGTCGTGGACAAACGTGATCGCGTGTGCGGCCCTGATCGGTGCGACGTCGTTGGCGCAGGGACCCGTGGGGGCGACGCCCTTCGCCCAGTCGGGCGACTTGATCGTCGCCGACACCGGTGCGGGACGCGTCCTACGTCTCTCGGATCTCAATCTCGACGGCGACTTCAACGACGCGGGCGAGATCACGGTTTACTTCCAAGGTCAGGCCGGGCTTTTGGCTTTGCAGTTTCCGACCGGGCTCACGGTCGACGCCCGCAACGTCGTCTTCGTTTCAGATTCCACGTCCG
>JAFMJN010000303.1 GCA_017853435.1 Planctomycetota bacterium | reverse complement strand
ATCCCGGCCTGACCGCGGCTCCACCCGTTCATCGGCCCATCGCACCGACCCCGGCCCCCGCTCCCGACGCGGAAATCTCCACGTCGGATCTCACCGGTGCCGCCTGTCTTCTTCACGTGATCGATGAAGACGGCAAAGGAATCCCGGGGGCGAAGGCGCGACTCCTCTCGGGGAACGTCCCGACTCTCCCGCGACTCACCGACGTGGACGGTCGATGCCGACTCGGAGTCTCTCCGGACATGGACGCCACCCAACGCGTCCTGGTGACGCATCCCGACTACGTGGCTCAGGTGCGGTTCGTGAAGGCGGGCGGCGACGAACACGCGATGACGCTCCGTCGCGGGCACGTCGCCTCTTGTCGCGTGCGCAAGCGCACGGGCGGCCCCCTCCCCAACGCCGCGGTGTTCCTCTCGCGGGCCGCCCTCCCCGCCGCACCGCTCATGGCGAAAGCGACTCCGACGGACGGACTACTGCGTATCGGTGAGTCCCCGAAGGAATGGATCCATGTCGCGATGTCCGGGGACGACGGCATCGCGCGTCTGCCCGCTCTGCCCGAAGGCGAGTGGCTCGTCACGGCGGCGCGTGCCACGTCGGTTCCGCTCGGCCACTTCCCGGATCGCTGGCTGATTCCCGGAGAACTCCCGGAAATCGTGTTCGCGGACCCGTGGGCCGTGCGTTTCGAATCCGAAGAGCGCGTGCTTTCGGTAAACCGGTCCCTCAAGGGTCTCGTGACGTACGACACTCCGTCCGTCGTCGATGCGCTCGCACCGCTTCAGTCGACCGATCGCGAACACGTCGTCGGCAAGGGACTCGTCGCGACGGTCCCGAATCAGGAACCCGGCGCCGAAGCGGTTCCGGTGACGCTGTTCGTCGTCCTCGACAAGTCGGGGACCCAATCCCTGTCGCTCACCGCACGCCCGATGTCGGCGAACGCGCCTGCGGAGAAACCCGCGCTCGCGCCGCTGCATGAAGAACACCCGGGCTACGGCGAACTGGTTCTCGCGCTCGAAGACGGAGAAGGTGCGCATCCGTTCCCGCCACCTCTCGGATGCATCGACGCCGGAGACCGCGCCGCGCAGTCCTTCCGTCCGCTCGAGCCCGGAAAACCGATCCGCGTTCCGGCGGGGCGTTATCGCGTGCGCCCGATGAATCCCGCCTACGCGAAGCATGTTCCTCCCGTCGAAATCGACGTCGCCGCGGGATCCACGGCGACCGCCACGCTGCGTCCTCGGGCGTCCTTCGGTCGCGTGAAAATCGTGATTACCGACGGTGCCGGCTTCGTCCACCACCCTTTGGTGCGCGTCACCGACGGGACCGCGACGTGGGACATGAACTGCGAAAAGGACCTTTGGGTCCCGGCGGGACGAAGCCTCGCGCTTTCCGCGGAACTTCCCGGATACCAAGCGCTACGCACGACCTTCACCGTGGAACCCGGCAACGCCACGCCGTCGATCGTCGAACTCCTGCTCCAAGTCGCGCCTTAGCGTTCCGCAGCGCCGTGCTAGCCTCACGCGCATGAAGCGCGCACGCGTCCTCCTTCTCTTCGTGCTCGTCGCCGCGGCATCTCCCGATCTCGTGGTGCCCGGATGGAAGAAGGTGCGTGCGGACAACGTGATCTCCCACGTCGCTCCCGCGCCGAACACCTACGTCTGGTTCGCCGAGATCGGATTCGGTTTCGCCACCGCGGACATCGTCCGCCTCACCGACTTCAAGTCTCCTCTCCCGTTCCATCACTACGGGGCCCTCCGCCTCATCGGAGTTCCCACCGCGGACGTCGCATCCACGGGCCCGATCTTCGACCGTCTACGCGCCCGCACGTCGAAACCGGAGGATCCGCTCCCCGAGGGTTGGGTCGCCACGAGCCGGCTCGGAGGCGGCTTCGTGTCCATCCCGGAAGCGGACGCCACCGCGACGATCCTTCGCCGACTACGGATCGACGGAATCGACGGTGCCCGCGTGTCGACGACGTTGGAAACGGAAGTCAAACTCGATTCGCAAGGACACCCGATCGACGCTCGAAGAAGCCTGTTCTACGGCGCATGGGTCGCCCTCGCGGCCCTCGTCGGTCTCGCCGGACTCGCGTGGATGAAGCGACGACGAGAAGCGACTCCGTGACGATCGATGCGGATGTCCTCGTGATCGGAGCGGGAGCCGCAGGTCTCTTCGCCGCGCTCGCATGCGCGGGAACGACGCCCGCGATCGACGCTGAACTGCATCGAACGTCGTTCCGCGTCGTCGTTCTCGACGCCGGAAAAAAGCCGGGACTCAAGATCCTCGTTTCGGGTGGCGGGCGTTGCAATCTCACCAACTCCCGCGTGGAGGCCTCGGATTTCGAAACCGACGCGCCGCACGCACTCCGTGCCATCCTCGCCGAATATTCCGCGCGGAAAGCCCGCGCGTGGTTCGAGGCCGAAGGCGTCTCCACCTACGAAGAGCCTCTCGGGAAGGTGTTTCCAAGAACCGACGACGCCCACACGGTGCTCGGAGCTCTCCTCGATGCCTGTGGTCGTTCCGGGATCCGCATCGTCGGAGGTGCCAAGGCGACGGCGATCGATACCGCGAACGCGGAATCGGTCGTCGTCCGCACGGAGATCGGCGACTACGCGGCGCGTGCGGTGATCGTCGCCACGGGTGGTCGCAGTCTTCCGAAGACGGGCTCTCAAGGAGCGGGCTATGCGTTCGCCGCAGCCCTCGGACATTCCGTGATTCCGACGGTGCCCGCGTTGGTCAATCTGAAACTCGAAGCGGGTTCCGTCCTCGACGGCCTCGCGGGTCTCACTCTCCCCGTGCGCTTCGACGTCTCGCCGGAAGGCACGACTCCCGAGCAGCGTTGTGGGCGCAAGTATGCCCCCGATGCTTCGGCGTGCGGGAGCGTTCTCGTCACCCACGACGGCATCACG
>JAFMJN010000302.1 GCA_017853435.1 Planctomycetota bacterium | reverse complement strand
TGCGGCGTCTTCGCTCAAACGGATTCGGTTCCGAGTACGCGCTCCGCCCCGACCCCGCAGGCCGCCGCCGAAGCGGTCCTCGGACCGTCGGTGACGAAGCGTGAGTCCGCCGTCAAATGGGCGCTCGAGCATCCCGAAACCCACCCGGCGATCGCCGAACGACTCCGTGCGATGGGTTCGGAACTGCACTTCGACGGCGTGCGCGCCCTCGGCCGACTGCGCTTCCCCGAGATCACCGCGGCCCTCCGCAACGTCGTGATGTCGCCGACGTTCGCTTGGAAACCCATGGCGCTCGAAGCGCTCGCCGATCACGCCGACCCCGAATCGGCCGTATTTTTCTCCGCAGCCCTCGCCTCCCCCGTCGCCCGAAGCCGCGCCGCCGGCATCCGCGGACTCGCCGCCCTCGGAGCCTTCGAAGAGGTGCCCGACAATGCGCGTCTTTCCGACGACGATGAAGCCGCCGTGCGTCTCGAATATGCGCGTGCCGCGTTCGACTTCGATCCGAAACGCGCCGTGGTGGTCGCGTGTCGCGATTTGACGTTGGACCGAAAGTTCGGCGACTTCGACCCGGGTAAGGTGGCCCGCACGGCCGCTTCCGATTGGCTGAAGTCGCTAGGCGGTACGGTCCCCTCGGTCGACCGTGCTCTCGACGCGACGGCCGCGGCGACCATCGCCGCTCAAGTTCTCAAAGCACGAGGAGCGTCCCTCGAAGCACCTCCGACGATCGTGGCCCACGCGCCCGACGTCGAAGCACCGACGACGTTGATCGAAGTGCGCTCCTGCATCGAAGGCGATTTGTTTCTTCGCGTCGCCGCCGACGGACGACTCGTCTTCGGACGCGATGCGCTGCGCACGTTCCGCGTCGACCCAAATATGGCCGTCGCGGTCATCGACGCGGTCGCGGCACTCGATCTCGGTGCGAAGGGCCGCCGGATTCTCGGCCCCGTGAACTGCGACTTCATCCGCATCGGTCGGGGCGGCACCAACCCGGGGAGCCTCTTGGTCGGCACCGCGAAGGGCGACGCGAGCGTTCTCCGTGTCCACACGGCCGTCGTCGTCGCGATCACGAGCGCCCTCGGGCCGGACGCCGGGGCGATCCACGCGCGCCGCGCGGCACCGTTCCTGCCGAAGTCCTGACGACTACGGCCCGATCACGGACGGTGACGCGATCGGGGCGGCGCGAACGGCGACGGGTGACGGCGCGAAAAGCGTCGCCGGGAGAAAATGCAACTGGATGCCGATCAACGCGGGATCCGCGGGAATCGTCAGGAACGATGCGGCCGCCCCCGCCGCATCCGTCATCCCCGTGAATCCGCCGAAGAGAGGCGACGTGTCGAGGAACAACGACGTCACGGCGTCGGGATTGATCGACAAATGACACGAACCGACATCGAAACCGGGCGCCGTGCCGCTCGCCCCGGCGAGGATCGCGTAGAACGCGTTGGGTGACGTCGGCGCCGACATGGAAAACGTGGACGTCGCTCCGACCGGAAGGACGGCGGGAGCGTTCAACGCGACGATCGGATCGAGAGCGACCTCCTCGACCATCCCCACGCCCGCACCCACCGAAAGGGTACGTGTCACGCTTTGGTATCCCGCCTTCGAGTAGGTGACGGACCAAGTTCCGGGCGGCACGAACAAGTGGTAGCGCCCCGTCGTCGGAGACGACTCACGAATCTCCCCCGCGCTGTACGCGATTCCGGCGACGGAGATATCCGCCGACAACGGTTGCCCGGTACAGGCGTCCCGGACGTGTCCGGAAACGGGAATCGGTCGCGACAAAATCCACTGCACACCACCCCACGTCGACTGACTTTCGGTCACGACCTCCGTGTAGGCGGGCTGAAACGCGGTGCCGAGCTCGACGAGGAACGCGTGCGTTCCGTGTCGCCAAATTTCCCACTGAAAATGTTCGCCCTCGGCGGAGGACTTGCGGATATCCGCGGCGGTCCAACCGCAGGCGAGCGCCAGCGACACCGCTTCGGACTGGTACCACGTTTCGAGCATCGCCGGGAAAGCCGTGCATCGATACGTGTAGAGCACGTCGCGACCGTAGGAATGGAAGTCGATCAGCTTCGCGAAACGACGATGATTCGCGAACGCCTGCATCACCTGCGTCTCGCGCTCACCCATCGCGGCGGAGCCCCGATAGGTTTCGTTCGACGGCGTGGTCGACCCGCCGCACGTGCTCGACCACCCCAACGCGTAGTTGCGATTCAAGTCGACACCGTAGGTGGTTCCCGAAATGAGTCGACGGTTCTTTCGCCAAAGCGCGTTGGTCGTCCAGCAGTACTCGTGCCCGTCGGGGTTGAAACTCCAAGCAACCCAAATCTCGTGGTTGTCGACCCAATTCCGAACGTTCGTGTCGGTCGCGTACAGGCTCGCGAGGCGCGCGGCGTGATCCATCGCCACTTCCGCGGTGTTGAGTTCACGCGCGTGGTGGAGCGCCACGAGCAGCACCGCGGGTTCGTCTTCGTCGATCGTCGGGTTGTCGGAAATCTTGAGCGCCTTGATGGAACGACCTTCGACCGTCGGCGGTAGCCCGTAGTCGTTGTTGAGATTTCGGAGGACGCAAAGGTTCGGGTACGCGGCCGCGAGCGCCGCAGCCGCCGCGTCGAGGGACGCCGGCGTGCGGTAGCCCGCCGGGATATCCGTGGGAAGCCCGAGAGTCGGCGCCCGCGACGCGAACGGAGTCGCCGACCATTGCGGAATCGCGGCGAGGCCGAGCGCCGCGAGGGCCGCCGGAACCGCCGAGTCCCCGACGACATCGACGTGCTGATGCACCCGATCGGCTCCGGCCACATCCCAACCCGCTTGTTCGAGGACGTCGCGAACTCCCGTAGCCTGCGGCGTCGGCACCCGCCACAGCGTGGACTGCCCCGCGACGGCTCCGGCGATCAGCACGGAAAAA
>JAFMJN010000301.1 GCA_017853435.1 Planctomycetota bacterium | reverse complement strand
GTCACGGGAAGCGCGTCGATGTCGGCGCGTAGGGCGACGACGGGTCCCGGTTTGCCGCCTTCGATGACCGCGACGACACCGTTTCGGGCGATGCCCGTTTTCGGAGAAAGGCCCATCTCGCGGAGGCGGGCGGCGATGTACTTCGAGGTTTCTACCTCGCGATTCGACAATTCTGGATATTGGTGGAAGTGGCGGCGCCACGCGATCAGCGCGTCGGTATCGATCGCCTTATCCGCTTCCGCGCGTAGTGCGTCCGCTGTTCCCGACGCCGGACCGGAGGGCTTCGCGGCGGGGGTGGGGGAATGACTCTCGATGGTTTCACCTGTGGACTTGCACCCCGAAATCGCGAGGAGACCGACGAAGATGTGGACGGCGAGAGCGTGCGGCTTCATGGAGATGATCCTTCGGACCGCATCTTCGCACTGGAGGACCGATCCGGTGGCCGCCGGGCATTTGCGCTTTCGGCCGGGAGAGCCGATGACGCTCGGGTGAGGGTGTGAGGAAGCACGCCCGAAACCCCATCCGAGAACCGTTGTTTCTCCTGCGGGAAACGGAGATTTCCTCGGGAAGTGCTAGGGTCTTCGCGGCCGCGATCCCGGGCGCTCCGGAGGCGGCGAGGTGCAAACGATGATCGAAGTGGGCAAGGCCGCGCCGGCGTTTTCTCTGCCGGACCAGGACGGCAACAAGGTGAAGCTCGCCGACCTCAAGGGTCGCTGGGTGGTGCTGTACTTCTACCCGAAGGACGATACGCCCGGCTGTACGGTCGAAGCGTGTCAGTTCACGGCGGGGGTGAAGGCGTTCGAGAAACTGGACGCCGTGGTGTACGGGTGCTCGGCGGACGACGCCGAGTCTCACCGCAAGTTCATCGCGAAGCACAAGTTGAAGATCGACCTCCTCACCGACGAGGACCACGCCGTGATGACCAAGTACGGCGCTTGGGGAGAAAAGGTGCTCTACGGCAAGAAGTCCGTGGGCGTCATCCGATCCACGGTCGTGATCGGACCGGACGGCAAGGTCGCGGCCCACTGGAAGAAGGTGAAGGCCGACGGCCACGCCGACCAGGTCGCGAAGAAGATCGTCGAACTGAAGGGTGCCGCCCAGTGACGGGTGCGGGGGGACGACGCGGCGGACGCCGACCGACCAAGTCGGCGTCGAAGCCGGCGGATCCGAAGTTCAAGCCGCTCGAACCGACGCTCGAACCCCCGGATATCCGGTCCTTCGACGAGTTCGACCTTCACCTCGACGTGAAGGACGACATCTTCGACATGGGCATCACGACCCCGACGCCGATTCAGCGGCTCGCCATCGGCCCGGTGCTGTCCGGCAAGGATGTCATCGCGAAGGCCGAGACGGGGACGGGCAAGACGCTCGCCTTCGGCGCGCCGATGATGTCGAAGATCGACCCGGATCGCCGCACCGTGCTCGCGCTCGTGTTGGCGCCTACGCGCGAACTGGCGGAGCAGGTCTTCAAAAATCTCGAAGCGGTCGGCAAGCGCCGCGGCATCAAAGTCGCGCTCGTCGTCGGCGGTGAACCTCTCGAGCCGCAGGTCCGAGCGATTCAGGCCGGAGCGCAGGTCATCGTCGGCACGCCGGGCCGCATCATCGACTTGAACAACAAGCGCTGCCTCCTGTTCCCGTGGACGGAGTTCGTGGTGCTCGACGAAGCCGACATCATGCTCGAGATCGGCTTCTTGGACGACGTGAAGAAGATCCTGAAGGTGACGCCCCCCGAACGGCAAACGCTGCTGTTTTCGGCGACGTTCCCACCCGAACTTCTCCGCCTCGCGCGCGAACACACCCGCGACCCCGCGGAAGTGGCGACCGCCTCCGGGCTCACGACGGTCGACACCATCGACCAGTCGTGGATCCGTGTCGACGAAGAAGACGCGTTCCGCACGTTGGTGCGTCTGATCGAACGCAGCGACCCGGACGACGTGTTCCTCGCCTTCTGCGGCAAGCGCACCGACGCCGATCGTCTCTACCGCCGCATGCAACGCGAACCGTTCCATACGCGGTGTCTGCACGGTGGGTTCGATCAGGAAGCGCGCTTCAAGGTCATGGAAGCGTTCCGGTCGGGTGACGTGAAACTTCTCGTCGCGACGGACGTCGCGTCGCGTGGTCTCGACGTCAAGCACGTGACGCACGTCGTCAACTGGAACGTCCCGCAGGACACTTCCGACTACACGCATCGCATCGGCCGTACCGGTCGCGCGGGCCGTCGTGGACACGCGATCACGATCGTGAAGCCCGACGAAATGCGGAAGTGGAAGCGCATCTTGGACGGCGTGACGTGGGAGATCGAAGAGGTGATGCCGCCCGGCCGTCCGCCGCGGATGTCGCGCCCCGAAGGTCCGCCGCGCGCCTCCGACGACCGTCCGCGTCGCAGCGAGGAACGCCGAGGGCCTCCCGAATCCGAACGTCCACGCCGCGGCGACGATCGCGCGCCGTCGTCCGAAGACCGCCCGCGCCGTGCCCCGGCTCCGCGCTCGGCGGAGCCCGAACGCTCCGCCCCGTCGAAGCGTCCTCCGCGAGACGAGGCACCGAAGCGTGCGTCGCCGACGGTCGCACCGCTCGAAGACCGAGCGTCGCAGATCGCGTTCTTGCGCGGGTTGGGTTCGAAGAAACCCCGCTGAACCGTCGCTATTTCGGCGCTGCGTCCTTCTTCCCGCGCTCATAGAGCAGGAAGGGCGCGCGCCGCGCGGTGAATGCCGCCACGTCCGCCCGCCACGAGTCGAAGAGGGCTTCGGGCGTGGCCCCGGCGGTGAACGCCTTCATCGTGGCGTCGTGGTCGAGGAGTTTGGAGTACCTCTCGGCCTTCCAGTCTTTCGGGTGCAGGTCGCGAAGGACACACGCGACGGTGATGCCGACGAACAGCGGATCGAGACCGCGCCGATCCGTGATCGACAGACGAATGCC
>JAFMJN010000065.1 GCA_017853435.1 Planctomycetota bacterium | reverse complement strand
CGAGCGCCAAGTCCGCGTCGACCTCCGCACGCACGGCCTCCGGCATCGAACGCGCCGCCGAAAGCACGGCGCGCGCGTCGATCGGGTTGCCGGAGAGACGCAGGGTCTTGCCGAGGAGCAGGCGGCCCCGCGCAAGTCGCGGACTTTCCTCTTTCGCCGCGAGCAACGCGTCCACGGCCTTCCGAGCCGCGTCGAGATCGACGGGCCATTCTTTCGCCGACGCGAGATGGGATTCGATCGCGTACGCGGCCTTCGTCAACCGAACGTCGATCGCGCGCGGCGTTCCGTCGAGGATTCCGACGGCACGATCGAGACAGCGCAACTTCAACGATCGATTCACCGGGCTCGGCGGGCGGACTCCCGAAGCGCCGGGCCGCGGCGCCGCGAAACGCTCTCCCCATGCGATCCACACGTCGGCGATGCGCCCTTTGGACGCCTCCGACAACGACGCTTCCGCCGCGACCGCCTCGCGCTCGAGCGCGGCCGCGATGTCGCCCTTCCCTTCGAGCGCCCGCGCGACGTCGCCGTCGATGCGTCCACGCCACGGAGACGATTCGGGCAGAACGCGGAGGGCGTCGAGCCCCGATTCGATCGCGCGTTCCCATTCCTTCGCCGTCAGCAACGCGCGCACGCGCGTCGCGCGGGCTTCGCGCACGGGTTCGTCCTTCGCGGGGTCGCCGGGGAATCCGTCGAGGAGCGTCGCCGCTTCCGCGGCCTTCCCGGACGCGAGGAGATCACGCGCCTTCGCGAGCCGCGTCGACGCGTCGTCCTGCGGGAGCCATCGCGCGACGAGCACGCCCGACCACGCGACGCAGACCAAAAGAACGGCGGAACGGATGAACGGAAGTGCACGCATGGGAAGGCTCCGACGAAAAACGACGTTCCACTCTATGCGGATTTCGCGCGACGGTTCAACGCGGCGAACGTTCGGGGCGCTCGGACCACGTTCCCGGACACGTGTCGAAGAAACTCGGGAAACTCTTGGCGACGCACTCGGCCCCCGCGATCACGAGACCGGGACGGCGTAGACCGAGAAGCGCACCCGCGAACGCCAATCGGTGATCGTTGCGGGTATCGAGAACGATGCCCGTTCCGTCCCTCAAGTCACGGTCGCCCTTGAACGGCGCTTGGACCACCATTCCATCGTGATGGGCCACCACGCCGAGTCCGGCCGTTTCCAAAAGTGCCGCGAGATCCGTGATGCGATCCGATTCCTTGTGGCGCAGATGCGGCGCGTTCTCGATGCGGATCGGTTCGGGAGCGACGTCGGCCAAGGCGGCGAGCACGGGAGCGAGATCGGGCGTATTGCCGACGTCGAACGTCCCACCCCGTTGCACGCGTCCCGACGCGGTGACACCTTCATCCGACATTCCGACGGTCATTCCGAGGGTGCGCAGATGGCGCACGATCGCGACGTCCGGCTGCGCCGATCGCGGATCCAACCCCGCGACCGTCACGGGCTCGTCGATGAACGCGGCCGACGCGAGAAGCGGCGCGGCTCCCGACCAGTCGCCGCCCGCGTGGAACATGAGCGGCCCGGACGGCGCGGCGGGAGGCACTTCGATGTCGCGGCCTTCGACACGCACGTCGACGCCCGCGTGACGCAACGTCGCGAGGGTCAGTTCGACGTAGCCGTCGGAGACGCCGCGCGCCGACGCGGGAACGCGGATGCCGCGATCGAACCACGCGCCGACGAGAAGCAACGCCGACAAGAATTGACTCGACACGGATCCGCCCGCGTCGGTGCAACGACCGCCGACCGCGGGACCGCCGACCACGGCCGGAAGTCCGGGTCCGCCGGAAACGCGGGCGCCGAGAGCGCCGAGCGTGGCGAGCAACGGATACGTCGCGCGTTTGGACAGCGTCGGTCCGCCCGTCACGGTGACGTCGCGTCCGAGCGTCGCGGCGAGCGCGAGCAGAAAGCGCGCGGGGGCGGCCCCGTCCGGAATGTGCAGCGTCACCGGAGCGGTCGCCAACAGATCCACGGGAGAATGCACGAAGACCGTGCCGTCCGCCATTCCGATGGTCGCGCCGAGCGCGCGCAACGCGTGGATGAAACCCTGCACGTCGTCCGGGAGAAGGCCGTCGTGTCCGAGCATTCCGCCCGTACGCGCGAGGATGGTGAGGGCGCGGAGAGCCTCGCTCTTCGAGAGCGGGGCCCTGACCTGCCAACTCCCCGCGGGGCGTGGGACTCCGGCGACCACATCCATGACGGAAGCCTACCGATCCGGGCAGGAATCGTCGGAATCCCGGTCGACACCGCGCTCCCTTGCTACGATCCGGCCATGGCTCAGAGGATCATGTTCAAGGGCGCGACCCTCGTGACGTTCGCGCCGCCTTCCGTCGAACACGCCGACATCATCGTCGCCGACGGACGCATCGTGCGAAAAGGTTGGCGCCTCCCGGTTCCCCCGGAGACCGAAGTCGTCGACGCCCGTGGTCGCATCATCGTCCCCGGACTCGTCGACGCGCACGTGCGACCCGCCGAGACGTTCGGAGCGACGCTCCCCGCCCGACCGGCCGACGCCCCCGGCAGCGCCCCGGACATCGACCACGCGCACTCCGACGAAACGCTCCTTTGCGCCCTCTTCGCGCACTGCGTCGATTCGCTCCGCTGCGGCGTGACGACGTCGGCCGCGTGGCACCACACGCCCTCCTGCATTCCGGGATCCCTCTCCCGCCATCGCGACGTCTTCCTCTCCGTCGGCCTCCGCGGCACCGCCGCCTACGGGACCAACGACCTGGCGGGCCCCGAAGGCACGCAACGCGCCCTCGCCGAGACGCGCGAAGGCGCCGCTTGGGGAGGCGGTTTCCGCTTCCGCTACTTCGCGGGCGTCGGCGCCCTCGATGCGGTCGGCGAAGCGACGCTGTCCGCGCTCGCGGACACGGCGAAGCGCCACGAGACTCCCCTTCACGCTCGGGTGCGCAACGCCTCGGACGTCACACGCCTTCTCGCCGCGGGACTGCTGCGCCCCGGCTCCCTCGTTGCCTGCGACGGTCCGATCCCCGTCGAGACCGCGGCCGCCCTCGAAGCGGCGGGGTCCCACCTCGTCGCCCTGCCCGGCGCGTCCGGGGCGGGTGCGTTCGCCCACGCCCTTTTGGGCACGGGTGCGGGGCGTCCCGACATCCTCGAAGCGGTCCGCACCGCGATGGTGCACGGCCACGGGGGCACGTCCGAACAAGCCCTCGAGGCACTCGGACGCGCCCAAACGTGGGCGTCGTCGGTTTTCGGCGTGACGCTCGGTTCGTTCGTGCCGGGGGCCGCCGCCGATCTCGCGGTGCTCGACTACCGCGCCGCCACCCCGTTCAACGAGAAGACCCTCGCCAATCACGTGGTGCAGGGCATGGGTGCCCACCACGTTCAGCACGTGATGGTCGACGGCAAGCTCCTCGTCCGCGACCGGCAGTTGACCCGGCTCGACACCCGCAATCTGATGCGTCAGGTGCAGCGCGCCGCCCTCGACCTTTGGACGAAGTTGTCGTCGGCCCCCTACCCGGGGCTCGATCAGCAATTCCGCGACGAGAACGCGCCGCCGCAGGAGATGGCCGAAAGCTTCAACGGGCTTTCGTGGCGCGACGAAGATTCGCTGCCGATCGAAAGGTTGGCGCCCGCGTCTCCCGTGGGTCCGGCATGGACGATCCGCGGCGGCGACACGGCCGAACGCGAACAGGTGCTGCCGCCCGCGACGGCGAGCCGCCTCTTGCCGATCCCGCCCGCCCCCTGAACCGATTCGGGGGGCGGCTCGAGGCGGCCCGCCTAGAATGCGCCCATGCTTCCTCGCGCCCTCGTTCTCGTCGGTCTCCTACTCGGAACCGCCGTCGCTCCGCTCGTTTCGCAGACGCCCGCGCCCGCGAAAGGACCGTCGCACCCGGCGGCCGGAGTCCGTTCCCAGTGGGCGGGACTCGTCACCAAAGGCCGTGCGAAGGACTTGGAGACCGCCCTCAAGCGGCGCGGCGGTGAAGTCGCCGACGTTCTCCTCTCGGGCCTGACCGACCCCGCGGCCGCCGCCGAGGCGACGTCGCTTCTCCCGGCGTTGCCGGAAGTCGAACGCGCGGGCTGCGCGAAACTCCTCGAGCGTCTCGGCGGAGGCAACGACGCCGACCGCGCCGCGACGCTCGCCGCGCTGACCGCCGCCTTCAATCTCGAACGTCTCTGCGAATCGCCGAAGCAAGGTCCGAAGAAGATGGCGGACGACGCGGCGGCCCTCGCGGCGAAAGCGCGCGAGATCACCGACCCTTACGTGCGCGCACGCGCGGCGCTCGGTCGTGGGCTCGCCGTCGACGAAGGCGGACCCGGCGCGACGGAACTGCGCGAAGCCCTCACGGCGTTCCGCGGCGCGGGCGACCGCTACCGCGTCGTTCTCGCGGCCTTCCTCCTCGCCGGCGCCCTCCCCTACGAAGATCGCGCCGAGTCCGAAACGCTGCGTGGCGAAGCCGCGACGCTGATGGCGACGTTGGGAGCCGCGGCGGACAAGGGGCTCACCGGTGTGGCGGCCGCACGCTGCGACCTGCGCATGGGGTTGTCGGCCCACACGGCGGGCGACGACGACGGCGCGTTGGTCGCGTTGACGCGTGCCCGCAAAGTATTCGCCGCGCTCGGCGACGCCGAACGCGAAAGCCGCGCATTGGTGCCGTTGGCGGAATCGCTGCTCGAGCGTGGCGCCGCCGACGCCGCTCTCGAAATGCTGAAACCCGCGGCGGGGCGTCTCGCGAAAGCAACGCGGGCGGACGACATCGTGCCCGTCGCTCGGCTCGTCGCGGATGCGCTCCGCCGCACCGGAAAGGGCGCCGCCGCGGTCGACATCCTGAAGCCGCTCGTGCCGCGCATGAAGCAAATTCAAGCGCCCCCCGTCGACGAAGCGTTGTTGCTGCTCGCCTACGGAACCGCCTTGGCGCAGGTGAATCAGACGGAACTCGCCGCCGTCGTTCTCGACACCGCGGGCAAACTGGCGGACGGCGCGGGGCGTCCGGCGCTCGCGCGGGCGGCGCGTATCGAACGCGCTCTGCAACTGACGTCCCTTTCCCGCAACGACGATGCGAAGAAGGCGTTCGACGAAGCCGCGAAGGTCGACCTCGGCAAGGAACTCGGCCGCATCGCGGCGGCGGGGGCGCGCCTTTCGTGGGCGGAATTCCTCGTCGACGCGAAGGACATGACCGCAGCCCTGCCGCTTCTCGGCGAATCGCTGAATACCGCCGACGAACTCGCGTTGCCGGCCGACCGCCTGCCGGGGCGCGGCGCCCTTTATCCTTCCGGCGGTGCATTGCCGCTCGCGACCCGCTTCACCCGCGCCCTCGCCACCTACGCTCCGAAGGGTGCCTGGAAGGATCTCGAGCCCATCTTCCTCGCGGTCGAACGCCGCGTCTTCGACGCTTTGGCGGATCTCGCCTTCGAAGAGACCGCTCCCGCCGAACTCGCTCTCCGTACCCGTCGCTCCGACGCGGGCATGAATCGGCTGCGTCGCGCCGTCGCCGGGCTGATTCCGCTTCCGACCGAAGAGGAAGTCGCCGAGATCCTGCGCGAACGCGCGGCCCTCAAGGAAGAGGCGTGGAAGATCGCTCCCGGATTCGCGCTGCGCCGCCTTCCGCGCACCACACCCGTGATCAAAGCGAAAGACGCGGTTTGCGGCCCCACGGGAGCCGTCTTCGCCGCGGTGGCCTCGGCGGACGGTGCCTTCGTGATGGCGTTCTCCCGCGACGGCTGGTCCTACACGCCGATCGAGAAGGCAAACAATCCGGTCGACGTCGCGAAGAAGTTCGCGAAGGTCGCACGCGACCCGAAGTCGACTCCCGATCAAGTGCTCGACGCGTCTTCGCTGTTCACGCGCACGTTCATGGATCCCGTCGCGAAGATTTGGGAGAACAAGAAGTGGCTCGCGGTCTATCTCGATCCCGTGATGAACGAAGTCCCCTTCGCCGCCGCGTTGCCGGGCGACGCGAAGTCCGCTCCCTTCGCCAAAATGGACTGGCTCTGCAAGCGCATCGCCGTCGGACGCCTCGCCACGGCGAACCTCGCGCCCTACAAGGGCATCGCGGTCGGCCGACCGACGTGGCTGTCGGATCCCCGCGGCGTGGCGGTCGGAGGCGGTGATCCGAAGATCCTTCTGCCGTTCGCGAAGGCCTTCGACGAGGCGCTCTCCGCCGAGAAGACGACCTCGGATCGCGGAAAGATTCTCGACGTCGCGGCGTGGACCGACGGCCTCGGGACCGGAAGCGCCGGGTTCGGACGCGGCGGCGCCCTCGTATTCGGCGCCGACGTGCCTCCTCAGGCACTCGATCTACCGCGAGGCGCCGCCCCGGACGTCGTCGCGTTGACGGCCCCCGCCGACGAAAAGACGATCCTCGGACTCATGGCCCGCGGAGCCAAAGGCGTGCTCGCCCGCGTCGAAGATCCGGATACGAAGGTGCTCGACGCGATGACGGCACGCGCGCTCTTCGCGATGACCCGCCAAGGTCGCAACCCGGTCGAAGCGGTCGCGGAGGCGCAACGCGCTCTGCTGTCGGGCGAATTGAAGATCGACGGTGCCCCCGCCCCGGATTCGGCGAAGCACCCCGCGGTGTGGTCCGCGCTCCGGGCGCTCGTGACCGAGCCGTAGAATCGAGACGCGGGCGTCCGGCCCCGAAGAGAGCCGGACGCGCCGGGATCAGGCTCCCGCTTCGAATTCGGCGGGGCGCTCGGCGGCGACCTTCCCGACCGCGGGTGCCTCGTCGGACTGTGCGGCGACGGACGCCGCCTTGTTCATCGCGTCGACGTCGCGAATCTCGCCGTCGTTGCCGACCTGCTCGAGGCGCACGGTCACGCGACGGGACACGCCGCGCTCCGGCATAGTGACGCCGACCAAGGTCGACGCCTTTTCCATCGTGCGCTTCGAGTGGGTGATGACGATGAACTGGGACTTTTCCAAGAACTCGTCGAGCATGTTCCCGAAGCGGTCCGTGTTGTCCTCGTCGAGCGCCGCGTCGACTTCGTCGAGCAAGGCGCACGGGGTGGGATTCGCACGGAGAATCGAGAAGAGCAGCGACACCGCCGTCATCGTGCGTTCACCGCCCGAGAGCAACGTGATCGCCCGCATTTCCTTGCCGGGCGGACACGCGTGGATATCGATCCCGCTTTCGAGCGGGCGCGTCTCGTCTTCCAGACGAATCTCGGCACGACCGCCGCGGAAAAGGCGGCGGAACATGTGACTGAAATGCTGCGAGACGGAATGGAACGTCTCGAGGAACATCGTGGTCGACTGCTTCTCGATCGCGCGTAGAACGTCCGCGAGTTGTTCCTGCGACTTCACGAGATCGGACTCTTCCCGAAGATGGAACGCCTCGCGTTCCTCCGCGACGGCGAGTTCTTCGAGAGCCGCGTGATTGACGTTGCCGAGACGGGCGAGCTTCTCGCGGTTCTCGCGCACCTCGACGGCCATCCCGTCCCAGTCGAGATCGGGGTCCGTGTAGCCGTCGCCGTGAAGCACGGCGAGGTCGCTTTGGTGGGTTTCCTTCGCCCGTTCGAGCATCGCCGACGTTTCGGCACGCAGCTCGGCTTCGCGGCCGCGCTCCTTCGCCACGCGGTCTCCCGTCGCGTCGAGGTCGGCTTCGATGCCGCGCAGCCGGAGATTCACGGCGTCGAGGCGTTCACGGATCTTCCCGGTGACGTCGTCCTCGGTCGAGAGGCGATCGCCCGCCGACGCCAAGAGGGATTCGAGCGCGGTGGCACGCGTCCGCTCTTCGGCGGAAATGCGCTCGGACCGTGCGCGCGACTCTTCGTCGGCGGCGATGTCCGATTTCGCGCGCGCGATGCCCTGACGCATCGTGTCCATCGCGTCGGTGAGGTTGCGGGTGCGGGATTGCGCGTTCGACACGCGTTCGCCGAGGCGCGCCTCTTCGATGCGTACTTCCTCGTGACGAGTCGCGAGCCGTCCCGCCTCGCCCTCTTCGGCCTTCAGCGACGCCTGCTTCGCGCGGCGTTCCTCGTCGAGACGGGCGAGGTCTTCCCGCGCCTTCGTCGATACGCCGTCGACGACGTCGACGCGGCGCAGAGCGGCCTCGCGCGTGTCGATCGCCCGTGCACGTCGATCGGCTTCGCGGCGATCCTCCGCCGAGAGTCGCTCGAGTTCGTGCCCGAGGCGGACGAGTTCTTGATCGAGGCGGTTCTGTTCGCCCTGTTCGGCGACGAGCGCGCCGGAGGATTCCTTCACGCGGGCGCGAGCGGCTTCCATCGACGCACGTGCGTCGACGAGCGCCTGACGCGCGGCCGCGACCCGGTCGTGAAGCGCCGCGGATTCGCGACGCAGTTCCTTGAGTTCCGCCTGATGAACGACGAGGCCGGCCTTGCCCTTGCCGCGCGGGCACGAATAGGCCGCGCCGTCGCGCAACACGTCGCCGTCGGTGGAGACGAGCAACGCCCCCGAGCGACCGGCCTTGGCGCGATCGGCGAACTCTTCCGGCGAGACGACGGCGATGCCGCCGATCAGCGCCGCCAACATCGACCGATAGGACTCTTCCTTCGGCTTGACGCCGTTCAGATCGCCCGAAGCGGTCCGCCCGGCGAACCCGTCGAGAGCGAGGAACAACGCCCCGCCTTGACGCGTCTCACGAAGATGGCGGATGCCCGCGAGGGCTTCTTCCGCCGTGGCGACGACGAGCGCGTGCGCCGATTCGCCGAGAGCGGATTCGACGGCCCGCGCGTGCTTGAAGTCGACGTCGAAAAGGTCGACCAACAATCCCTTGAGTCCGGGGAGGAACGACGGTTCCTTCGCGTGACGTTGGAGAATCGCCTTCGCCCCTTCGTCGAGCCCCTCGCGGCGATTGAGCATCGCATCGAGGACTTCGGCGCGCGACGTCGTACGCGAAAGTTCACCTTCGAGGCGACGCAACTCTTCGCCCGAAACGGACATTTGCTGCTCGCTGGCTTCGGCCTCGAGTTCGGCGGACGCCAACGCCTGACGGCGGTCGGCGAGGGTCCGGCTGCGTTCGCCCTTCAATCCGGCGCGATCGTCGATCTGCGACCGCAACGTCGCCCGCGACGCTTCGAGCGCCGCGCGCGCTTCGTCGAGTTTCGCGAGGTCTTCGTCGGCGCGGGTCACTTGAGCCCGCAGCGTCGCCAGTTCGGCGTCGGAGGCGGCCACCGCACGCTCGCGCTCGCGGATCGCGTCGCCGGTCGACGAAAGTTCACGCAGCCGCTGAGCGACGCGCGATTCGGCGGCTTGGCGCTCTTCCGCCCGGGCACGGGCGTCGGCGGCGATACGTTCGCGGTCGCGCAGGGCCTCGGCCAATTCGCGTTCGAGTCCGGCGAACTCGCGCTCGAGATTGACGACGTCCGCTTCGCGCGACGTGACCTCTTCGTGGCGCTTCGTGATGCGGTTCGCGAGTTCGTCCTTGAAACGGGCGTGGAAATCGGCCTTTTCCCGTGCGGAACCCAGTTCCGATTCGAGACGGCCCTTTTCCGATCGCGCTTCCGAAAGCGCGCGCGAAGCCGCCTCGAGTTCCGCTTCGACGGCGCGGTGCTCCTCGCGCGCCCCGTCGCGGGCGGCGATCAATCCGTCGCGCGATGCGGTCGCTTCGGCGAGGCGTTCGGCGGAGGCGCGCAGTTCCCCGATCGCGATGTGGTAGCGATGGAGATCGAGCGCGCGCTGCAGTTCGACGAGGCGTTCGTGGATTTCCTTCCACGTGCGCGCACGGCCGGCCTGGTGCTTCAGCGAACGGACGTTCTTCTGGATCTCGGCGATGATGTCGCGCAAACGCGTGAGGTTGTCCGCGACCTTGGCGAGTTTGAGTTCGGTTTCGTGCTTCTTCGCGCGGAAGCGCGAGATACCCGCCGCTTCCTCGAAGACCTTGCGACGCTCCATCGAGTTGTCGGCGAGGACGGAGTCGATTTTGCCCTGCGCCATGAAGGCGTAGCCGCCGGGGACGAGGCCGGTGCCGAGGAACAGATCGCGGACGTCCTTCAAACGGACGGACTGCTTGTTGATCAGGTACTCGCCTTCACCCGTGCGGAACAGGCGGCGCGTCACCGACACTTCGTCGGACTCGATCGGAAGCAGCCGATCGGCGTTGTCGAAAATGAGCGTTCCTTCGGCCATGCCGGAGGGCGCGCGGCGCTCGGTTCCGCTGAAGATGACGTCCGTCATCTCCTTGCCGCGGAGGCTCGTGGGGCGCCCTTCGCCGAGGATCCACTTCACGGAATCCATGACGTTGGACTTGCCGCAGCCGTTCGGCCCGACCACGGCCGTCAGGCCTCGGTCGAACGTGAACTCCGTACGGTCCGCAAACGATTTGAAGCCTTGGACAATGAGCTTCTTGAGCCGCATCGTTTCCCCGTCCTTCAGGACGCCCCGACACCCCGACACCGCACCCGGGCCGACGGCTCACAACCCGTCCCCGCCCCGATCGCGGGGCGCATCATACTGTGGCCCCCACCCCCGCGCCACCCCCACCTGTTGGGGGTGGCGGCCCGTTCGTCGATCGAACGGAACCCTCAGCGGTACATGGGTTTGCCGAGCAGTTCGTCGGCGAGCGCACCCGCGTCGTACACCTTCTTGAGCGACTCGATGATCGCATCCGGGTGGACGTTCACCGTACGCGGGACGTCGTCGCGGAAGAGGTAGCGGTTCGGCAGGCTTTCGATGTTGCCGTCGAACACGAGGCCGACGACTTCCGCGCGGGTGTTGATGATCGGGCTGCCCGAGTTGCCGCCGATGATGTCGTTCGTCGACACGAAGTTGACGAACTTCGACATGTCGATCTTGTCCTTGGCCTTCATGTAGGGCTCGGGAAGGTCGAAGGGGTGGTGGTTGCCGAACTCGACCGAACGCCCGTACATCCCGTAGAACGACGTCCGCCACGGGGCGATCGTTCCGTTCATCGGGTAGCCCTTCACCACGCCGTCGGCGATCCGCAACGTCAACGTCGCGTCCGGCGGAATCTTGGTGCCGAAGATCGCGAAGAGCGCCTGGCCGATCCGCGTACCGAGCGCGGACTCCTCCGCTTTGATGCGCGCGTCCGCCATGGCTTCCTTCTGCATGAGCGGCGCGAGCACCTTCGCCACCTTCATGGCGGGGTCTTCATCCACCGCGACTTCGGCGGAACCATCTCCGAGCACGGCTTTGAGGAACGCGTCGTCCCCGAATCGGCTCCCGGCGACGAGAGCCTTCGCGCCGTCCGCTGCGGATCCGGCGCCGCACACCGCGGCGACGAACGGATCGGCGGCACCGAGACGCGCCTTCGCGCGCTCGACGATATCGACGAAGACCTCGAGTTCGTACGCGACTTCGGTGCCCGGCGTGGCGAGAGCCTGCTTCTTCGCGGCTTCTCGGACCGCGGGCGGAAGCGACGCGTCCATGGCGCGCGCGGCGAAAACCGCACGCATCAGACTGCGGCACCCTTCCGGGGTGTGCAGACGCAATCCGGCTTCGAGGTCGAGGCGACGCTTCGCGATCGCGGCGGCGTCGTCCCAAATCGTGCCGAACTTCTCCTTCAACGCCGGATCCGCGTCGATCTTGGCGCGGAACGCGGCTTCGAACGCGCGCTTTTCGTTCATGAGCGACGCGTCCTTCAATCCCGCGAGGAACCCGCGGAACGCCTTCTGGCTGTTTTGACGGCCGAGGATGTCGGCGCGCACTTCACGATCGCGGGCCGCCGGGTCCTTCGCGACCCACGCTTCCATGATTTCGATGCGGCGATCGAGGAACTCGAGGCGAATCGGCAACTGCGCGTCGCGCTGATACTCAAGCTGCGCGACGGTCAGCGCGCGTGCCGTGGAACCGGGGTTGCCCGTCACGAAAACGAGTTCGCCGTCCTTGGGGCCTTCGAGGCTCCACTTCAGATAGTGCGCCGACGTGTCGGCCGGCTTGCCGTCGACGTAGGCGCGCACGAGACCGAAATCGATGCCGTAACGCGGATACGTGAAGTTGTCCGGGTCACCGCCGAAATGGGCCGCCTGAAGATTCGGCACCGCGGCGAGGCGGATGTCCTCGAAGTCGCGGTAGACGTAGAGCATCGACATGCCGCCCTGATAGAGGCGCGTGACCTGCGGAGAGTGGCCGGGGCCGAAGCGGGCTTTGGCCTCTTCGACGACCTTCGCTTCCTCGGCGTTGCGGTTGCGCTCGGTCGCGGCGACGTCGCCGGCGACGCCCCCCTTCGTCACGCGCGCCGTGACGTCTTCCATCGACACCAACTGCTGAACCTTGAGTCCCGGAATCGGAACTTCTTCGGCGAGGGCGCGCGCGATGAAGCCGTCCTTCAGCCAGTCCCGATCCTTGGGGCTCACCTTGGCGACCCAATCCCGCACGCAGTGGTGGTTCGTGAGGATGAGTCCCGTCGGAGAGACGAAGGACGACGAGCACCCGGACCCGAAGCGCGCGCTCGAAAGGCGCACTTTCTCGAGCCAAGCGGCGTCGGGCTTGAACCCGTACTCCTTCTCGAACATGTCGAGCGGAGCGTTCTCGAACGTCCACATCCGACCGAGCCCTTTGACGTCTTGGGCGGCGACGGAAGCGAGAAGAAGGAAGACCGAAACAACGATTCGCAGCGTGCGCATGGAGTTCCTCCGAAAAGCGGCGGACGATCCTACCGCTCCGATCAGAACAGTTCTTCTTGGATCTCGAACGCCGGGTCGGTGTCGGCGGAGAACACGGCGAGACGCAGCCGCGTCTTCGCGTAGAGGTCGGCGACGAGAGCGGCGTCGAGCGGCCCGCCCATGGAGGCGGCGGGCAGCGCGAGCCCCGGCCCGAGGCGCTCGGCGGCGGCTCCCGAGAGGAGCGGGCGGTTGCGGTCCGCGAACAGGGGGGCGGCGACCGGAAGGGTGCCGTCCGGGAGCACCTCGCCGGCGAGGAGTTTTCGCAGATCGTCCACCCCCCACCGCGATGCGGCCGCCGTGGTGGCGTCGAGGAGACGACGACGGACGGCGCGGTCGCGAACGCCCCCGATCACGGGGCGAAGGCGCAGGTGATCGCGCTCCTCCCCCGTGAGAAAAGCGACGATCGAGAGGATTTTCGCGGCGGCCTCGGCGC
>JAFMJN010000300.1 GCA_017853435.1 Planctomycetota bacterium | reverse complement strand
CGGGACGCGACCTCGTTCGTCGCATCGTTGCGGGCGTCATCGATCACCTCGTCAAAGATCTCGTGCGGACGACGGCGGCGAATCTCGAAGCGCACGGCATCTCGACGCTCGCCGACGTCCGCCGCGCCTCGGTGCCGCTCGTCACCTTGAGCCCGGCCGTCGCGCGCGCGGAAGCCGAGTTGAAGGCGTACCTGTACGAGCACTTCTATACCCACCATCGGGTGGCTCGCATGCGTCACCGTGCACGGGTGTTCGTCAGCGCCTTGTTCGAGGCGTACGTGAAGACCCCGATCCTCCTGCCGACTCGGTTCCGAAGTCTCGCGTCGACCGACGGCATCCATCGCGCCGTCGCGGACTACATCTCGGGGATGACGGACGCCTACGCCTCCGAGCAATACGCCAAGCTTTTCCGGCCGGAGGCACCGGGACTTTGAGCGTCGTTCCCGGACGCCCTTCCGACGACGTGCTCGCCGATTGCGCGAAGACGGTCGGATACGCGTTTCGCGACCGCGACCTTCTCGCGGCCGCGTTGACGCATTCTTCCGCGAAGCTCGAAGCGGGCCGATCCAACGAACGCCTCGAATTCCTCGGCGATGCGGTACTCGGGGTTCTCGTGTCGGAAATGCTCTACGCGGGGCGTCCTTCCGACGACGAAGGTGCGATGACGCGTGCCCGAGCGGAGCTCGTTTCCCGAAAAGCCCTCGCGTCCGTCGGGCGCGCACTCGGTCTCGAACGGTTCGTGGTGACGGGCAAGATGTTCGCGACCCCCCGGGACATCGCGGAATCGGTGCTTTCGAACGCCGTCGAGGCGATTCTCGCCGCGATTTGGCTCGACGGAGGCTACGAGGCCGCCCGCCGTTTCGTCGTCGAACACGTGATCCGCGAATTGCCTTCCGAGGCGCGCGAAGACTGGAAGGGGAGACTTGCCCGCTGGGTCCAAGCCGGTCACGCCGCGTCGATGCCGCGGTACGACGTACTTTCCGTCGCGGGTGACGATCACTGCCGAACGTTCGAAATCTGCGTCGTTCTCGACAAGCGTCGCTTCGCGCCCGGGTACGGTCGCTCGAAGAAGGACGCGGAGCAACGCGCCGCCCGGCAAGCCGTCAAGACGCTCGGCGTCGTCTGACCCGCATGGAAACGATTCGGGACGTCGACGGAGTCGTAAAGGCTCTCCGTGCGTTGCGCGGGTTCGCGGCGTTCAAAGACGCCGTGACGGGGAGGGGCGCCGATGCGGGTCACATCGGGGGTGTCCACGGTTCGCTCTTGGCGCTGCTCTTGACGGGGCTCGCGCGCGAGCGGGGTGTGCCGCCGATTCTCCTCGTCGTTCCGACGGGACGCGACGCCGACGAACTGCGGGTGGATCTCGATCATCTCGGCGCGCCCGACGTCCGCTTTCTCCCAGCGGGAGACGCGGAGGCTCTCGAACGCGGCGAAGCGCTGGCGGCATGGAGCGGAAAGGTGCCGTGGTTGACCGTCGCGCCCGTCTCGGTTTGCTTCGAAGCGTTGCCGGACGGTGCCGCGCTTTCCGAACGCGAATTTCGACTCGCCGTCGGAGACGCGTTGACGCCGGAAGCTTTGGCGTCGGTCTGCGGCGAGGCGGGGCTCGAACGCACCGCGGTCGTCCTCGAACCGGGGCAGTTCGCCGTGCGCGGCGATTTGCTCGACATCTTCGATCGGCGCATGACGCGGCCTCTCCGCGTCGAATTGTTCGACGATAAGGTCGAATCTCTGCGTTCGTTCGATCCCGCGACTCAGGTGTCCGTCGCGACGCACGAAGCCGCGGCGATCCTCAAAGAGGCGCTCGGCGCGTCGCGATGTACCGCGTCGCTCGCGGATCATTGTGATCGGAAGACCGTGGTGCTCGCGCGCGATCCGGCGCGCCTCGAGCAGGCCTCCGCGTTGCACGTATCGCGTCTCGACGAAGCGGATCGCGAACCGGCGCGTCGTCGCAAGGACGCGTTGTCGTCGTTTCGCGAACTTTCCGTCACGCGGGCCCGCGGCGGGCTGACGGGTTCGGTGGATCTCGGTGCCACGACGGTGACCACCGAGGGGAACGGACTCGATGCCGCCGTGCGGACGCTCGATCGGATTTCTCGAGGTCGGACCGCGACGCTTCTCGGTTTCGAATCCGACACCGAGCGCGAGACGTTGTTCGCCGCGTTGAGAGGCCCACAGGCTCCCAAGGAGGCGGCCGAGATCCTGCGGCGCCCTATGGTGGTGTTGCCGTTCGCCTTGTCGGAAGGCTTCTTGGCTCCGGGACTCGGGTTCGCTTCGGTTTCGCACCACGAACTGATGGGCGGAACGCCCGCGCCTCGACTCGAGACGCGCGACGACGCCCCGCCCCCCGAGGCGCGCGCCCTCGATTCGTTCCTCGATCTCGAAGTTGGCGATTACGTGGTGCATCTCGTCCACGGCATCGGTCGATTGGCGCGCTTCGAGCGCATGCAGCGCGGGGGCGCCGAGCAGGACTTCTTGGTCCTCGAATTTGCGGACGGTGTCAATATTTTCGTGCCCGCCGCGAAGATCGACCTTGTTCAAAAATACGTCGGAGGACGCGGCGCGACGCCGGACCTCTCGAAGGTCGGGTCGGTTTCCTGGCAGCGCAAGAAGGAAGCGGCGGCGCAGGCCGCGAACGACATCGCCGCCGATCTCCTCGATCTCGCCGCCGTGCGCGCTCGGGCGCAGGGAATCGCGCACCCGGAGGACAGTCCGTGGCAGGCCGCGTTCGAGGCGGCGTTCCCACATACGTTGACGACCGATCAGGAAAAGTCCGTTCGCGCCATCAAGGCGGATCTCGAATCGCGACGGCCGATGGATCGCCTCGTCTGCGGCGACGTGGGCTTCGGAAAGACGGAAGTCGCCTTGCGGGCTGCGTTCAAGGTCGCGATGGGGGGGCGCCAGGTCGCCGTCCTGGTCCCCACG
>JAFMJN010000299.1 GCA_017853435.1 Planctomycetota bacterium | reverse complement strand
TTCAAGGCTCCTTGCGTGGCGAGCGGGTGAACCGCTCCGCGTTCGGCCAATCCGCGCAGGACGTCTTCGAGGGATTCCGCCGTCGCGGTGACGGCCTCGGCGACTTCCTGCTCCGCCTTCGCGAGCAGCGCCTTCACTCCGGTGGGATAACCGAGCACCACGATGCGGGAGCCGCGGAGGGTTTTCGGATCGACGGTCGACAGCGTGAGGGGGACGAGACCTTCGGCCTTCACGTTGAGAACCGCGACGTCGATGTCGTCTTGTCGGAGGCGGATGGTCGTCGGGTCGATGTCGATGGGTTTCTTGCCCGGAAAGACGGCCGCGAGGCGAAGCCACTGCGGTGTGCACCCCGCCGCGATCGCGGCTTCCGCGGAGTCGTTCTTCCACCACGGTTGGGCGACGTGGCGATTGGTGACGAGTGTTCCGTCCGCGGCGACCACGAAAGCGGATCCGGTGTACTCGAGTTCGATGCGATCGCCGTCCCGGTCTTTGAGCCACACGCCGCCGGAACTCTTGAAGCCGACGGATCCGTGGATGAGCGCGACGGACTTCGCGTCCTCTTCGAGCACGTGTTTGAGAGCGGCATCGCTCTTCATCATGTCGTCGATCGCGGCGGCACGTTTTGCGAACTCTTCTCGAAGTCGCTCGAGATCGCCCGCGGAGGCGGCACGGGAGGCCGCCGCCGATTGGGCTTCGAGATCGCGCGTGACGCGATCGAGCGCGGCCGCGGTCGCGAGCCGCTGTTTTTCCAAGTCCTCGGCCATCTTCCGGCCTTGCTCGCGGAGGTTCGCCACTTCGCGTTCCGTCGAATCGTCGATGTGGCTGCCCATCCAACCGGCGGCGAGCGAAACGGCGAAGACGGCCGCCGCGACGCCGATCGGAAAGAAGACCTTGAGTTGCCACGTCGCGCGCGTGAACAGGTCTTTGAAGAGGGCGACGCCCGCCGCCTGCACGGATCCGGTCATCTGCCGGACGTCTTTCGCGTCCTGCAGCATGCGATGTACGGGTTTGCAGAAATCGCCTTCTTCGGCGGCGGTCCGGAAACGAAGCTGCGGCCCGTGGATACCGATCTCGACGAGGTCGTTTTCGGAGAGAATGACTTCTTCGATTTCGGTGCGATTGACGAAGACGTGCCCGTCGATCCGGACGAGGTGGAAGGCGCACGCGTCCGGATCCCAAGTCACCTTGGCGTGGATCGGTTTCACCTGAGGGCCGTCGCCGACGCAGACTTCCGTCGTCGGATCCGACCCGAGGAGCACCGAACCGCGTGAACTGGTCACGGTACGGCCGCGATGGGGGCCCGAGAGAATCAGAAACTGCGCCTTCACGATTGCATCGTATCCGGGTTGCACGGCTTCGGGCTTGCGGGCATCATCAAAACATGACCCGTGCGGCGGCCGTGCTTATTCCCGTGATCTTGGCCGTCCTCGTCGCGTGGCCCGGGCGGCGCGGCGGTTGGATCCGCGACGACCTCACGTACGTCGTGCACAACCCTCAAGTCGTGCTCGACCGTCCTTTGGCGGAGGCATTCACGACGCCGTTCGCTCCGGATGCTTCCGAAAAGCTCGGACTTTGGCGTCCCGTCACGACGGTGTCCTTCATGCTCGACCATCGCCGCGTCGGCGAGGATCCGACGGGCTTTCATCACACGCAACTCCTCCTCGCCGGTCTCGCCGCCGCGCTCTTGTTCGGTTGTCTTTTCGCATGGGGTGTTTCGCCGTGGACGGCGGCGGCCGCGGCGTCGGTGTACGCCGTCCATCCCGCGCGCTCGGAAGCGGTGCTTTGGATCAGCGGCCGGGCCGAACTCCTCATGACGGTCTTCGCGTTGGCGGCTTTGTGGATCGGTTCCCGAGGCGGGACTCGACGCGCGATCGCCGCCGCGGCCTGCGTAGCGCTGAGCGTCATGTCGAAGGAACAGGGAATGATGTTGGCGGTGCTCCTCCCGCTGTGCCCCGGTCTCGAAACGCGGGACCGCCTGCGTCACGTGGCGATCACGGGCGGCGTGGTGGCGGCGCTCCTCGTCGCTCGATGGAGCGTGTTGGGCGGATTCGGCCCCGAAGGCCCGATGCAGGTGTTGGGGACGTTGACGCTCGAAGAGCGGTGGTTCGCGGGCTGCGGCTTTTTGGCCGACTACGTCGTGAAACTGGTGAAGCCCCTGCCGCTTCTCAACGAATACGACGACCCGGATCTGCCGATTCCGCTTTGGAAGGTCGCGACCGGGGCGGTCGCATTGATCGCGACCCCCGTCGCGGCGTGGACCGTGCTGCGGGGTCGCGATCCCCGCGCCGCGTCCGGTCGAAGCGCGTTCGCGTGGCTTCTCTTCGTCCTTCCGTTGGTGCCCGTCTTGAACATCGTGTGGCGTACGGGAGAGACCTTCGCCGAGCGCTTTCTCGCGTGGCCGACCGCCGGCGCCGTGATGCTCGTCGCCTGCCAGCTCGAGCGGCGTCTGGCGCGTCCCGCCTTCGCCGCGGTACTCCTCTTCGGGCTCGTGCTGCCGCTCGGAGCCGTGTCGTGGCGTCGAGCGTCGGAGTGGGCGTCGGTGCGGACGCTCTTCGAGGCGCAAATCGCGCAGGCGCCCCTCGTCGGAGGCGGCTATCAAGTCCTCGGGGCCTACCTGATCGAATCGGGCGAGGCCGATGCGAACGACCTCGCCGCGACGTCGCGTGCCGAATCGTTGCTCGAACGCGCGGTGATGCTCGCGCCCGAACGGGTGCAGGCCGCCTTGGCGTACGGACGACTCGAATTGCGACGCGCGGGCGCCGCGACCGATCCCGATGCAAAGTCGAAGGCGCTCGCGGACGCGGTACGGTTCTTCACGTTGGCGCTGCGTCAGGATCCCGAGCTGCGCACCGCTTCGGGAGGGTTGGCCCTCGCGTACGCGCTGCAGGGGTTGGATGCGCAGGCGGAGTCGGCGTGGAAGCGCGAACTCGAG
>JAFMJN010000298.1 GCA_017853435.1 Planctomycetota bacterium | reverse complement strand
GGCGACCGCGATCGTCGAACGCGCCTTTCGGCATGTCGGTTTCGGGGCGAGCCTGGCGCGCGAAGACCACGGCACGGTGACCGTGCTTCGGTTCCCTCGGGAATGCCAACCGGCCCGCCAACCCGACATCCTCCCGGACGGAACGTTGCATACGTTCGGGTTCTGGGTCGCGGACGTCGCTCCCGACCGCCTTTTTCAGGGGTTGTTTGCGGGAGGCCCGGCCTTCGAGACGGCCGCGGCGACGTTGGACGGCCCCTTCTTCCTTGCGGCGGTTCGCGACGGACGGGCCGCGTTCGCCACCGATCGCATGGGGGCGTGCCACGCCTTCGCAGCGACGATCGGCGGCGCGGAAGTCGTCGCGACGGCGGCGTTGCCGCTCGCGTGCGCCGCGAACGCCGAACTCGATCCGGCGTCGGTGCGGGAATTCCTCGCGATCGGAACGGTCTTCGGGAATCGCACGTTGTTCCGCGGAGTCCGCAAACTCGAAGCGGCCACACTCTTTCGGGTCGCCGACGGCCGTTTCGAGCGGGTCGGCCCTTGGTGGAATTTGTCTTCGATCCTGTGGGACCGCGCCTCGGGCGGCACCTCCGATCGTCTCGCCGACGCGATCGTTCGCACCATGTCGCGGATCGGCAGCCTCGTCCACGAACCCGTCCTCGACCTGACGGGCGGTTTCGATTCGCGGGGACTTCTCGCGGCGGCCCTCGCGGCCGGCCTCGACGTGAAAACGGTCACGAGCGGCGACGAGAACAGCCGGGACATCGTCGTCGCCTCGCACATCGCCGCCGTCATGGGCATTCCTCATATGACCGCGTTCACCGCGGGCGAGGGAAGCACGTATTCGGAGAAGAACCTCGCGCGCGCGCTCAGGTTGTCGGACGGCGAAATCGACGTCTTCCTCGGAGCCCCGGTCGCCGCGACCCAGTCGAGGTCGGCTCTGAACGGCACCGCGTCGATTCAAGGGTCGTGCGGCGAGTTCTCGCGCGGCTACTGGTGGGATCTCGTCGCCGGCGGACTCCATGGTCGAGGAGCCCTCGACGCGCGCCTCGTCGCGCGTCAACGCTTCGCTTTGGACGACTCGGCGGACGCGTACCTCCTCGGTCTCGAGGGGTCGCTGGTCGATCATTTCGCCGAGGTCGTCGACGCCGCGCTGACGGACGTCCGGGATCTCCCGACCGTGTCGCAGGCCGACGCCGTCTACGTGCGCCTGCGGATGCAGCACTGGGGCGGACGCTTCCTCTCGGCGACGCTGAGGCAGATCGACAGCATCGGTCCCTACGCCTTCCTCGATCCCATGCGGGAAGCGCTGTCGGCCCCCCCGGGGGTCCGCCGGGGCAACCGGATGCCTCGGCACGTGATCGGCCGCCTCAATCCGCGCCTCGCCCTGCTGCCGACCGAATCGGGAGCCCCCGCGTGCCCCATGACGCCGCTGACGCTCCATCGCTTCCTGCCGCTCCTTGGCGATTACGGGAAACGGGCCTTGGGGCGCCTCGGGCGCTACCTCGGAAAAGCCCCCCTCCCGACGCCCGTCCCCATTCCCGCGCTGCGCGCGCTCCAACGGGACGACGTTCGGGAACGGCTTTCGATCGCAGCCCTGTCCCGCCTCGGCGTCATCGACAAGGGGCGCCTTGGTCCGTGGCTCGTGGACGCGCTCCATCCCGAGCGGCCGAAGGTGCGCATCTTGGCGCGTTTGCTGACCCTCCAAATGGCCCATGACGCGGCCCGAAGGATGTCGAACGGCTGACCGTCGTTGCTAAGGTTCGGCATGCTGCCGTCCCACGCCGACGCCACCCCGTTCCCCTCCACGACCACGCCGGAACTCCGTCTCGGGCTCCCCGGATTCACGTTCGCCGACCTCTTCGTCCCGAAGCGGCTCTCGGACCTGTTCTCGGCCTTCCTCGAAGACCTCGACCGCCGCGATCCCGGTATCGCGTTGCGCTACCGCGAGATCCTCGAGAAGGGCGAGCCGACGCGCACCGACGAATCGTGGTTGACCGTGACCGTCGGACCGCATGTGGCGGCCTTCGTCTCGACGCTGTTCGCGCTCGACGGAGCTCGAGCGTCGCTCGTCGAAGGCACGCGGGCCCTCGACGTCCTCGTGCGCGTCCGCAAGGAGTTCACGAAGCGTCGCGTTGCGAAGCGCGCCGCCGACGCCTCCGTGGACGCGATGGATGCATCCGAAATCGGTTGCGCCGCCGAAGTTCTTTGCAAGGCGCTCGGAGCCCGCAAGACAGGCGAACACGAAGAGTTCGCCTTCGCGCGCGCCGTCGCCGCACTGCTCGACCTCGACGCCGCCCTCGCGGGCGAGATCGCGGGCAAGGGAATCGCCGGGCACGCGGAGGTGGCCGCCGCTCTTGCCGCGTGCGACCCCGCCTTCGCCGCCGCGAGCGACGCGGGGGGTCGTCGGAAGGCCGTCGATGCGGCCCTCGACCGCCTCGCGTTGTTCGGAGCCTGGCACCGTCGCCGACACCCGCACGGTTCCGTCGCGCGCGGTTGGGTGACCTTCCGCCTTCAGGAGACGTTCGTGTTCGAGCGTCTCGTTCCGCACGCTCGGCCCCGTCCCGACCTCCCCGAATACCTGAACGGATTCGAAGACGGATTCCGTCGTCGCGACGGATTCGCCTTGACGGATACCCGCATGGAATCGCGGGAAATCGCGGGCGAAATCGACACCTGCATCTTCTGCCACGAGCGCGACAAGGATTCGTGTTCGAAGGGCCTGTTCGAAAAGGGCGAGATCAAGAAGAACCCGCTCGGCATCGCGCTCGACGGTTGCCCGCTCGACGAACACATCTCCGAGGCTCATCTGCTTCGCGCGAAGGGTGATGCGATCGCGGCGCTCGCGACGATCATGGTGAACAACCCGATGCTTCCGGGCACCGGGCATCGCATCTGCAACGACTGCATGAAGGCCTGCATCTATCAGAAGCAGGAAC
>JAFMJN010000297.1 GCA_017853435.1 Planctomycetota bacterium | reverse complement strand
CGGCTTTGCCGATCGACGCGGGTTCGTTCGTTCCGTGGATGCCGAAACCCGTTCTTCCCTTCCCGTCGTCGAGCGAAATCCATCGACTTCCGATGGTGTGTCCGGGGTCGCCGAACTTGTAGGTCTTGCCCGTTTCAGGGTCGGTCCACGTCGGATTGCGGGTCTTGCTCCCGGTTTTGAAGACGCCTTCGGGCGTACGCTCGTCGCGTCCGGTCCCGATCGGCCAATCGCGAATCACGACACCGCCCAACGTCAGGTAGACGCGGAACTCGGACTTGTCCACCACCAACCCGGCGGGCTCCGTCGGAACCTTGAGCGTGGCCCCCGCACGCACGAAGTTCGGCGGCAAGTCGTTGACCACCCGGATGAAGTCGGGAGCCACCACCACGCCGTGTTCTTTACGGGCGCGATCGGCGATCTTCGTGAGGTTGTCCCCGTTCATGACCTTCACGCCGACGGACGCCCCGGGCATCGGAGCCGCCGAGAACACGAAGCGCTTGGTCAAAGGACGCAACTCGTCCATCCACACACGCCGGAGGGCTTCCGGGTACGTCTCGACGAGGACCGCCTCACCCAACGCGCGGCGCAACCGATCCGCCGAGGCCGGATCCTTCCGCAGGGCGGCGAGTTGCGTCTCGAGTTCGACGACGGTGGGACGTGAACTAGGACGGGTCTCGGCGGCCGCGGGCGTCGGGCGGACCACGGCGGGAGTTGCGGGGGGCGGCACCGCGGGCGCAGGCGGCCTTTCTGCGCTTTTTTCTGTTTCAGTCGGCTTCTTGGCAGCGGGGGGCTCCCCGGAGCTCCCCGACCGTGCCTTCATGTCGTCGAACCGCAGAACCGTCGGGGGTTCGGGATCCACCGGTGGAACGACGGTCGGCACGGCGGGATCGGAAAGCCACCACCGCAGCAAGACCACCACCAGAATGACCCCGACCGCGATCGGGAAGATATTCGTTCCCCTCTTCGGCCCGCCCTTGCCGGCGAGTCCCGTCATGCGGTCCATTTCCATGCGACGCCTCCGAAATCAGGGATAGATGCGGTAGAGCATGCGCGGGAACGGGATGCACTCGCGGATGTGCTCGCGTCCCGTCACCCACGCGACGGTGCGTTCGAGCCCGAGGCCGAACCCCGCATGAGGCACCGTGCCGTAGCGGCGCAGGTCGAGGTACCACTCGAACGCCTCCTGCGGCAGTTGGTGCAGTTTGATCTGCTCGAGGAGGAAGTCGAGATCCTCGGCGCGCTGTCCGCCGCCGATGATTTCGCCGTAGCCCTCGGGCGCGATCATGTCGACACCGAGCGCCAGCGACGGATCGTTCGGATCGCGCTTCATGTAGAACGCCTTGATCTCGGCGGGCCAACGGTGGATGAACACCGGGCGACCGAAGTGCGTCGCGAGCGCCTGCTCGTCCGGAGCTCCGAAATCGTTTCCGGGAACGAAGCCGGAATTCATGTCGACGAGAATCTTCGCGGCCTCGGCGTAGGTGACCCGCGGGAATCCTCCGCGCGCCACGTCTTCGAGTTTCGTCACGTCGCGTTCGAGCGTCGCGAGGTCCTGACGGCACGCGCGCAAGACTTCCGAGAAGATGTGGACGATCAACGCCTCGGAGATATCCATGACGTCTTCGAGCGTGCCGTACGCGATCTCGGGCTCGAGCATCCAGAATTCCGTCAGATGCTTGCGCGTCTTCGACTTCTCCGCACGGAACACGGGGCCGAAGCAATAGACCTTTCCGAGGGCCATCGCCGCGGCTTCCATGTAGAGCTGGCCGCTCTGCGTCAAATACGCCTTGTCGTCGTCGAAGTACTTCACTTCGAAGAGCGTGGTCGTGCCTTCGCAGGCGGACGGCGTGAAGATCGGCGCGTCGACGAGCGTGAATCCGCGATCGTCGAAGAAACCGCGAATCGCCGTTTCGATACGGCTTCGGATACGCATGACCGCGTGTTGCTTGCGGCTTCGCAGCCAAAGATGGCGATTTTGCAGGAGGAAATCGGGTCCGTGCTCCTGAAGGGCGATCGGATAGTCCTTCACGTCCTGAATCGGACGCACGCCCGTCACGTCGAGTTCGACGCCCGAAGGAGACCGCACGTCCTCGCGCACGGTGCCGTCGACTTCGAGGGACGACTCCTGTCCGAGCTTGCCGACGCGTTCGAAGTCGGCGTCCGCAAGAACGCCCTTCACGAGCACGGCCTGAACCATGCCGGATCCGTCGCGCACCTGGAGGAAGTGGATCTTGCCCTTCGAACGGCAGTTGTAGAGCCAACCGCGCACGGTGACGGGCTTCCCTACGTGGTCCTTGAGACGCGCTACATCGACATGTGTCATAGTTGTATCGAATCCATCATGGGAACTGGCGTGCGGGGATCGGCGCGGCCTCGACGACCGATCGGCCGCGGACGACGACCTTGCCGTGCCACAGCGCGCGCCCGCGCAGACCGCGGACGACGAACGCCGTCGCACCATCGGGCCTTTCCTCGCGGAGGTCGATCGCGAGATCCGCGACGCCGATCGCCGCGAGGTGCCGACGCAGGATTTCCTCCGTCGGTGCGGCTCCGGCGGGCAATCCGGTGGCGACTTCTTCGGCGCGGACCGCGGCTTCCGACGCCTCTTTGACCCGGCGCTCGGCGTCGTTCAGGCGCTTTTCCACGTCCGCAACGACGACTTCGAGGCGGCCGAGATCCCCCTGCACGGCGGACAGTCCGCGCCCTTGGGCGTCGAGACCGTCGACCACTTGAGAGACCGTCCTTCCCCCGAGCCGCGATTGCTCGTCCGCGAGGCGCTTCTGGGCGGCGTCGAGAGACGCCTCGATCGACGCCAAACGCGCGGCGAGCGCCCGCACCTTCGTGAGAAGGAAGACGCTGGCGACGACGGCCGAGACGGCGAGAAACGGAAGCAGCTGCTGCAGCATGGAAGGGCCGCCCGCATCGTAGCAAGGGCGCCG
>JAFMJN010000296.1 GCA_017853435.1 Planctomycetota bacterium | reverse complement strand
CGTTCGACGCCGCCGATCCGCACTTCGACGATGCGTCGTGCCGCTTCGAGTTCTCCCCGCCACGCAGGCACGTCCGCACGCGCCTCAGGATCCGTTCTCGCGAGGATCTCGTCCACCGAGAGCGGTCCGAGCGTGAGCAGAGCGTCGTGAAGGGCATCCGCGCTCCGAAGGACCGGAGGGTCGAGTCGTTGCAACCGTCGCTCGACGGCTTCCATCGCATCGGAATCGAGAAGACGACGCAGTTCCGCCTCGCCGAGCAGTTCGCGCAACTGCGCATGATCGAGAGCAAGAACTTGGGCACGCCGCTCCGCGAGGGGCGCATCTCCCTCGTAGATGAAGTTGCCGACGTAGGAGAACAACAACGACTGGGCGAAGACGGACGGCGATCGCGCGTCGACCACACGCAACGCGATGGATCCGCGCGAAAGTTCGGTCAGCAATCCCTTCAACGCGGGAAGATCGAAGACGTCGCTCAGGCACTCCCGCATGGTTTCGAGCACCATCGGGAAGCCGGGGAACTTCGACGCCACCGCCAAAAGATCCGCCGCACGCTTCCGCTGTTGCCACAACGGCGTCCGCTCACCCGGTCGCTTGCGGACGAGCAGAAGCGCCCGCGCGGCGTTCTCCCGGAAGCGCGCCGCGAACAGCGCGCTGCCGCCGACTTCCCGGACGACGAGATCGTCGAGACGATCGGGGTCGATGATGAAGGTCGCCGCATCGGGCGGTTCCGTGGCCTCCGGGAAGCGGAAGACCATGCCGTCGTCCGACCACACCGATTCACATCGGGTCCCGGTCGCCTCCTCGTAGGCGGCCGTCACGGCCAACGCCCATGGTCCGTGAACCCGTGCGCCGAAGGGAGAGAGGACGCAGATCCGCCAATCTCCGATTTCGTCCAAGAAGCGCTCGACGACGATCTCGCGATCGGTCGGAACGGCCCCTCCGGCCTCCCGCTGCCCATCGACGTACGCACAGAGCGCCTCGGCCGCCGTCTCGGAAAGTGCGTGAGACTCCCTCAGGCGTGCGAGCATCGCCGGACGGGGTGTTTCCACGACGTCGCGAGTGAGGGCGCCGATGTTGCGGCCGAATGCGAACGGCCGCCCGACGCGATCGCCACGCCAGAACGGCGGCTTACCGTTCTCTCCCGGCGCGGGTGAAACCAACACGCGGTCGTGCGTGATCTCGTCGATGCGCCATGCGGACGCGCCGAGATTGAAAACGTCGCCCGGGCGCGATTCGAACACCATCTCTTCGTCGAGTTCGCCGACGCGAACGGGTTTGTTCGTCTCGGCTCCGGACAGGAACACGCCGTAGAGACCGCGATCCGGAATCGTGCCGCCGTTCACGACGGCAACCCGGAACGCTCCGGCGCGCGGCAGCAGCATCCCCGCATTCCGGTCCCACGTGACACGCGGACGGAGTTCGGCGAAATCGTCGGACGGCCAACGCCCGGAAAGCATGTCGAGCACGCCTTCGAATGCCGAGCGCGGAAGATCGTGAAACGAGGCGGCCCGGCGCGCCCACGCGTAGACGGCATCGACGGAAAGAGGTCCCGTCGCCACGGCGGCGACGATGTGTTGCGCCAGCACGTCGAGGGGATTCCGAGGGATGCGGATCTCTTCGACGTCTCCGGTCAACATCCCCTTCGCGGCGGCGGCGCACGCCAATAGATCGTGACGATATTTGGGGTGCAGCACGCCTTTCGAAACGGCGTCCTTGCGATGGCCCGCTCGTCCGACGCGCTGAAGACCCGCAGAGACGGACGGCGGCGCTTCGACTTGGACGACGAGATCGATCGCCCCCATATCGATACCGAGTTCGAGCGACGACGTGGCGACGAGCGCGGGAAGTGTCCCCCGCTTCAGGCGGTCTTCGAGAATCAGACGCTGCTCGCGGGCGAGGCTTCCGTGGTGGGCGCAGGCGATTTCACAGCCCGCCGTTTCGTTCAGACTGTTCGCCAAACGCTCCGCAAGACGGCGACTATTGACGAAAATCAACGTCGACGTGTGGGCTCGGATCTCCGCGACCAAAGCGGGATGCAACGCGGGCCAAAGCGACGGACGCGTTTCCGCGGCGACCACGGGTCCGGACTTGAGGCCGCCGAGGGCCTCGGCTCTCAAATCTTCGAGCGGCGTTTCGATCCGAAGATCGAGGGCGCGACGGCTTCCCGCGTCGACGATCGCGACGGACCGCGGCGTCGGATTGCCGTCGGCGTCGCTGTCGGCACCGGCCAAAAGGCGTGCGACGGCGTCGAGCGGTTTCTGCGTCGCCGAAAGACCGATTCGTTGCGCGGGAGGTCGCCCCGCACGGAGCATCTCCAATCGTTCGAGCGCGAGAAACAGGTGCGCCCCGCGCTTCGTCCCCGCGAGGGCATGAATCTCGTCGATGATGATCGTGTCGACGTCGAGAAGTTTCTCACGCACCGCCGACGTCAGAAGGAGATGGAGGGACTCCGGCGTCGTGATGAGGATGTCCGCCCCCTCGCGCCGGAATCGGGCGCGCTCGGACGCGGGAGTGTCTCCGGTTCGCAGCGCGACCGACGGGACATCGACGGGAGGAAGATCGGACCGCGCGGCGCAGGCGGCGATTCCCGCGATGGGGGCACGCAAGTTCCGTTCGATGTCGTTCGACAGCGCCTTCAGCGGCGAGACGTACAGAACGCGCAGTCCGCTCGGTCCGCCGTGCATGCGACGATCGATCGCGGGCAGAAAGGCGGCCAAAGTCTTTCCGGAGCCCGTCGGCGCCATGAGCAACGTATGGCGCCCTTCGCGGATCGATTCCCACGCGCGCGCTTGGGCGTCCGTAGGCGTCCCCAAGGCTTCCTCGAACCAAGTTCGGGTTGCCGGATGGAACGAAGCGAGGGCGGCGGAGGGATGCAAGGACGTTTTCCCGGGTCACGGCGCCCCGGCCGCGGGAGGTTCCGATTCTAGCGCGCGTCCCGCC
>JAFMJN010000295.1 GCA_017853435.1 Planctomycetota bacterium | reverse complement strand
TTCACGGTCGCGGAACTATGCGCGGCCTGCGGTACCGACGACGTCGATACCGTCTTCATGACGTTGCGGCACGCGGCGGCCAACGGACGCCGCGGAGTCGAGATGGCGGGCCTGCCGCTGCCGAGCGAAGCGCGTTTCCTCGTGCGCGCCTGAAGCGCGCGCGGCGTCGACTTCAGTCGACGTAGCCCAACTTCTTCAGATTTTCCTTCATCTTCGCGATTTCGTCGTCCGTCAGCGGACGCTCGCGCCCCGCACCGGCCTTGATCTCGGAGAGAGGAAGCGTTTGCGGGGGCTCGCGATCGAGAAGGCCGTCGTCGTAGGGGCCCGAAGAAATGGTTCCGTCGAAATCCGCCGGGACTTTGAGTCCCATGCGCCACATGATGTGCGACGCCAAATCCTGAATCCGGAGCGGATCGATGCGGACGCCGCGCTTCACGCCCGGGCCCTTCATCAGGAAGATGCCGTTGAGGCGATGGGTCGCCGAATTGCCGTAGGACTTTTCGACGACGCGATTGGAGATGAACGAGGCGCCGCCGAGAGCCTGATGCGACGGATCCTTCGTCATCACGAAGAAGTCGCTCGCGAGCGCCAGGGTCTCGCCGTGGAAGAGTTCTTCGCGCGGAACGAGGCGGTCGATGACGGGGTGACCGTCGTCCGTGATTTCGGCGAGGGCCGCCTCGATCTCCTTGCGGAGGGCGGGGATCTCCGACTTCGACACGGTGCCTTGGGGTTCGCGTCCCTTCAGATTGACGTTGATTTGGCCCATGTGGCCCGTCGCGTAGGCGCGGGTCCGCGACCAATCGATGTCGTCCTCCGAGAGGAAAACGCGACGCGCGAGTTTGCCCGCACCGCCGCCGCCCTCCATGCCGCCGCCTTTCTTCTTGCCGCCCACGCCGAGACGGAGAAGAAGTCGATAGACGTTCCCCGGAGTGAATCCGAGGGAGAAGGCCGCACGCTTCAGAAGGCTGAGCGGGCCCCGCTTGAAGCGGATCAGTCCCTTCTTCGCGAGCATGTTGTTGAGGTGAACCCAACGATAGATCGGACCGTGTCCGTGGTCCGAGAGGATCATGAACGTCGCGTCGGGAGGAAGCGCGGCCGCCAAACGACCCACGTCGCGATCGACTTCCTTCCAGAATTCCTTGATCACGTGGCCGTGCTTCCGGAATTCCTCCGGATCGTGGTCGTGATGCTTCGGATCGTGGACGTGCCACACCTGATGTTGAATGTGGTCGGTTTCGTTCAGCACCGTGATGGCGAGGTCCCATTCCTTCGTGCGGATCACGTGCTCGCAGAGATCGATGCGCTGCTTCAGCGTTTCACGATAATCGGCGAGCAGGTCGGGAATGTTGCCTTTTCTGTACTGATGGTCGGGGTGGATCTTGAACGTGCCGATCACCCGCTTCATCTCTTCCTTGAACTCGGGCGGATACGCGCAGTCGGTTTGCCAGATGTCGTCCAACTTCGGCGTGAAGATGCACGTGACCATGACGCCGTTCACGGGCGACGCCGGATAGGTCATGGGCACCGAGAGAACCGCGACTTTGCCGCCCTGATCGCCCACGTGTTCGAAGAGGGTGCGCCCTTTTCGGTCGGCGGCGGAGACGGGAAGTTCTTCGTACGAACCCTTCTGACGGACCTTGTAGCCGTAGAGGCCGTGCTTGCCGGGGTTCTTCCCCATGTAGAACGACGGCCACGCGACGGGCGTCAGCGGAGGCCACAAACTGGCCAAGTCGGCCCGTACCCCTTCGTCCGCGATGCGGCGGAGATTGGGAAGTTCGCCCGAGTCGATCCACGGGCCGATGAGGTCGAACGTCGCTCCGTCGAGGCCGAGGACGAATACCTTCCGCACGGTCAGCGCGTCTCGCGGAGGATCTCGAGCACTTGCTCGGCCTTCTTCGCCTCGATGATGCGCGAGCGCGTGGTTTCCGGCTTCAGGATCGCGGTGAAGCGCGATAGGATGCGCAGGTAGCGCTCCGATTGTCCTTCGGGGCCCGCGATCATGACGATGAGATGGGCCGGCTTGTCGTCGATCGAATCGAACGGGATGCCCGCCTTCGAGATACCGATCGCGGCGACGAATTCGGTCACCGAGTCGATCTTCGCGTGGGGGATCGCGATGCCTTGGCCGATGCCCGTCGACAGGATGCGTTCGCGATCGGAGATGGCCTTCAGGAGTTCCTTCTCCTTCGTCACCTGCGGAGTCTTGGCCAGCACGCGGACGAGCGTCTTCAGACAGTCGTCTTTGGTGGTGTCCTTCAGGTGGACGATGCGTTCGGCGGCGAGAAGGGTGGTGATATCCATGGAGTTCCGATGCCCGGGTGGGCGCGATCCCGGACAAAGAGGTTACCCCCTCGGGCGTACGCGTCAACGTCGGGAAAACCCGCGCGTTGGGGCTCCTCCCGGGGTGCGCTAGCGTACCGGGTCGGGGGCGACCGACGGGGCCCGGGGCGCCGCGGGCCCGCGACGTCCGACGCTCCCTCGAGACTCCCATGACCGAAGATGTCCGCAACGTCGTGATCATCGGTACCGGCCCGGCCGGATACACCGCCGCCATCTACGCCGCCCGCGCCAACCTGAAGCCCGTCGTCTTCGCCGGAGCCCAGCCGGGCGGTCAACTCACGATCACGACCGAGGTCGAGAACTTCCCCGGATTCCCTCACGGCGTGATGGGTCCGGAACTCATGGACAAGTTCCGCGAGCAGGCGGTCCGTTTCGGCACCGAAATCCACTGGGAGATCGTGACCTCGGTCGACCTCTCCAACGGCCGCCCGTTCACCGTGACGACCTCGGAGCGGACCATGAAGGCGGCGACCGTCATCGTCGCGACCGGAGCGAGCGCCCGGCTTCTCGGATTGCCCCGCGAAAACGAATTCATGGGCCACGGCCTCTCGGCCTGTGCCACCTGCGACGGATTCTTCTTCCGCGGCAAGGACATCATCGTGGTCG
>JAFMJN010000294.1 GCA_017853435.1 Planctomycetota bacterium | reverse complement strand
GCAAGGGCATGATCATCCTCCACCAGGGCCAACTGCACGTCGTGGCGGAGTTCGAGCACATCGCCCCCGGCAACTGGCGTGCGATCAATCAGGTCAAGCTCAAGAACATCAAGACCGGGACCAACGTCATGTTGCGGCTCGGTTCTTCGGAAACTCTCGAGCGCGCCAATCTCGATCCGAAGCCCTGCACGTACCTCTACCTCGACCACAATCAGGGCTACGTGTTCATGGACGCCGAGTCCTACGAGCAGTACGGAATTCCCGAAGATCTCGTCGGCGACAAGAAGTGGTACCTGCTCGAAAACGCGGCGTGCCAAGTGACCTTCTTCGAAGGCAATCCCGTGAGCATCGAACTTCCGCCCTCGGTCACCCTCAAAGTCGTCGAGGCCGAACAGGTCGCCCGCGGCAACACGGTGAACGGCGTCACGAAGAACGTCAAACTGGAAACCGGACTCGAACTCAAAGTGCCCGCGTTCATCGAGAACGGCGAACTGGTGAAGGTCTCGACCGAAACCGGCGAGTTCCAAGGACGCTCGAACAAGTGAACGCGTTGCGGCGTTTCCCGTCCGTACGGGGACGCTGCACGACCGGGGCGCGTCTTTCGGGACGATGCCCGCTACATCCCTAGGCACCGTCCTCGACGGAATCGACGCCGTCCTCGTCACCGTCGAAGCCCGAACGTCCTTCGATGTCCCCGCCGGGGGATGTCGCGTCATCGGACTTCCCGATGCGGCGGTGAAAGAAGGCGTCTTGCGGATGCGTATGGGCGCGGGGCCGATCCTCGGCGATCTTCCGTTCAAGGAAGGCTACGGGACGCTCTTGAACTTGGCTCCCGCGGATGTGCGCAAGGCGGGACGGGGGCTCGACCTTCCGCTCGCGATCGCCTATTGCGCCCACGTTTTGAAGTACCCCGAAGAGCGCCTCGGCGGGTTTCTCTTTTTGGGTGAAATCGCGTTGTCGGGCGACGTGCGTCCGGTGACCGGCGCGTTCGGAGCGGCGTTGCTCGCCAAGCGTTTTCGACTCGCCCTTTGCTGCGCTCCCGAAAATCTCGACGAAGCGCGTCTCGTCGAAGGTCCGCCGATTTATCCGGTGCGGACGCTCCCCGACGCGCTGGCGGTGCTTCGCGGAGAAGGTGTCCTCGACGCGGGTCCACGCGGAGTGCGCGCGGCGGTGTCGACGCCCGCGACGCGGATCGACCTGTCGGAAGTGAAGGGGCAGTGGACGGCGCGACGTGCGCTCGAGACCGCCGCCGCCGGAGGGCACAACATTCTCTTGGAGGGGCCTCCGGGTTCGGGCAAGTCGCTTCTCGCTCGACGCCTGACCACCATTCTTCCCGCTCTCGCCGAAGGCGAGGCGCTCGAATCGGCGCGGATCCACGCAGCCTTGAAGCCTCTCGACCCCGCACGCTTCCGCGATCCTCCGTTTCGCAGCCCGCACCACCTGTCGACTCCGGTGTCCCTCGTCGGGGGCGGACATCCCGTGCGGCCCGGTGAAATCTCGCTCGCGCATCGGGGGGTGTTGTTCCTCGACGAACTCCCGGAGTTTCCGCGCGAAGCGTTGGAAGTTCTTCGCGAACCGATGGAGGAGCGGGTGGTGCATCTCTCCCGAGGAGGTCGTTCACGCACGCTTCCCGCCGACGCGCTCATCGTCGCCGCGATGAATCCGTGCCCGTGCGGCCACTACGGTGCGGGAGACGGTCGTTGTCGCTGTACTCCACAAGCGGCGTTGCGGTATCGCGGTCGCCTGTCGGGGCCGTTGCTCGAACGCTTCGACCTGAGGGTGAGGCTGCGGGCGGTCGAGGCGCGCGATCTCGTCGAATCGCCTGCGGGGGAATCCAGCGCGGACGTGGCTGCCCGGGTTCGGGAAGCCCGTCGACGCCAGAACGAGCGTCAAGGAGACGTGAACGCGCGTTTGGCCGACGCGCGGATCGTCGAAGTCTGTGGTTTGTCGTCCGACGACGTGCGATGGCACCGTACTCAGATCGAGCAACTGGCGTTGTCGGCACGGGCGGCACGCCGCCTTCTACGCGTCGCCCGCACGTTGGCCGACATGGCGGGGGAGATACGGGTGGGTAAAAAGCAGCTCGCCGAGGCGGCGTCCTACCGACTCGGCGAGCAAGGTGCGGGCGATTAACCCGCGTTCAGGGGCCGTAGCCCGACGGGGGCGGAGCTTCGTTCGCTTCGGGTGCCGTGAGGACCTTGTAGAAGCACCACGCGGTCCACACCACGACGCCGCCCACGGACACGAGCATGAAGGTCCAACCCGCGGCCGTCAGCGTGTGGGGGCTCGCCGGGGTGGGCGTCGATCCCGCCGCTTGCGGCAGCGCGATCGCGAACGAGTGAAGGAGGGTTTGCAGCATGATCAGTCCTTTTCTCCGTCGAGGTCGAGGCCCATCGCACGCCACCGCTTCGCACCTACCGCCGTCATGCCGACGAGGATCACGATGACGATCCCGATGAACATGAGACTGCGTACCGCGACGGGGTTCGACTCCATCGCCTTCACGTAGTCCGGCAGGTTCTGCTTACAGAACAACACGAAGACGACGATCAGGTAGAGCGGCGCGACGTACTTCATGATGAAGCGGAAGATCGCGGGGATCTTCATTTGGGCACCCTGCTCGGCGCTTGCGATGCCCTTGTCCACGCCGAACACCCACGAGAAGCAGATGATCTGCAAAGCCGCCATCACGAAGATGAGGACGGTGCCGATCCAGAAGTCGATGGTGTCGAGCGCCATCAGATCCTTCGAGTAGTACATGACGAAGATGTTCCCGGTGAGGGCGAGGGGAATGAGAACCCCGAGCCCCTTCCCGCGCGACCATCCCATCGACTCTTCGAAGAAGGCCAACGTCGGCTGCAACATCGACAACGACGACGTGATCGCCGCGAGGAAGAGCATGAAGAACCACACGGCACCGATGACGTTGCCGAATGTGCCCATCTGCGCGAAGACGACGGGAAG
>JAFMJN010000293.1 GCA_017853435.1 Planctomycetota bacterium | reverse complement strand
TCCCGCGTCCGCGATCGCGTATTGGACGTAGCCCGTGAACGGGCCGCCGCCGCCCGTGATCGGGAACGAGAGAATCCCCGACGTCGGCGTGGGGAACGGACCGAAGATCGTCAGAGGATTCGGGACGACGGTCCCGTCGAAGATCGAAACGGGGGAAGCCGCCGTCGACGCTCCGAGCCACACTTGCGTGGCTCCGGCCGCCGCGTTCAGCGCCAAGTTCGCGGATTGACCGGAGGCGAGTCCGCCGCAGGCGGAAAGACGGGGGAAGGTCCCCGACGACGCGGCCTTTCCGAAGCCGACGTCGACACCGGCGGTGTTGCACGCATGGGCCATGGGCAGGATGAAGTCGGCCACCACGACGCGATGATCGGACCCCGTGCTCGTGGTCGATTGAGCCGTCGGGCTGAAACCCGTGATTTGGACGGGCATCGCCGTGTTGGAAACCGTGTTGCTGTTGAACACGAACGCGCGGCGCAGCGCGGTGATGGAACCCTGATGGGCGATGTAGTCGAAGCGCACCGAAGACAGCGTATTGACGCTCCCGGTGAACACGTCGGTCGCGTTGCAGAGTTCGATGTCGCCCCGATTCCGGTCCGGTCCGTCGGCCGAAGGCGTGGTTTCCGCGAACTCGGCCTTCGACAGCCAGTCCGCCGGACCGCGGACGGATCCGTTCGCCGTTTCGTCTTCGTTCCAGTCACCTCCGAGAATGACGGACGTGTTCGGCGGGAGAATCGTCGCCGTCGCGGGCGAGTCGGCGATCTTCGCGAACGGATCGGGGATCCCGGTCCCGGCGCCGTTCAAAAGATGATCGATGTAGTAGGCCACGTTGCGGGCCGCGTTTTCCCGTTGCGTATGGTCCGATGCGGCGCTTCCCGCTTTCAGATGTGCGTTGCCGACCACGAGATCTCCCGCGTAGGTCGAAGGGAGATCGATTTCGCCGAACATGAACCCGCGGATGCCGCCGTCTCCGCCCGGAGCCCATAAGTGGGCGGTGACCGTCGGGATGTCGATGAGTTTCGATTTCGTGTCGCCGTTGAGGTCGACGAACGGCCAGCGCGACAGGATCACGTTTCGATTGAATCCGTCGGAGTCCGACGACACGAACACGTGGGGAAGGTCGTAGCCGGGAGCCCACAGCTGCACGTAGGCGGTGACCGCGGCGTTCGCGTTGAAGGGGTCGGTTCCACCTTTCATCAGGCGGTCGAGGGTCGTCGTGAGATTGGCGACCGAGTCGACGCCGCCACCCGTTCCGTTTCCGGAATTGTCGCCCGTTTCCTGCAGGAGGAGGATGTCGGGCTGTAGGGCGGCGATGACGCGGGCGATGGCCGTCCAGTTGTTGGCGCCGTTCTGCTTCGCGTTGGTGGAGCAGATGCCGTCCTTCACGTTCCACGTCATGACGCGCACGTCCGTCGATGCCGATTTGCCCCAGGCGGCCGCCGCGGGGTTCCATTGAGCTCGAGCGGGAAAGACGATCAGCGCGAGTCCGAGGAGAACGGGAAGCGTGCGGCGCATGCGGACATTCTACCGGGGGACGAAGCGCTTCCGGCGCGTCGATTGCGGAGTTTCTCGCGTGCGGGCCATGGAACGACACGCCGCGCCGACGGCGCGGATCCGCGGATCTAACGCAAGATGAGATCGGGAGATGCGCCGTCGGGCTTCAGCCACACCTCGGCGCGCCGCTCGCCGATGCGCGCGACGAGACGCGTGGCGTCGGGCGGGACTTCGATCGCGTACCAACCCTTCTCGTCCGAGCGTGTTTCCGCGACTTCGATCCCCGACGCGCCGAAGCCGCGAACGGCGACGACCCGGACGCCCGACATCGGGATACGCGCGGAAGTCAGGACTTGGGCCTTCAGGAGTCGGCCGCCGCTCGGACGCGTTTCCGGAGCGGTCATCCGATGCCGCAGCATGATGCCGTCACCGGCCGTGATGCGAATTTGAACCATCCACACGAGCGCGATCAGGCCGGCCGCGACACCGCACCACACGAGTCGGAACGTCGCGGGGGATTCGGCGGGGCCGTCCGGAGGCGTCGCGGAATGGCGCATCGAGGGTCAGCCTCCCGAGAGCGCTTTGGTGAACAGGCTGAAATCGAGGGTGTGGCCCGCGAGGGTGGCACCGTAGTGGCCGACGATCAGAAGGATCGCCGCTGCGGCGACGAGCAGAAGACGAAAAGCCTTGAGGCGTCCGGGCGCCTGTTCGGCACGCGGTGCGATACACGCGAGGATGACGGCGATCAGGGTGAATGCGACGCCCGACCATTTGTGCCACCCGAGATCGCGCCCGTCATAGCCGCCGCCGTCGATGGCGGCTTTGATCCAGCCCGTCACGCCGGCGAGAAGCGCTCCCACGGCACCGACCATGACGAGAAAACGCGCCGTCGGCGAGGCGGCATCCGAGCCGCGGCGGAGTCGAAGGAATTCCGCAGGTACCGCGGTGATGATCAGCGCGATCGGAAAATGTACCAACAGAGGATGCAACATGGCGATCGCATCGCCGAGGGGAGACGTCGTCGGTTCCGCACCTTGCAGCATGAGTTCATCCTAGCGCGTCACGGGTCGCGCGGCAGGAAGAACGTGGCGTCGAAGGGATCGCTCCGTGCAAGGCGGGTGACGCCGTCGTCGAGCAGGGCTTCGACGTGGATGCGTGCGGGGATCTCGTCGCGGCCGACCGGTGCGAGATGGCGTCGCATCAGCTCCGCCAACGTCCGAGGCGTGAGATCCGGGTAGACCGACGTCCATGTCGCGGTGTCGTCGAAGACCACCGTTCCCGAGGTCGTTCGGGGGGCGAGGGTGACGGTGCCGAGCATCGGGAACGAACGGTTCAGAATGAGGAAGTTCACATGGAGACGCACGCGCCCCGTCCCCTTCGGCAGGGTGTCGAGTGCGAGGCCGACGGGGGCTCCGGCGGAGATTCGGGAACGGTGCGGCGATCCTCGGATCTTGATCCCCGCGCGTCGTGGAAGGCA
>JAFMJN010000292.1 GCA_017853435.1 Planctomycetota bacterium | reverse complement strand
GAGGGGAGTCCGTGGCCCTGCGGCTCCGTGACCCCGCGTCGAAGAACCGCGAAGGTCTCGGCGCGGAAATCGCATGGGACGGCGCTCTCGCGGGAAGGTCGATCGTTCGACGAAGTCACTCCTTCTTCGCGTCTTCGGACGCCGAAGTTTTGCTGACGGTGCCGCGCGGAACGACGCGCGTTCAAGTCGACGTGCGATGGCCCGACGGGGTCGTGGAAGTCTTCGACGTCCCGGTCGCCGAACGGCGCCGCGTCCTCGAGCGCGGCACGGGGCGGGCCAAATGATCGGTCGAACGTGGTGGAGCGGCGCCCTTCTTGCGGTGATCCTCCATGCGCAGACGACGACGCGCCCGGCGGCCATCGCACCGAGCGACGTCGCCGCTCTTCGAAAAACGGCGGTCGCTCTCTTGAACGACGACCGCCCTTCCGAAGCGCTCGCCCTGCTCCGATCGCTGCGGGAGGCCGCACCGAAGGACCCCGACGTCCTCGCATTCATCGGCGAGGCTCATGCGATGCAGGAGAACTGGAGCGCGGCGCGGGAAGCCTTCGACGCCGCCTTCGCGGTGGATCCCGCACTCGCGACTCGTGTGGTCAATCGAGGCATGGTGTCGCTCAAACTGCGTGCGATCGACGCCGCGGCCGCGGACTTCCAAGTCCTCGCCGATCGCGGAGTCGGCGCCTCGCTGAAAGCGCGGGGTCACTACGGGCTCGGGCTGGTCGCGGAAGAACGTGGCGATGCACGGGCGGCGCGGGACGCCTACGAACGATCGTTGGCGCTCGACGGATCGCGCACGTTGCCGCGGTACCGGTTGGCGTTGTTGAAACTTCGAGCGGGTGAGGCGGCGGCCGCCGCCGCGTTGCTCGAAGTGGTCGTCGCGAAGGACGTGTTGCTCGAAGGAGCCGCCTACAATCTCGCGATCGCCTACGAGAAGGCGGGCGACGCGAAAAAAGCCGCGGACTGGCGCAGTCGGTTCCGAGACTTCCGTGAATTGAAGACGACCATCGACGCCTGCCGCCAGCGTCTGCGCACCGATCCGAATCAGGCCGCCGCGCTGCTGGAGATGGCCCGGGCCTTTTCGCGCATCGGCGCGGCCCCCGAAGCGCTCGGCGGCTATCGCCGCTACCTCGCGGTGGCGCCCTTCGACCGCGTCGCGCGCCTCGAAGCCGCCACCTTGTACGTCGGCGTCGGTGATGCGGTCAACGCCCGCAAAGAGATCCAACGCCTGCGGCAAGGCGCGCTCGGTGATGCCGAGCGCGCGGCCGTCGACGCGCTCGCCGCGCGTTTGCCCGGTACCGAATCGCGCTGAGCGGGCCGACTTGGTGTAAGGTGGCGGCATGACCAACCCGTCGTCTCCCTTGAGACTCGAGGTGTGTGTGGACTCCGCCGACGCCTGCGTGCTCGCCGCCGAAGGTGGCGCCGACCGCGTCGAGTTGTGCGCCGATCTGACCGAAGGTGGCATCACGCCGAGCGCGGGGATGATTCGGACCGCCTGTCGAGCGGTGGGGATCCCCGTCATGGTGATCATTCGCCCCCGAGGTGGAGACTTCAGCGCGAGCCCCCGCGAAGTGGAAGCGATGGAGGCGGATATCGCCATCGCTCGCGCCGAAGGCGCCCACGGCGTGGTCATCGGCAATCTGACTCAGGACGGCGAGATCGACGAGGCCGTGCTGTCGCGCCTGCTCGAAGCGGCTTACGGGATGGATGTGACGTTTCACCGGGCGTTCGATCACGCTCGCGATCTCTCGCGTTCCCTCGACACACTGATGCGCCACGGCGTCCCGCGTGTTCTGACGTCCGGCGGGCGTCCGACCGTCCGTGAAGGCGTCGACGTCATCGCGGCGCTCGTCGCGCGTGCGGCGGGTCGGATCGTCGTCATGCCGGGCGGAGGTGTGCGGGAGGACCATGCCGCCGACATCGTGCGGGCGACCGGTTGCACCGAGATCCACGCGACGGCCTTCGTCGGCGATCGTTCGACTGCGTTCCTGCGGCCGGAAGTTCCGATCTCGAAAGGACGTGTGCCCGCGGATGCGGAACGCAGTCGCGTGGCCCCCGAACGCGTGAGGGCTCTTCGAGCCGCGTTGTCCGCGGGCGGGGCCTGAGATCCGGTTCGCGGCGGCCGGAGTGGCGCGAAGCCTCGGACCGACAGGAACAAATCGGCGGAGCGTACACTCTTCACCATGAGTCGCGTTCGCCTGTTCTCGTTGGTGGTGCTGCTCGGTGCGGTGGCGTGGTCTCAAGACGACGCCGCTTCTCGACCCGCGTCACCCGTGACGTGGTCGGAGCACATCGCGCCGATCGTCTTCAAGCACTGCGCGGAATGCCACCGTCCCGGTCAAGGCGCCCCCTTCGAACTCTTGACCTACGACGACGCCTCGAAGCGCGCGAAGATGTTGAACGTCGCCGTCGAGACGGGGCTGATGCCTCCGTGGCATCCCGATCCGAAGGTGCAGGCGTTCCGTCACGCGCGCGTGATGACGCCGCGGGAGAAGGAACAGATCGGACGATGGTCCGAGCAAGGTGCCCCCGAGGGTGATCCGAAGCGTGCGCCGTCGCCGCCGAAGTTTCCGCCCGACGGCTGGCGCCTCGGCACGCCCGACCTCGTCGTTTCCATGCCGCAGGGTTTTCCGGTGCCCGCGACCGGACCGGACATCTACCGCAGTTTCGTGTTGCCCGTCGGGTTGCCCGAAGATCGTTGGGTGAAAGCGGTCGAGATGCGCACCGATGCGCCGAGTGTCGTTCATCACGTTCTTTATTTCCTCGACGACACCGGTGAGGCGCGGCAACGCCGCAGTCGCGACGGAAAGCCCGGATTCCGCAGCATGGGGATTCGAGGGTTCACGGGCGGACTCGGCGGTTGGGCGGTCGGCGCGACGCCCGCGTTTCTTCCGGACGACCTCGCGCTCGAATTGCCGAAGGGATCCGACATCGTCCTGCAGACGCACTTCCATCCCTCCGGAAAACCCGAGACCGCCACGATCACTATCGG
>JAFMJN010000064.1 GCA_017853435.1 Planctomycetota bacterium | reverse complement strand
CCTGCCCGAGGGCTGTTTCTATGTCGGCCGGCAGATCGAGAGCGCGGGCGAGGATATCGGCGTCCATGCCGACACCTCCGTCTTCCACGACGATCGTGACCGTCGATTCGGACGAAGACGCCGAAACGACCACGGGGGCCCGCGTCGATTCCGAAGCGTCGACCGCGTTGATCAACAAGTTGAGAACCGCCTGCGCCATGTCGCCGGGATCCCCCATCACCTTCGGCAGATCCGCGGGAACGTCGTTGCGAAGCGCGACCCCCGCACGCTCGGCCCTCCAACGGCAGAGATCGACCGCCACCGCGACGGCGCGCGCCGCATCCATGGGGGCCACCCCGTGGCCCCGCGGCCGCAAGTCGAGCGTCTTGCGCACGATGTCCCGAATCCGTTCGATGCCGTCCTCGAGCAGGCGCATGGACTTTTCGCGCCGCTCTTCGGGGATCTCCCGACGCTTCAACGTCGCCACGGCGTTCAACATGCCGCCGAGGGGATTGTTGATTTCGTGAGCGATTCCCGCTCCGAGCGTCCCGACGGACGCGAGTCGTCGGGCGTTGAGAAGTTCGCGATCCTTGCGGGCGACCTCTTCGGTCTTCTCCGCGACGCGCGCCTCCATGTGATCCCGCCAATCTTCGACGAGATCCAACATACGATTGACCGCCCCGATGGTCCGGCCGACCTCGTCGGTCCTCCCGGAATCACCGACCCGCTGCGAGTAATCGCCTTCGGCGATCTTACCGGCGACGTCGGCGAGGGATTCCAACGGACGGATGACGGAACGCGCGAGTGCGACGTAGATACCCGCCGCCAAGATCAAAGTTCCCAAGATCGCCACGACGGCGACGCGCCCCGCGGGGGCGAATGGATCTCCCGGGGTCACGCCGCCCGAGACGTCCGCCGCCGCGAGGTAAAAACCGCCCCACGGTTTTCCGTCCACACGGATGGCTCCGGCGAGCCGCATGCGATTCGCGGCGTCGGAAACGACGCCACCCATCGTTTGACTTTCGCGCACGAGCGCCGCGGCGCGCGCGACGTCGAAGTCTCCGGATTCGAAGACGAGTTCGGGACGCAGGTTGTAGATCTCGGGGGGCAATCCTCCCCCGTCGTCGCGCACGAGAACGGCCTTCTCCACGCAGCGACGAAATGCGGGATCGTCCCAGCACTTGAGCTCCCCGACGCGCACCGGCAGACGACGCGCATCGGCGGATCCGCGGATCGTCGCGGCGACCTCGCCTTCGAGCCATCGCACGAGCTGAGACGACACCGCGTCGGCGGTGCGCTCGCGCAACAGACGTTCCGTCGATTCCGAACGCTCGCGGATGCGACCGAAATCCGTCACCACGATCGCGAGGAGAAGACCGAACAATGAAAGGCCCAACACCGCCACGATCGCGGCGAAGCGCAGGCGCAACGAGGTTCCGTCGTCAAAGTCTCCGGCGCGCGACGTCGTCATCGGCGGGAGAGCATCTCCTGAATCTTGAGGAGCGGAAGGAACAACGCGATGACGATGAATCCGACGAAGACGCCGAGCGTGATGATCAACGCGGGTTCGAGGATCGACATCAGCGACGCGATCCGCGTATCCACCGTCGTTTCGTAATTCGCGGCCACCTTCATCAACATCTTGTCGAGTTCACCGGTTTCTTCGCCGACGTCGACCATGTTCACCACGATGTCGTCGAAAAGACCGGTTTCCGCCAGCGGTTTCGCCATGGATTCGCCTTCGCGAACCGCCGTTTGAATTTTTCGGACGGCTTCCTCGAAGACCACGTTGCCCGCGGCCTCGGCGACGATGTCGAGCGAGCGGAGACGTTCGACGCCGCTCGACGACAACGTCCCGAGCGTGCGTGCAAAACGCGCCACCTGCGTTCCGGAAACGATGAGTCCGAAAAGGGGCAATCGGAGTTTGATCCGGTCGAGCGTCTTCTTTCCGCCCGACGTCTTGCCCCACGCCAGAAACCCGACCACGGTTCCGACGACACCCGCGACGATCGCCCACCACCAGTCGCCGAGGAAGCGCGACGTCGCGATGAGGAACAGCGTGGGCGGCGGCAGTTGTCCACCGAGGGCTTGGAACGCCTGCTCGAATTTCGGAACGACCGCGAGCATGATGTAGAACATGACCGCGATCGCGAAGGTCACGACGAGCGTCGGATAGATCAACGCGGACTTGATCTTGCGGACGAGCGCGTCCGCCTTCTCCAAGAATTCCGCGAGGCGGTTGAGGACCCCCGTCAACGCACCACCCGCCTCGCCCGCGCGCACCATGTTGACGAACAGATCGTCGAACACGGTCGGGTACTTCGCCATCGCTTCCGACAAAGCCGTGCCGCCCTCGACGTCCTCGACGAGACCGCGGACGACCTCCTTCATGGGCCCCTTGGCGATTTGGCCTTCCAAGATCTTGAGACTCCGCAGGACCGGCATCCCCGCGTCCTGGAGTGTCGACAGTTGCGTGGTGAACTGGGTCAAAGCCTCCTTCGAGACCTTGCCGATCTTCTTCGGGGCGCCGCCCCCGGCGGGCGCGCCGGAGGCTTCGGTACCGCCGGAGGTGGCGGCGGCCAGCTTCTCGCGACGCTGTCGGATGATGTCGGGCATGGTCCGATTGTCCGTCCCCGCGTCGACATCGGTCAACCCCCCGATGGATTCCCGGGACGGACTTTCGGAACATTCGCCATGAGCAACGTCGACAATTCGGGTAATTCATCGGCCGCCGACGGCGCGGCCCGTCCTTCCGAGACGCGTGACACGACGGTCGGGTCGCCCTCCCGCCGCACGGGACGCGTGCTCGTGACGGGGGCCACGTCCGGCATCGGGAAAGCCGTCGTCGGTCGATTCTTGGCCGGTGGGTGGCGTGTTCTGGCGACGGGCCGCAACGCCACCGCGCTCGACGCTCTGCGCTCCGCGTGCCCGGACCGTGTCGACACCTACGAAGCGGATCTCTCCACGACCGAAGGCGTCGGCGCGCTCCTTCGACGCGTCGTCCCGGCGCACGACCGCCTCGACACGCTCGTCAACGCGGCGGGCGTCATCGCGAACGACACGGTGGCGGGGTTCACGCCGGAAGCCTTCCATCGGATGATCGCCCTGAACGTCACCGCCCCGGCTCTCCTCACGCAAGGTCTGCTGCCGCTCCTCGAAGCGGCCACGGGGTGCGTGGTCAACGTCTCGTCCGTCACGGGAACGCGCGCCTTCCCCGGACTCTTCTCGTATTGCGTGTCGAAGGCCGCCCTCGACCAAGCGACCCGGTGCGCCGCGCTCGAGCTCGCCCCACGGAAGATCCGAGTCAACGCCGTGAATCCCGGCGTGGTCGTCACCGAACTGCACCGCCGCGGGGGCATGTCGGACGACGCCTACGCGGCGTTCCTCGAAAAAGCCAAGACGACCCACCCACTCGGCCGTCCGGGCGACGCCGACGAAGTCGCCGAGGCCGTTTGGTTCCTCGGCACGCCGGCGGCGTCGTGGATCACCGGTGTCACGCTCGCCGTGGACGGCGGACGCGCCGAAACCTGCCTGCGCTGACGTCGATCAGGCGCCGAGGGTTTCCCGAACGACTTCTTCGGGCGTCGTGAGTCCGTCGAAGATGGCGAGCAATCCGGAATCGCGCAGCGAACGCAACCCGGCCTTCTGCGATTCCTCGCGGAGTCGTGTCGTGGACCAGCCGTCGACGACGCCGCGACGCAGCGCTTCGTTCATGACCATGAACTCGTAGATCGCCATACGACCGCGATATCCGGTCCCGTGGCAGGAGTCGCAGCCTTTTCCGACGGCGAACTTGCGCCCACCCGCGGCGGAGCGGTCGAGATTCAATTCGTAGAGCTCTTCGTCGGTCGGTTCGCGCCAGGTGCGACACTTGTCGCACACTTTGCGTACGAGCCGCTGAGCGACGATCGCTTCGAGCGTCGCCGAAAGGAGGTACGCCTCGACACCGACGTCGACCATGCGGGATACCGCACTCGGGGCGTCGTTCGTATGCAACGTCGAGAGCACCAAGTGTCCCGTCAGGGCGGCTTCCACCGCGATCTGAGCGGTTTCACGGTCGCGGATTTCGCCGACGAGAATGATGTCGGGGTCGTGTCGAAGGATGGACCGCAAGCACGCCGAATACGTGACGTCGATCTCGTCGTTCACCTGCACCTGAATGATTCCGTCCAAATCGTATTCGACGGGGTCTTCGGTGGTGACGATCTTGATCTCGTCGTTGTTCGCCGCATTGAGTGCCGAATAGAGCGTCGTCGTCTTGCCGGAGCCCGTCGGTCCCGTCACCAAGACGATCCCGTGCGGGCGGTCGATCAAGTCCTTCATCAACGCCATCTCCTCGGGCCGTAGACCGAGGTTGCGCAGATCGAGACTGACGACGGACCGATCGAGAACGCGCAACACGCAGGATTCACCGAACATCGTCGGAAGCGTGGAGACGCGAAGGTCGACGTTGCGTCCTCCGACCATGAGTTCGATGCGGCCGTCCTGCGGAAGTCGGGTTTCGGCGATGTCGAGATTCGCCAACACCTTGATGCGCGAAATCAGCGCGATCGCGAGGTGCTTGGGCGGAGACCGCAATTCGAAAAGCGTGCCGTCGACGCGGTAGCGAACCTTGAACTCGTCGTCGAACGGTTCGAAGTGGATGTCGCTCGAACGATCGCGGATGGCGGTCAAAAGGATGTAGTTGAGAAGCCGGACCACCGGAGCGGAACGCGCCAACGCATCGGGATCGTCGATCGACCCTTTCGCCTGTCGCTCCACTTCGTCGAGCAACGAATCGAGCCCTTCTTCGGGCTTCTGCGCGTAGAAGCGCTTCAAGGCCGCGTCGATGGCGGCATCGCCCGCCAACGCCGCACGGACCGTCCGCCCCGTCAAGAATCGAAGATCGTCGAGCACGGCGGTGTTCATGGGATCCGCGAGCGCGATCCACAGTTCACCACCTTCCTCCTTGAAGGGAACGATGCGATAGGCCTGCGCGGTTTGGGCGTCGACACGCGCCACCACTTCCGGGGACGGCGTGACGGACGCGAGGTCGACCAGTTCGAGTCCGGCCTGCACGGCCAACGCCTCGGCGACGTCCGCGTCGGTGACGGCCCCCATCTCGACGAGGATACGACCGATCTGCCCGCCCTTTTCGCGCTGCAAGGCGAGCGCTTCCTGAATCTGCCCCTGGGAAACCTTGCGGCGTTCCTTGAGGATTTCGCCGATCAGTTTTCTGCGCTTCTCCGCGACCATATCAGCCGAGCCTCATCTGCATCTCGTTGCGGTCCTGCGCGTACTCGATCGCGGTTTCGCGGGTGATCTTTCCGGATCGCGCCGAGGCCAAGAGGTGATCGTCGAGCAACACCATGCCGTGCTTCTTGCCGGTTTGGATGTCGCTCGGGATCTTGAACGTCTCGCCTTTGCGGATGTAGTTCTCGATGGCGGGCGTGTTGACCATGAGTTCGAACCCCGCCGCCATGCCCTGACCGTCCGCACGCGGAACGAGCACCTGCGACAAGACGCCGACGATCGACAACGCGAGCTGCGTCCGGATTTGATCCTGCTGTTCCTTCGGGAATGCGTCGATGATGCGGTCGATCGTGCGGGCGCTGCCCGTCGTATGCAGGGTACCGAACACGAGGTGGCCCGTTTCGGCGGCGGTGATCGCGGTCGAGATGGTCTCGAGATCGCGCATTTCACCGAGAAGAATGATGTCGGGGTCCTGTCGCAACACGCGACGCATCGCTTCGGCGAACGTCGGGCAATCGGTCCCGATTTCGCGTTGGTTCACGACCGCCTTCTTGTGCGGATGCAGATATTCGATCGGATCTTCGATGGTGACGATATGCACCGGCGACGTTCGGTTGATCTCGTCGATCATCGTCGCGAGGGATGTCGTCTTGCCGGATCCGGTGGGGCCGGTGACCAAGACCAGTCCGCGCGGCCGCGTGATCAGTTCCCGTACCTTTTCGGGCAGGCCGATTTCCTCGAAAGACCGCAAGCGGCTCGGGATCAAACGCAGGACGCAGGCGTAGACGCCCTTCTGCCTGAACACGGAAACGCGGAAACGCGCCACGTCTCCGAAGTTGTGCGCGAAATCGGCGGTGCCGAGGTCGTCGAGTTCCTTCTTGAGTCGCTCGGGGAGAACTTCATGGACGAGCGTCTCGGCGACCGCCGGCGTGATCGCCGGGCCTTCCAAATCCTTCACCGCGCCACGGACGCGCACGCACGGCGGGCGCCCGGGAGACACGTGGATGTCGCTTCCGCCGAGAGCCACGCACGCCTTCATCAGGTCTTCCATCGACATCACAGGCTCTCCAACACGGTGACCGATTCTTTCGACAGCACGCGGAGCACTTCGTCGAGCGAACTCGCCCCTCCGAGCACCTTCCGCAACGCATCGTCACGGAGCGTCGACATCGACCCCGACGTGCGGGCGATTTCCGCGAGCTTGAGCGCCGGCTCCTTGCGGAACACGGCGTCGCGCATCGCGGGCCCCATTTCCATGAGTTCGTAGATACCGCAGCGGCCGCGGTAACCCGTCCCGTTGCAGTCGTCGCAGCCGACGGCGGCGTAGATCGTCTTTCCGACGAAGGCCGACGGATCGCCGCCCGCCTCGCGGATCTGCATTTCGGTCGGAACCTCGGCCTTCTTGCAACGATTGCAGAGGGTTCGCATGAGGCGCTGCGCGAGCACGCCGCAAACGGCGGACGAGACGAGGAACGGTGCGACCCCCATGTCGATGAGACGCGTCAACGCCGACGGTGCGTCGTTCGTGTGAAGCGTCGAGAACACGAGGTGTCCCGTCAACGCGGCTTGCACGGCGATGCCCGCCGTTTCGCGGTCACGGATTTCGCCGACGAGAATGATGTTCGGTGCCTGGCGCAACATCGCACGCAGGATGCGGACGAAGTCGAGTCCGATCTGGTGTTTGACTTGGCACTGATTGATGCCGGCGAGGTAGTACTCGACGGGATTCTCCGCCGTGATGATCTTCACGTCCGGGCGATTGAGTTCCGCGAGCGCCGCGTAAAGCGTCGTCGTCTTTCCGGAGCCGGTGGGACCCGTCACGAGGAAGATCCCGTTCGGGCGTTTGATCATCTTCCGGAAGCGACGGAGATCATCCCCGCCGAGCCCGAGGCGCTCGAGGGACACGAGCCCCGTCGTCTTGTCGAGGAGACGCATGACCAGGGCTTCGCCGTGGGACCCCGGAAGCAGCGACACACGAATGTCGACGTCCTTCCCCACCGCCTTGATCGCGATACGTCCGTCCTGCGGCTTCCGCTTTTCCGCGAGATCCATTTCGCCGAGCAACTTGAGACGCGACGTGATCGCCCCTTGGATCGACGTCGGGTACTCCGCCACGGTCTTACAAACCCCGTCCACGCGGAGGCGAACGCGGACACGATCCGCCATCGGTTCGACGTGGATGTCCGACGCCCGCGCTTTCACGGCATCCTCGAGCATCTGCTGCACGAGACGGATGACCGGCCCCTCGTCGTCTTCCTTGACCGCCGTCTTGCGCGTCGTTTCGCCGACGGTCTTGGCGTCGCGTTTCTCGGCGTTGTAGTAGCGCTTGAACGCCTCGAGCATCGCCTCTTCGGTCGTCAACGCACACTTGAATTCGATCCCGAGAAGGAATCGAAGATGTTCGAGATTGAAGGCCGCGAGCGGATCGGTGACCGCGAGCACCAGACTCGCGCCGTCGAACTTCACCGGAAGAATGTTGTTGTCGAGTGCGACGTCCTTCGGCACCTTGGCGAGCGTCTCGGGCGGAATCGCGCCTTTGCGTACGTCGACGAACGGCATGCCCGCCTGACGGGCCACCGCACGCACCACGTCCTCGTCCCGGACGTAACCGAGACGAACGAGACACTCGCCGATCCGAAGTTTGGTCTCGGCTTGGTACTTCAGGGCGTCTTCGAGCCGCTCGGGGGTCAACACCCCGGCTTTGACGAGAATCTCCCCGAGTTTCGGACGCGGGCCTGCGGAAGGAGGAAGGGACGACATCGCCGTGGACTATACGCCTTCGGTCAGATCCGGGGGCTCCGTGCTACCCTCTCGCCATGCGCCTTCCGCCGATTCTCGCGCTCCTCCTGCTCACCGCGTGCGTCTGTCCCGACGTGGGACAGATAGGGGAAATGCCCGGCTACGATCTCGCCACCCCCGTGCGCGCCTTCGAGTACTTCAAGGAAGCGTTCATCCGCGGTGCCGTCGTCGAAGCCTACGGCGATCAGGAATACGCCTGTCTCTCCGAACGCCTTCGGAAAGAGCGGGGAATCGGACGCGGCGAGTACTACTTCGTCCGTGGCGACGTGCGTCGCCTTCTCGTCGAAAAGATCGGCGCCCTCGAAGGCGTACGCCCGGCGGGTGCTCCCCGTTACCTCGCCGGCGACGTCGCCGAACTCGACGTCACCAACGGCTCGGTCACCGCGACGGTGGTGCTCATCCGAGAGAACGCCACGGACCTGTTCCTGCGCGATCGTCGCGAATCGGCTTTCAACTCTCCTCGAACACCGGCGGACGCCGTCGCCGTACAAGGTCGGTTCGCGACCGCCGTCGTCGATGCGGGAGATCTCGTCTCGGAACGCGGGGTGTTCACCCCCGAAGACGTCTACGAAATCCGCTATCGCTCGTGCTGGCGTTTCTACGACCTCAAAGGCACGCAAATCGGCGCGGACATCGGTCGCGAACTCGAACGACGCCGCGCACAGGCGCGGGCCGCCGAATCCAAACCTTCGACGCCCTGAACGTCAGGCGTTCAGTTTGGCGATGATCGCGTCGGAGATGTCGGCGTTCATCCACACGTTCTGAACGTCGTCGTTCTCGTCGAGTTCGTCGTGGAGCGCGATCAACTTGCGCGCGGTCTCTTCGTCGTTCACGGCGGTCGTCATGTTCGGGACCTGCTCGATCCCCGCCGAAGACGGCGTGAGCTTCGCACGGACGAGCGCGTCGCGGACGCCGACGAAACCGGGAGCGGGCGCCTTCAGCACCCACGAGTCGCCTTCGAGTGCGAAATCGTCCGCACCTCCGTCGACCGCGATTTCCATCACGCGATCTTCGGAGAGACCGGCGGCGGGGACTCGGAACACGGCGAGCGCGGTGAACAGTCGAGCCACGGATCCCGCCGTTCCCATGCGTCCCCCGTGCGACTCGAAAATGGAGCGCATTTCGGGAGCGGTGCGATTGCGGTTGTCGGTCAGCGCGTCCACCCGGAAAGCGACGCCGCCCGGGCCGTAGCCTTCATAGACGAGGTCTTCGAAGGATTCGCCCTCGCCGTCCCCCGCCCCGCGCTTGATCGCCCGTTCGATGTTCTCGCGCGGCATGTTGACCGCTCGGGCTTTTTCGACGGCGAACTGAAGTTTGAAATTCGAATCCGGGTCGGGGCCGCCCTGCTTGACGGCGGACATGATCATGCGGGCGTACTTCGAAAAGGCCGCGCCCTTCTTCTTGTCGACGGCGGCTTTGCGGTGCTTGATTCCCGCCCACTTGTTGTGACCCGACATACGTGATTACCTCGCGATTCGAAGCTGCGATCGTACGACGCCGGACCCGGCGCGCCAACGCGTCGCATTGCGGCCCGGGTACCCGGGGGCTAGGGTCGAAGCGATGGAATTCCGCGGCTACACGCTCTACCCCTTTCAGGAAGACGCCATTCGGGCGCTCGACGCGGGCAAATCCGTCATCGTCTCGGCTCCCACCGGAGCGGGAAAAACCGTCATCGCCGAATGGGCGATCGAGGGCGCGATCGCACGTGGAGCGCAGGCCATCTACACGGCCCCCATCAAGGCGTTGTCGAACCAGAAGTTCCGCGACTTTCGCGCGACGCACGGAGACAAGATCGGCCTGATGACCGGCGACGTCACGATCAACGGCGATGCGCCCATCCTGATCATGACGACCGAGATTTTTCGCAACACGCTGTTCGAAGATCGGGGTCGTTTCGAGTCGGTGGAGACCGTCATCATGGACGAGGTCCACTACATCGGCGACGACGATCGCGGATCTGTCTGGGAAGAGTCCATCATGTTCGCGCCGCCTTCGGTGCGATTCGTGGGACTGTCGGCCACCATTTCGAATCTCGAAGAGTTCCGGGCTTGGATCGAAAAGGTCCGTGAACATCCCGTCGAACTCGTCCGCACCGACGAACGACCGGTCCCCTTGCGCCACTGGGTCTGGATTCCGGAACTCGGTGCCTGCAAGTTCACCGAAGTCAAAGACAAACTTCCGGAAGCGCTCGCCGTACGGAAGCGACGCAGGAAGAAGCCGATCGAGATCCTCGACGTCCTCGAAAAGGACCGGAAGCTTCCGACGCTCGTCTTCTGCTTCTCCCGCAAGGAGTGCGAAAGCCGAGCGCGCAAGAATCGAAAGCGCGATCTTCTTTCGGACGACGAACGTCGACGCGTCCACGCGATGCTCGACGATCTCGGCGCGAAATACGGCGTCCTGAAGCAGGACGGGTTCGCGGCGCTGCGTGCTCTCGCCGACCGCGGAGTGCTCTACCACCACGCCGGAATGCTCCCGATCCACAAGGAAATCGTAGAGCGTCTCTTCACCACGGGACTCATCCGGCTGCTTTTCACCACCGAGACCTTCGCCCTCGGCGTGAACATGCCCGCGCGTACCGTCGTCTTCGCCTCGCTACGCAAGTTCGACGGGGTGTCCTTCGACTATTTGAAGACGCTGAACTATTACCAGATGGCCGGACGTGCGGGACGCCAAGGGCTCGACGACGCGGGCGACGTCTACGCCGTCGTCGACTGTGAAACCGACGACCCGAAACGCGTGAAGGGCGTGGTCTTCAACAAGATCGAGCCCATCGTGTCCCGCTTCAATTTGTCCTACGGAGCGACGCTGAACCTCTTCGGCCGCATGGGCGAAGGCATCTACGACGCGGCGGAACGTTCGCTCGCTGCGTGGCAGCGGGGCTCCGCACGGGAAGAAAAGGCCGTCGTCCGTAAGCGACTCGAGGTCCTCGAAGATCGCGGCTACATCCGTGACGGTGCTCTGACGGACAAGGGGCGTTTCGCGGCCTCCCTCAACTGCTACGAGATCGCGGTCACCGAGCTCACGTGGGCGGGTTGCTTCGAAGACCTGTCGCCGACCGACCTCGTGATCATGCTCATGTCGCTCCTCTACGAACCGAAACGCGCGTTCGCGGGCGAACGTCCGCCGCCCATGGCGCTCGCGGCGCTCGCCAATCGCGCGAAGAAGCGCCTTTTCGACTTCGTGAAGGCGGAGCGCTCGGCGGGACTACCGGAGACGTTGCGGCCGCCGGACTTCGGCCTGACGGCCGTGGTTCGTGGATGGATGCAGGGATCGACGTTGGACGACGTGCTCCGTGCCTCCCCCGTGCAGGACGGGGACCTCATCCGCAACTTCCGTCTCGTTCTGCAGGTGCTGCGTCAACTCGAGAAGGCGACCGGCGGACACGCGGCCCTCCATGAGTGTGTGCGGAAGGCCTACACGTCGCTCGATCGCGACGAGGTGGACGCCGAGGCGCAGATGAAGGTCAATTGAGCGGGGGCTTCGGCGTCACGGCGTCGAAAACGGTGCGATCGGGGGCCTTACCGCCGGGGGCGAGGCGCTCATGAGCGGAAGGCAAAAGCCAACCGCGCACGAGTTGATAGGTCAACACGTGCTGGATCGACGAAACGCCGGACGTCTCCTTCCATGAAGTCTTGACCCACTTGCCGTCGATTTCTTCGAAGACGGGTTCTTCGACGACGGTTTCCACGCCCTCGACGGGTTTCGACGGGAAGTACGTGATGCGCCAAGGGAGTCCCTTCGCATCGACGGCGGTCTCGATCCGTTTCAGCGGTCCCGGCGTCGCGGGCTCGAACACGAGGACGCGTTCGGGGCGCGCGTTCACCATGCGGGTTTCGAGTCGCTTGCGCCACGCCGCGTACTTGGACTTCGGACTATCGGGAACGAACCACCGTGTCGTCGCGCGGGCACCGGCTTCGAAGACGTCCTTCACCGAACCGCTGGTCGGGCCTCCGGCCGGTGCCTTCAACCACTCCGGCATGTCCTTCAAAGACCGCCGTTCGATGTCCGACCATCGAACGGTCGGTCGGGAATCCGCCGACCATCGAACGCCGATGCGAAGTTTCGTCGAGAAGACGCCTTCCGGCGTTACGGCGTAGTCGTACTCGAGTTCTTTGAGCCCCGATCGGAGCGGCGAATAAAGCTTGGCGTCGAGTGCGTCGAGAATCCGATCGGCGTCGTCGCCGGGCCGAGATTCCTGCCCGCATGCGGACGCCGATAGGCACGCGAAGAAGAGGACGATCGTGAGAAAACGCCGCATGGCGGCACGATACGCGCTCAGAGCCTCTGCAACACCACGTCCACCGACGATTCGGCCGTCGAAGCGGTCCGCCGCCGACCGTCGAAGCCCGGGTGGAACGGAACCACATGAACGGATCCCGGGACGACTCCCGGAATCTTGTAGTACCCGTCCGCGTCGGCCCGCGTGAACAACGCGGGTGCGGAGACACCGTCGCCGCGAGTCACTCGCACGACGGCCCCGGGCACCGGATTCCCCCGAACGTCGACGACGCGCCCCTTGACGGTGGAAGCGGACGAAAGAGGACACTTGAGGACCGCATTCGCGGTCGTTTCACGATCGATATTGCGGAACTCGACGACGCCGAATCCATCCGCCGAAACCACAACGCGATACGTCACACCGTCGGTGAGGCCTTCCACACGGAGCCGCCCAACGTCGGATGTATGGAACGACCACCCGTCTCCCTCGGGTCCGCACGGCAGCCCGTCGGCCCGTACGACATGAACGCGCCCGTGGCCGATGGCGGAATTCGCATCGTGCACGTTCAACTCGAACGTCCAAGGCTCTCGGAGCTCGACGAGGTGGTGCGCCCCTCCGGCGACGATCACCTTTTCGCCGAACCAGCCTGCATCCGTGGCCTCGACGACGTAGTCCCGTCCGTCGATACCGACGGGAAGATCGAAGGTGCCGTCCGGTCCGACGACGGCCGTCGCGACGCGTCGCGACGTCCAACGATCGATGATCGAGACGACGGCTCCCCGGGCGGGGACTCCCGCCGCACGCACGGTCCCTCGAAGGTGGGCTCCCTCGACGACGAAGACGCGCACGAAACGCCGTTCTTCCTCGGCAAGCCCCACGATGGACATCGTCGTCGGACGGAATCCAGGGCCGTCGATGTCGAGCCGCTGATCTCCGGGCGGGCACCCCTCCACCGAAAAGTGTCCGAAAGCGTCGACCTTGACCGACCGCGTGGAGCCGCTCAACGACGCCGTCACGACTTGGTCCGCCACGGGCAGCCCCGTTCGCTGGTTCACCAGTTCGACGTCGACGCTCGCCGGACGTCGAAGAACGACGTCCCGATCGCGGTCTTCGGAGTTCCGAGTTTCCAACGGCAGGAACCCG
>JAFMJN010000291.1 GCA_017853435.1 Planctomycetota bacterium | reverse complement strand
CCGTCGTGTTCGTCGACGGGACGAAGCGCTTCTTCGGCCGTGTCGACCCGATTCTTCTGAACCGACTTTTGGACGCATCCGCGCGCTGAACCGCATTCGGCGAAGACAACGAATTTTCCGAAGGATCTAGCGGAAAATCGATGCGCGGGTTTATGCTCGGCCCGTCGCTCGGACAAGGAGTCGGGCGGCATTTGGTTCCGAGGAGTCTTCCAATGACCACCCTGCAGTTCCTCGCACGCGGCGCCTCACGCCTCGCCGCCGTCGCGATCGTCGTCACCTCGCCGATGTGGGCGCAAATCACGGGCACCTACACGATCGACAGCGCTCAACCCGCAAGCCCGACGAACTTCGTGACCTTCGCCGACGCCGTCACGGCGCTCTCGGCGGGCGTCGCCGGTCCGGTCGTCTTCGACGTCTACAACGGCGTCGGGCCCTACGCCGGCTTCGGCATCACGGCCCCCCTCGCCGGATCCACGGGCGTGAATCGCATCGTGTTCCAAGCGGCGCCCGGCCAAAACCCGGTCATCAGCGGTCCCGCCGTGGGCAACGTGCAGACCATCAAATTCGGCACCGCGAACACGGCGAACACGGGCCCGAAGTACATCACGCTCCAAGGTCTCACCGTCACGGGTGCGGCGGCGGGTGCGGGCATCATCGCGGCGGGGTGCGACGGCATCGTCATCGCGAACTGCAAAGTCCACACCTCCGGCTCCGGCATCGTCCTCACTCAATCCCCGAACTCCACCGTGCAGGACTGCGAAGTCTACGGCGTCGGCATGACGACGGGGACTCCCGGAAGCGCGACGTACACGGGCGGCATCGCCCTCGTGGACTCGTCGAACGCGTGCGTCGTGCAACGCAACCGCATCCATGACTGCTCCGGCATCGGGTTCTTCATGGGCGGCGCGGGCAGCGCCACGGGCCAAGTGCGCGACAACTTCGTCGTCAACAACACGATTTGGAACTGCCTCGGCAACGCGACGTATCCGGGCGGCATCGTGTGCCGCCGCGCGACCAACTCGACGCTCGCCTACAACTCCGTGTCGATGCCGGCGAACAGCACCCAACCGGGCCTGTCGATCCAAGCCGCGGCTTCGACGACCATCGTCCCGAACATCGGACCGATGGCCGAAGTGTCGAACAACGTCGTCCAGCACGCGGGCTCGGGCGCCTGCATCAACTTCGACGTGACGACCGCCGTGGTCCCCACGGTCTTCGACTACAACCTCTACGCCGCCGTTGGTTCGGGGCCGGTCGGAAAAGTCGCGACCGTGAACTACGCGACGCTCGCCGCCTGGCAAACCTTGACCGCCCCGAGCCTCATCGGTAAGGAATCCAACACGATCGCCGGAGCCGCCGGGTTCCTCAATCCGAACGGCGACCTTCACATCATCCCGAGTTCCGCCGCTTTGGCGACCGGAAGTGTTTCGGTGATTCCGGTGGTCGACGACATGGATCAACAGCCGCGCACCGTTCCGCCCTGCCGTGGCGCCGATGAACGCACCGCACCTCCGCTCTATGCTGCGTTCGCGCTTCCGTCGACGACCACGGCGCCCGCGGGTTTCGGTCCGCTCGCCTTCACCGTCTCTTTCGTCGACCAATCGCAAAGCAACGCTCCGGCGGGCATCTCGTCGTGGGCATGGGACTTCAACGGCGACAACATCGTCGATTCGAACCTGCAGTTCCCGACCTACACCTACAACACGCCGGGCGTGTACTCGGTCAGTCTCACGGTGACCGACGGCGTCAACGGGAGCGATACGCTGACGCGTTCGAACCTCATCACGGTCCAACCCTACAAGTTCCAGTTCTTCACGAGCGGACTCGGTGCGGGTGACCTCTTCATCTCCCCGGTTCCGAACTCGCAGAATCCGACGGCGTCAATGGGCTACATGTTCCTCTCGTTCAACACGACGCAAGCCATCGGCACGGGCGGGCTCTTCGGCGTCCAACCGGACCCGACGTCGTGGAACATCCTCCTGTCGCCGCCCGCTCCGGGCGACCTCTTCCACTGGTACGTCGTTCCCGGCCTGTTCCCGAACACGCCGTTCGCCGTCCCCGTGGGCACCCTGTCGTTCCTCGCCGGTCAGTCGCTCGACGGCGTGCAAGTGGACGTGTCTCCGAGCTTCACCATCGTCGCGAAGTCGAACGTGAGTCGCGTCACGTTCTGAGTGATCCGCCGGGGCTTCGGCCTCGGCGCCCACCGACAACCCCATTCAAGGACACACTTCCATGAAATCGTTTCTCGCAACTCTCGGCATGGTGATCGGACTCTGCGCTTCGACGCAGGCGCAAACGACGTACACCGCGTACTTCCCGGACAATCTCACGACGGGATCGTCGAACGCGTTCCCGTGGAACACGGGAGCGACGACCGGATACACGACGGTGAACATCTACCCGGCGGCCACTATGCTCGCGCAGGGCATTCCGGCCGGCGCACACCTGAACGGCGTCGCTCTGATGCCGCAAGCGGGCTCCGGCAGCATGACCATGCCGACCGCGAAGGTCTTCATCGGTCACGCCGCCGCCACCACGGGTCCGACCCTTTGGATCAACAACATGGCGGATCCCACCACGCTGTGGGACACGACGATCGACGGCCCCCTCACGACCCCGGGTTGGACCGCTCTCACGTGGGCACCCGTCCCCGTGCGCGGCAACAACTGCTTCTTCTGGGACGGCGTGCGTGACGTGGTTGTGATGTTTTCGCAAGGTGGCGGCTACACGGGAGCGTACTCCGTGACCTCCGCGGCCAATCTGTACACGCGCCACGGCGTCACGACGTTCATGCCCGCACCCGGTACCGCGCAAACGACGACCGGTGTGCTCGGCCCACGCCTCCGCCTCATCTTCGACAACAACTCGCCCTTCGCGGCGACGACCTCGGGCAACGGCACCGGCGACTTCACGATGGCGCTCGGCGCGCTCGCGCCGGGAATCGTCGAGGGCTACACGCTCTTGTCGTCGACCACCACGGGCGCGCAGGGTGCGGGTCC
>JAFMJN010000063.1 GCA_017853435.1 Planctomycetota bacterium | reverse complement strand
GTCGCCGATACGTCGGGGAGCGTGGTGACGGGACTCGTCGTGTCGGTGAACGACACCGAGGGGAAGGGGGCCCCGACCGCCCCGACCGTCGTCGTGGAAAGTCCCGCCGGGGCGACGGCCGTCGTTTCGGGGGCTTCCGTCGTCGTGTCGTTCACGACGCCCGTCGTCGATGCGGGTGAGATCGTGCTTTCGGTCACCGTTCCCGCCGACGCGCCGCAGCCGTGGCGGTGCCTCGTCGTGCCCTCGATGCGCGCGCCCTGATCAGGGCTTCGGGGCGAGGATCCAGACGCCGACGCCGTCGTCGATCGGAATCCGTTCCGCGACGACGCGTCCGACGGTGAGCTTCCGAATCGCCTCTTGGCTCTCGTTCTCGGCGCGTTCGAGGTCGTCCCATCGGCGGACCAACAACACGACGGGACGATCGAAGCCCGGCTCGCCGACGGTCGGCAACTTCGACGGTTCGACCGCGCCGAGGTCGCGACCGTAGGCGGTGAACGCCATGGTGTGGTCGAAGATGTCGGGCTGCCGCATGACGGCCGAAACCCAAGGCGGTGGAGTACCCGTGGACGTCCGTCGCGCCACTTCCGATCGAACGCGCTCGACGGCGGCGCGCAGATCTTCCCGGGGGGCACCGAACGACTGAGCGATTCCGCCGATGGTCGCCCCGAGCGCGAGCATCGCGATGAGCGTGCCCCTTACGCGGGGGGCGCGCACCCCGTCGACGCAAACCGCTACGAGGATCGGAACGAGGAAAGCACACAGGGTGTGGTACTGAAGTCCGACGCGTCCCCAGGCTTTGACCGAAAGGAAGCCCGTCACCGGAAGGAGAACCAACATCGTCGTCAGCGCGGCCTTGAAGGTCGGGCTCGCCGGGGTGGCGTTGCGTCGAAACGGAGCGACGACGCGGAGGCCGACGGCCGCGAACGCCGCCAGGAGAAACGACGCGGCACCGACGAGCGCCCACGTGTCCCACGGATCGCCGAGCGAATCGATGCGAGGGACGATGATCCGAATCGGAGATTCGACGAGTTCCCGCCACGCGATCGGAGGAATGTTGGTTTCGTGCGGAACGAGTTCGGCGGGGGATTCGACGACCCAACTCATCCATCCGAACATCCACGGAAGGAAGCACGTCGCTCCGAGCGCGGCGGCTCCGACGAGTGCGAGCGGGCGAAGTCGGCCCACGGGCGACGCTCGGAAACCCGAGATGAACGCGCCGATCATGATCGCGGGAACCGCGAGCACCATCAGGTAGTGCGTGTTGAGGCCGAAGGCGGTGGCGATCGCGAAGATCGCGAATCGCTTCTTCGTCGACCCGTCGTCGGTCCACGCGGCCCATGCGGCGGACGTCGTCGCGAGTCCGAGGAACGCGTACGGTCGAAGCTCCTGACCGTAGTAGACGAAAAACGGCATCGCGCAGAGAAACCATGCGGCGAGCGCGACGCCGCGGCGAGAAGCGCCGGCGGATCGGGCGATCGCGCAAGCGGGCACGAGTGCGAGCAGCGATGCGGAGATGGGGAGAATTTTTCCCGCGTGCGGCGACGACCAATCCGCGACGAAGTGCACGGCCGTGAAGAAGAGCGGAGCGTGGAAGTCGAAGTGTGTGTGATCAAAAACAGACATCAGGTCCGGTTGGAGTCCGTGTCCGAGCGAGTGCAGTTCGTCCATCCAGAGACTCGCGCGTGCGGCGACGGCTCGCAGAGCGAGTCCGACGAGCGCTGCGACACCCATCCAAGCCCACGGAAGGGGTTCGGAGGATGTTTCGGGCGAGGTCGATGTGGACGATTTTTTCACGCGAAGAGGCTATTTCGTTCCTAAACCTATGTGGGACATGGGTTTAGGAAAATCGCTAAAAATGCTCACGAGGCTCTTGCGCTGTTCAGGTTTATAGTTGAACATACTGACGTGCAGAGGGCCCTGGGAAACCGGGGCTCCCCCTGCCGCCCGAAATGCCCGGGTAGCTTTCAGGAGGTTTGCGCCAACCGCCTGAGTGGCTCCCGGCCGAGGCCCGGAACTGTTCCGGGCCTCGATTTTTTTTAGGACGACCTCACGGCTTTTCACGGTAGATCTCGACGTCCCCGAGGGTTGAGGGGAACACCCTGACCCGCTCGCACCGATCGGCGAGCAGCCGCCCGACCCCCGGACGGTAGGCGTCCACGAAGATGGGCGAGGCGCTGACGATGAAACTACGCCCGTCACGATCGAGGAGAGCGGAAAACGACGTGGCGTCGTCGGCACCCGTAAAAACCCCACCCTCGGACGATCGGAGTGCCCAGAAGGCCGTCCCGACGCAAATGACGGGGGAACCGGCGTCGGGTTGGGCGGCGATCCATGCCGCCGCCCCCGCGAAGTCCTGCTTCGGCGCGTACGCCCCCGGAAGCCTCGTTGCGAGACCCACCAAGGCGATGATCGCCACCGCGCGGGCCAAGGCCGGGCGCACCGTCGGGACGACGCTCAGGGCCCCCGCCAGGGCGATCAGGGCGCACGGGGCGGCCTCGGCGAAGAAGAAACGCGGCCACAGGTGTCGACCGAGTGCGAAGGTGACGGCGGGCGCAAGAACGAGGGGAGCGGTCGCCGCGAGACCAAGCCCCGGTGCCCGGCTCCGTACGGTTCCGAGGCCACGCGCCAGTGCGGCGATCCCGATCGCGAGAATCACCGCTCCGAGCACCGTCGAGCCCGCTCCGACGCCCTGAGCGAGCTCGCCGAGCGTCCACAGTGGGCTCTTCCAAGGGCTGTCCGGCTTTTCGGCCACCGGGCGAAGGAAGAATCGGTACATGTCGCCGAGCATCGGCACATGAAGAAGAAAGCCGATCACCGTCGCTCCGGCGAGGGTCGCGAGGCCGTCTCGGCCCGCCATCGGCGCACCGGAACGCCGTTCCGCGGGGAGAAGCCGATCGACGAGGAGACCGACGGCGCATCCGGCGGCGAGAAAGACCGCCGTCAGGTGTGTCCACACCGCGAGTCCGAGAGCGGTCGCGCACGGCAGTCGCGATTCGCGACGTCCGGCGAGGACGTCGACCCACGTGTCGAGTGCCCAAAGCGCGAAGAAGGCGACGGCCGTGTAGCCGCGCGCGTTTTGGGAGAACCACACGTGTTGCGGGGCGAGAGCGAGGGCCGCGACGGCGAAGAGCGCGGGGCCTCGGTCGAGGAAACGTCGTCCGAGTCCGTACGCGAGCGCGAGCCCGGCGACCCCGAACATGACGGCGGGGAGGCGGATGGCCGTCGCGGATTCTCCGAGCGTCGCCGCGGAAACCCATGCGAGCATGGAGTAGAGCGGATGGTGGTTGTCGCTCGGAAAGGTCGTCAGTACGCGCCCGAGCGGAGCGCGGATGAAGTCCTCGAGCATGAGGATCTCGTCGAGCCACAACGGTGCGTCGAGCGCGACGAGACGTAGCAGCGTCGCCACCGCGAGCAGCGCGAGCAACGCGAACCCGCCGTCGGAGATGCGCTTGCCGAGCGTCGGAGTCATGGCTTTTGGCGGCGCGCGACATCGCGAACGACGTCGTCGACGATCGCGTCGAGGCCGATGCGGGGTGCGAATCCGATGAGGTCCCGAGCCTTGTCGATGCAGGGGACCCGCCGCCGCATGTCCTCGAAGCCCTCGCGGAAGGCTTCGTCGTAGGGGATGTGCACGATTTCGGAGCGACTTCCCGTCCTTTCGACGAGTTTGCGCGCGAGGTCGAGAATGGTGATTTCCTCGGGATTGCCGAGATTCACGACTTCCCCCACAGCCCGTTCGGATTCCATGAGTGCGACGAGTCCGGTCACGACGTCGTGGACCGATGCGAAGCAACGGCTTTGGAGTCCGTCGCCGAACACGGTGAGGGGGGCCTGTCGCAGGGCTTGTTCGGCGAGGCGCGGCAACACCATGCCCCAACGGCCGGATTGTCGGGGACCGACCGTATTGAACAGACGCGCGACGACGACGGGAACTCCGCGCTCGGCATGTGCGGCGAGCGCCAGGAACTCGTCCAAGAGTTTCGACGCCGCGTACGACCAACGCGACCGCGTGACGGCCCCGAGCACGATGTCGTCGTCTTCACGGAACGGGACGCGCTCGCTCTTTCCGTAGACCTCGGAAGTGGAGGCGATCAGCGTCTTCACCCGTCGTTCGGCCGCGAGTCGGAGAACCGACGCCGTACCTTCGACGTTCGTCTCGATGGTGCGCGCCGGGCTGTCGAGGATGAGACGGACGCCGACGGCCGCAGCCAAATGCCAAACCGCATCGGCGTCGGCCATGGCACCTGCGAGCGACGCTTCATCCCGGATGTCCGCGTGGATGAACCGGAATCCGCGCGTGCCGTCGAGCGCGTCGAGATTCGCACGGGAGCCCGTCGACAGATCGTCGTAGGCGACGACGTCGTGACCGAGCCCCGCCAAGCGCTCGCAGAGATGGGAGCCGACGAAACCCGCACCACCGGTGACGAGACATCTCATGACGCGACTCCTTCGACGGACTTGAGGCGGATCGCCACGATTCTAGTCCTCCACGACATGGGATCGAAAGGACTCGCGGCACCGCGCCCACGCGTCCCGATCGATCGTCCCGTTCGATCGGACACAGCGCGCCGCGTCGAGCCCCATCCGTAGGGCGTGATGCGTGTTGTCGTGAGCGAGCAACCCGAGCCGTCCCACGGTGAGCAGCCCCGGCATGTCGTTCAACCACCCGTCGATGGTTCCGAAGGCGGATTCCACCGTTTGCGTGTAAATCGGGTACGCATGCGGGACTCTTACGGAGCGGATGCCCGACGGCGTCGGCGGGCGGGGCAGCCCCGCCGCTTCGAGAGCGTCGACCACGCGCCTTCCGATCATGTCGTCGTCCGCCCGATCGATAGCGTCTCCGGCATCGTAGGGGATTTCCGCGCAAAGGACCGTCCGCCCGCGGGGTGCCGCCGAGTCGCCGTAGTTCTTCGGTTCCGAAAGCCGCGCGATCGGAATCGCGAGTTCCGGGAAGTAATGCGCGTCGTAGGGGGTGTAGCGATCGACGGGAAGCGTCATCCACACGACGCGCAAGGAGCGCCATCGAATGCGAGTCGCCGCTTCGATCACCGACGCCGGTGCGGAAGGCACGAGCATCCCCACGAGGCGCTCGATCGGAATGGTGGAAAGGACGCATTCCGCTTCGATCCGATCCTCCGCCGTCTCGACGATCGACGTTCCGTTTCGAAGATGAATCGTGATCGGCGAACAGCCGGTGCGGATCTCGACGTGCGGGTTTCGCGACGCTTCCGCCAACGCCGCGACGATTCTTCCGAACCCTCCGCGCGGGTAGTAAAAACGCCCGGCGGTCGGCGAGCGTAGTCCCGGAACGACCGACAGCATTTTTCCCAACAACTTCGCCGGGGATCCCGCGGATACCCGCTTCCGCGCCTGCGTTCCCGAAAGCTGCGAGGGTTCGAGACCCCACATCTTGCGAGCATAGGGAAAGTAGAAGCGTTCGCAGATCGCCGGCCCGAGTCCTTCGTGGAGGACGTCGGCGAAACTCTCGCCCCTTCGGCGTCGGAACGGTTTCACCGCGGCGTCGCGCAGGGCTTCGACGAGAAATCGCTTGGGCGCATTCAGCACCACGTCGAACGGGCGCAAAGGAAATCGGATCCACGTGCCATCGAGGCGGATTCGACCGTTGCGTGGACGTAGAAGAAGATCGTCGCCGAGCACGCTCCGGATCACGTCGAGCAGTTCCGGATCGGTGGACGGATGGAGGCGATGACTTCCGAGATCGCAGGGAACACCGTCGACGTCGAAGGAACGTGTCGTACCGCCGACGGTCGATTCCCTCTCTAGGACAGTGACGTGAAAGGCGTCCGAGCGGGAAAAACCCCACGCGGCGCCGATGCCCGTCGGCCCCGCGCCGAGGATGACGACCCGAGGCCTCATGGCGACGCGCTCCGGGATGGTCGCCCGGGCGATGCCGTCGACCAAAGGCCCGCCGCGAATCCCCCCGCGAACAGCACCGACTGCCAAACGAGAGACTGTGCGACCGCCGCAGCCCGGGGAAAACCAAGTGGATCGGCGAGCGACGCCCAAGCGGCTTCGCGGACTCCGAGTCCCCCGAATGAAAGAGGAAGCATGGCGGCGAGCTTCGCGGCCGACCACGCGAGGAGCCAAGCCGACGCATCGTCGGGAAGCCCCATTCCCGCAGCGAGTCGCATGTTGACGAAAAGAAGCGCCCCCTGAAGCATTACGGATGCGGCCAGTCCCGATGCGAGCGTCGCGAGAGGAACACGTCGGGCCGCAACGCGTAGGCGCAATCCCGTGCGCGCGAGTCCACCGGGAAGAAGTCGCGTCCAAGGAACACGCGCTGCGAGCTTGAATCCGACGAGGCACGCGACAGCACCCGCGATCGTCGCGACGATCCCGATCCCCGCGCGATCGTCGCGACGCATCAGCGTGCCGACGCTGAACAGGATGCCCAACGCCGCGGCGTCGAGAAGACGATCGGTGAGGCTTCCGAGAATGAGCGCCTCGGGGCGACCGGAACCACGCAACACCATGCCGGTACGAAGAAGATCGCCGCCGACGATCGAAGGCAGAAAGAAGTTGCCCGCCAATCCCGCCGCATGCGCGCGCAGCGCGTCGCTTTTCGGGATGTTCGCTCCGAATCCGGTGATCGCGTGCCGCCATTTCATCGCACATCCCGCATGAATGACGAGGAACGCGCCGACGGCGCCGATCCAATGCCAAGGGGAAACCGAAGTCCACGTCGATCGAAAGCCCTCGGAACCGACCCAATGGACCACGGCGGCGACGAGGATCAGGGAACAGACGATGCGAAGGACGACGGTGGCGCCGCGGCTCATTCTCCGGGCCCTCGGCGTGGCTCCGGTTCGAACGGTTTGAGCCCGAGCCGAGCGTTCTGGTCGGCGAGTAGACCGACGCACAAGATCACGATCCCCGCGAGAATGGCCATGACCGCGGATTCACTCAGATTGCCGATCCAAATGTCCCATCCGGTCTTCGCGGCCCCCGCGAGAAAGAGCATCACCGCCAGAGGACCGAACACACGAAGCGGGTTGAACAGCACCACGAGTCGCACGATCAACAGCAGAAACTGATTGAAGTGCCGGGCTCGAATCTTCGAAGAACCGCGGCGTTTCCTGTAGTCGATCGGAACGTAGCGAATTTCCCGATCACGGCAGGCGAAGGCGAGCGTGATCGTGGTCGTGAAACTGAATCCGGAGGGAAGGATGTTGTCGAGCGCGCGCGCATCGTCGCGACGAAACAGCCGTAGGCCGGAATTGAGATCGGGGATTTCAATCCCGGCGAGGTATTCGGCCAACGCGTTGAGGACACGCTTCGCGGGACGCCTCTCCCACGGGATGTGAACGTCCGCGCCCGTTCGTGCGCCCACCACCATGTCGGCGTCGCCGCGTCGTTCGATCAGCCGAGGAATGGCACTCGCGGGATATGTGCCGTCGGCGTCGATGATCACGATCCAGTCGGCCGCCGCCGCCGCGATGCCGCGCTTGAGAGACGCGCCGTACCCACGGTTGCGCTCCGAACGGATGACGCGCGCCCCGCCGCGCCGCGCGTGTTCGCCGGTGCCGTCCGTCGATCCATCGTCGACCACGATGACTTCGTGAACGATTCCGGCGGCCGCGAGCGTCGATGCGATTTCCGAAAGCGTCGCCCCGATCCCCTCGGCCTCGTTCATGGCGGGAATCACGACCGAGAGCGCGGGTCTCCCGGTAGGGACGTCGGATGGGACGGACATGGGATCTCGAGGATGATACCTTTCCCCCCAACGTCGTGCCGCTTCGGAACTTGCGACTTCCGACCGCGACGCAAAGTCACGCGTCCGTGAACGATTGACGCGCGCGCTCGGGGCGGGCGTCGAGAAGGCCCGCCGCTTCGCCGATTCCCCATGCGACGGCGCCGACGATCACCCACGGTGCCGCCCGGAGCGTGCGCGACGCGAATCCGGCGCGGACGAGGGCGCGGATGCCGAAAGCCGGGCTGCCGACCATCGCGATGACCGCGGCGGCGATGCGCACGGATGTGCCGCCGACGTCGCGTCCCCGGCCGAAATGGCGTCCCCATCGCCATCTTTCGCCCAAGTAGGCGCCCGCCGACATGGGCGGCCGACGTTGGGCGATCCGCATCGCCGGATCCCGGAGGAGTCCACCGCGGCCCGCCAAGGCGGCGTGCACGCGCGGCTCGTGATAACCCGCGCGCCACGTCGGTGCCACGGCGTCGATGTTCTCTTTGCGAAACGTCACGTTGACATCGGTCAGTACGTCCGAAGATCCGGGACGGGCGTTCGGAAGATGTCGGGAAAAGTCGAGGATCCACGCCGCGGCGCGGATGCCGTCGCCGGCGTCGCAGGCGACGACGCCGCCGATGGCGCCCGCGTCGGAGCGTCGCCAGGCGTTTTCGGCCGCCGCGAAGAAATCGGTCGAGGGAATCCCGTGATCTTCGAGCATGACGATCAGCCGTCCACGTACCCGTCGCAGTCCTGCGGCACGACGGATGTCGTAGCGCGCATGTTCCGCACACGGATCGTCGCCCGAAACCTCCGCATCGATCGGGCCGATGTCGAGGAACCGAACCTCGTCGAATTCCGCGGCGAGCACCGCGACATCCGGACGCTCGCGTTCGACCGGGACGACGATATCGACGTCGCGTCCCGCGCACGCGTGCCGCAGAGCCTGAAGGCACTCGCGGACGGAATCCGCGCCGCTCACGATCGTGACGACGACGCCGAAATCCGGTTGCGGGTCTGCGGGATCCACGTCGGGATCGTAGCCTTTCGACGATCGACGGGTGGTACATTCCCCGGATGCGGATCCGCCACTCTCATTCCTCGCCGTCGGGGCACCTTTCCGCATGATGACGCCCGAAACGGACATCGGGCCCCGTCGGTTCGGCGACGCCGTGCGTCTCGTTCGAAATCTCGGAGTCCTCATCCTCGGTGAAATCGTCTCGAAGGTCGTCGCGATCTTCGTGTTCGGGCGCCTCGGAAGCGTGCTGGGCGACGCGCGCTACGGCGAACTCGAATTCGCGTTCGCGGCGGTGACGGTGGCATCGCTCGTCGCCGACGCGGGACTCGTCGTCTTCGGCGCCCGTGCCGTCGCGAAGGATCAAGTCGCCGCGAAGTCGTTGCTTCCGGCTTTTCTCGTTCTTCGAGCGGCGCTCGTCGCCGCGTCGGTGTTCACCATCGGCTTTCTCGCCGTCTTCCAAGTGGGTGCCGCACCCGCGATCCTTCTCGGCTACGGATTGGCGCTTCTTCCGGTTCCGCTCGTCTGCGATTGGATCTTCCAAGGCCGTGATGAAATGGCGGTGATCACGGCGTCGAATCTCCTGCGGCAGTCCTGTCTTTTGGTGGGCGTCCTCGTGTTCGTTCAGGGCCCCGACGACGCATGGTGCGTGCCGGTTTCGGACGCGGTCGGACTCGCGGCGGCGGCGGGACTTCAACAGTTTCTCGCACGGCGCCGTACGGGATCTTTGGTGTGGGAAGGCGTCATGCGTCGCGCGGTCGACATCGCGAAACAAGCCGCACCGATCGGATTCGGCACGATCGCATGGGCGGTACGCTTTTGGGCCCCGATGGTCATCGTGGGATCCGCCGCCGACGGAGCTTTCGCCGGGCACTACGGAGCGGCGCATCGGCTCGCCGTCGCGATGCATCAGGTCGTGTTCCTCTACTTTTTCAATCTTTTGCCCACGTGGAGCCGGGACGCCGTGGGATCGGGCGACGGCATCTCCGACGCGTTGCGCGTCGCCGTGCGAAAGTCGTTCGCGATCACATGTGCGGGCGCGTGCGCCATCGTCGCGGGGACATGGCTGCTCGCCGATCCGGTGATTCGTTTCTTGGGTTACGGCCCCGGATTCGAAGCGTCGTCGAACATTCTGATCGGCTTGTGCTTCGTGCCCGCGATCGCTTTCGTCAGCGGCAACGTGCGATTCGGGTTGATCGCCGCCGGACACGCGAAGGGCGACGCGTGGGCCAATGCCGCCGGTGCGGTATGCGTCGTCGTCGGCTGTTTCGTCTTCGGCGACAACGTGGCGTCAGCGGTCGTCCCCGCATTCGTGACGGCGGAACTCGTGACGGCGCTCGTCGCGCTCGGCGTTTGGCTCAAGATCGGGCGTGCGGCGCGCGTGTCGGCCTGAGGAGACGCCAGCACGCCCACGCGACGAGGGTGGTCGCGATGACCGAGGGCCAGGCACCGATCAAGAACGCGCGTGCGGCATCCGGTGAGACGAGACCTCCCGAGAGGTTCGAGAGTCCGAGGCTCAGGTCTTTGCCGGTCGCGGTGCGGGCGAGGGTGTCCACGATGGGCAGCCGAAACGCACCGCCCGCCACCTTGTCCCAGTCGTCGACGACGTGCCGTGTCCTCGAGGTGGCCAAAACGAACGCGTGCAAGGCCGCAACGACGAGCACGCATCGTCGAAGGCTCGGTCGCCACGTGCTGAGGTGGGCGGCGGCGCCGATCCAAAGGGGGAAAAGTACCGGGCACAGGTAGCGGAATCCGGTATTCCATTGCATGCGGGCGAACTGATTCGCCGAAGCGAACACCAGATAGCCGAGGACCAAGAGCAGTCCACGCATCCACACGTCGCGCGACAACCAACTTCCCTTCGGAGGGGGAAGAAAACCGAGAACGAGCAGCGGGGCGTAGGGCAGGAGACCGAAGCGCGGGTCGAGGAGATTGGCCACGAAGAGATCGACCGCCGGTAGGTCGAATCCGTTGAATCCTCGATCGGAGAACGACGTCGCACCCATCCATCGGGCGGGGGGAAGCCACGGGTCGCCGAAGCACCACGCTTGTGCGCCCAATTGAATCGCGATCGGAGGGAGGGCGCCGAGCGCGAACCATACGGCGTTCGTCAAGCGGAATTTTGCGCCCTCCGTCCTTACGATGACGAGGGTGCCGGCCCAAAGCGCGGTGACGACGCCCGAGTAATCGAAGAGAACGGCGGCCCCCGAACAAGCCCCCGCGAGCAGGAGTTGTGCCCGTGTGGGTAGAAAAGCGCCCGGCGTCCGTTCGATGAACCACCACGCACCGATCGTCGCGATGGCGACGAGGAGGTTGTGATTCAGGGTCGCCGCGCGATACAGCATCGGGGTTGCGACGACGAAGGCGAATCCGAAGACGGCCGCGGCGTCCGGGCCGAGCCCCCGGTCGACGCACCATCGGCGTAGGAGAAGAGCGACCGCCCCCGCGAGCGGCGCCATCAGGAGCAGAGCGATGACGAGGGTGGAAAGACCGAAACGGATGTCCAATCCGCGCTCACGCGCCAGGCGGTACATCTTCTCGCGATTCGGCCACGGAGTGCTGTAGGACGTGTCGATTTTCGTTCCCGACGCGTCCATCGCGGCGATCCGCTCGACGGACCGCCGCTCGACCGCATCGAGAATCGGCGAGAAGACGAAGAGGGGAATCGCCGCCAGCGTGGACGCGCCGATGTTGTTGTTGATGTACCAGTGACCGTCGGTGTGCTTGAAGATGTCGGAGTGAAACTCCGCGTAACGATCGCAGCGCCATCCGGAACCGTCGACGAGCGCGAACGCCGGGTAGTGCTCGCGCGTGATGTTCGTCGCGGTGACGAGGACCACCGAGAGCCAGACGGCCAGGAACAGCCGTAGCGGCGTGATACGCCCCGCGTGACTCACAGTGTGATCCCTTTTTCGCTCGCGATACGGCGGATCATCCCGAAATAGGCATCGAAATGGGCCTCCTTCGTGAAGTGCTTGCGGTAGTACGCGTACCCTGCGTCTCCCATGCGGTCACGTGGCGTGTCGTCCCGGAGCAGATCGCACGCTTTTTCCAATTCGGCATCGTCGTCGTAGGTGAGGCCTCCGCCCGATGCGGCGACGATGTCGGGCGGTGCGCCGAGATTGCGTACGACGGCCGGTGTGCGCGCCGCGAAACCTTCGATGATCACCTGTCCCAAGACCTCGTAGCAGATCGATGGAACGAGAACGGCACGCGCACGCTCATTCAAGCGATGAAGGACGGCGCGGGGAAGTGGTCCGAGAAACCGGATGTTGTCGGCGCCGCCCGCGGCCTCCTTCAACGCTCCCGCGGCCGATCCGTCGCCGGCGATCAGCAAGCGAAGATCCCGCCGTTTCTTGAACAGAGGAAGGAGCGTGTGGACACCCTTCAAAGGTTCCAGGCGTCCGACGTAGAGGAAGAACGGAGAGCGCTCGGTCTCTAGAATCGTGTCGGCCGTACGCACCTCGTCCGACGTCGGAGTCGGGAGTTCGGGCAGGAAGTAGGGAATGACTTCCATTCGGATCGGAAGCTCCGCTTCGTGACGCCTCCGGGTGAACTCCGACGGTGAGATGAATCCGTCGACGTTGTTCAGTTCTCGTTCGATCATTCCCGTCGCACGCCAAAGCTGCGGGGGGCGACGGTGCGCGAGTACGCAGCGGAAACAATCCTTCTCGACGCACGGTTCGCGGTTGTTTTTCAAAAGCACGTGCGTCGGACAGACGAGCCAATGTTCGTGCGTCGTGTAGAGGCGAATGCCGCGTCCGAGGCGAAGCGCCTTCGGTCCGCCCACCAGCGACACGTTGTGCCAGTGGACGACGTCGTGTCCTTTCGCGAGGACTTTGGACAACGCCCCTTTCTTGAGCCACGGGGCTCCGGTCGCTTGAGTGAGGATCGGCGACAACGCCCCGAGCGGACTGCGAAGCGGGTGCGTACGGACGCGCGGATGATTCGTCACGGGCGCGGGGTCACGCCCTCCGAGAAGTTTCCAGCTGTCCGCGCAGTGCACGACGTCCACTTCGTGCCCGTCCTCGGCGAGGGCGTTGGCGAGCCGATGGATGAAGATCCCGTCGCCGCCGAAGTTCTCGGGCGGGTAGAAGGTCGTCACCATGCAAAAGGAGAGAGGGCGCATGGGTTTGGACGAAAGTGTTTCCGCCCGGTGATGATACCCTCGCCGCGGCGGACTAGACTTCCCCGGAGAGGCCGAAGTCGTCGATGATTCCCGTTCCCGTGCTCACCTTCCACGCGCTCGCCGAGACGTCGCACGTCACGGCGTTCCCTCGGGGTGGTTTCGAGCGCATGGTCGAACGTTGGGCGGCGTCGGGGCGGCATCCGATCGGCATCGACGCCTTTCTTCGCCGATTGAACGGCGAACAGCCCGGCCGAAATGGCGACTGGATGGCGACCTTTGACGACGGCTACGCGTCGTTCGTCGCCGCCCATGAGGCCTGTCGTCGAGCGGGGGGGCGTGCGGTGCTCTTCCTCTCGACCGGTCTGATCGGTCGCGCGCCTATTTTCCCCGCCGACGACAGGTGTGCGCATCAGCCGGCCCTCGACGCAGCGACGGTCTCGACGCTCGCACGCGACGGTTGCGACGTTCTTTCGCATGGCGACACCCATGTCGATTGGCGCGGGTTGTCGGACGCCGAAATCGACATCGAGCT
>JAFMJN010000062.1 GCA_017853435.1 Planctomycetota bacterium | reverse complement strand
AAGGTGGCGAAGTGCCCCTACATCGGCGGCCCCGCCGAGCGCGTGGGCATCTTCCTCTCGGTGTTCGACGTCCACGTGAACCGCGTGCCGCTGCGCGGCAAGGTGGAGCACTGCGAACACCGCCCGGGCGCCTACCTCGACGCCCGTGACCTCCGCTGCGCCGACGAAAACGAAGCGGTCGACCTCGGAATGGAAGCCGAACTCCCCGAAGGCGGTCGCGTACGCGTCATGATCCGCCAGATCGCTGGCCTCATCGCCCGCCGCATCCTCTGCCCGGTCGAAAAGGGTCGGGTTTACGAGAAGGGCGAACGCTACGGAATGATCCGCTTCGGATCGCGCACGGAGGTCTACCTCCCGGCGGGCCGTTGGGCGGAAATCAACGTGAAGGTGGGTGACAAAGTGAAGGGTGGGATGACCGTCATCGGACGCGTGTCGAAGGACCCGCAGAGGTGAACCCGACCCGCAGGATGAAGCCCGTGGAGATGCTTCCGACGCTCATCACGCTCGGAAATCTCTTCTGCGGCTTTCTCGCGATCGCCTACCTGACGGATTCGAACCACCTCGGCAACACCGACCCGGTGCGCCTCGGCCTCTATCAGAAGGCGATGTGGTGCATCCTCCTCGCGATGATCTTCGACGCGATCGACGGCAAGATCGCCCGCATGGTCGGCGCGGCGAGCGACTTTGGAGCGCAGATCGACTCCCTGTCCGACGTCATCTCCTTCGGAGCGGCGCCGGCCCTCCTGTTCAAAGTGATGGCGGAAACTTCCGGGGTGGTGACGCCGAAGGCCGCCCTCGTGCTCGCCGTCGTCTACGTCGCGTGCGCGGCCCTCAGGCTCGCCCGCTTCAACGTCGAAACCGACGTCGGTGAAGAACACCATCGCCACTTCAAAGGACTCCCGTCGCCCGCGGCGGCGGCGTGCGTCTTGGCGCTCGGTTTCCTCAACATCACGCTCGATCCCGACACGGCGCATTCGTGGGTGGTCGACGCCATGCCGTTCCTCGTGCCCGCCATCGGCTTTCTGATGGTGAGCCGCTTCAAGTACGCCCATGCCACGAACGCCTTGTTCGGCGAGCGCAAGACCTTCGGCTTCTTGGTGCTCGTGCTGTTCGCCGGTGCCTTGGTGATGTGGCGGGCCGACATCCTCATCCCGGTGGTGATGATCGCCTACGTGGCTTCCGGGCCCCTCGCGTGGGTGCGCGCCAAGCTGCGCCGTGCCCCGGCGGCGCCCGCCGCGGCCGCTCCCGCGGAAGACGACGACGAGGTGATCTGATGATGGAACGCCGCACCCGCCGCTGGTCGCCGCAGCGGACGCTGATCGCATTCGGTTCGAACGTCGGCGACCGTGCCGGATGGCTGCGTTTCGGCGTCCGACAAGTCGCGTCGCTCCCCGGCGTGACGTGGCGTGCCGGTTCGTCGCTCTACGAGACCGACCCCGTCGGCGGCCCGCCGCAGGACCACTACCTGAACGCCGTCGCGGCGTTCGACGTCGCTCTCGACCCCGCGGATCTCCTCGCGGCCTGCCTGCAGATCGAACACGCCGCCGGGCGGATCCGCAGCGTCCCGAACGGGCCGCGCACGCTCGATATCGATCTCATCCTCGTCGGGGAACACGTCCGCGGCGCTCCCGACCCGGTGCTCCCGCACCCGCGTCTCGAAGAACGCGCGTTCGTGCTGATCCCCGCCGACGAAATCGCATCCGATTGGACGGTGCCGGGCGACGGTCGCACCATCGCCGAATTGAGGCGTCCGCTCGGCGATCCGCCGTCGGTGCGTCTCGTCGGGCCCCCGCGCCGTTGGCTCTGACATGACCATGGACGTCGTCAAAGGTCGTCGGGACGTGCACCGACTCGTCGCCGCATGGAAAGCGCAAGGACTGCGCGTCGGTTTCGTGCCGACGATGGGGGCGCTCCACGAAGGGCACCTCGCGTTGATCGACACGGCGCGCGCCGCCTGCGATCGCGTCGTCGCCAGCATTTTCGTCAATCCGCTTCAATTCGGACCGAACGAGGACTTCACCCGCTATCCGCGTCCCGTCGAACGCGATACCGCTCTTCTCGCGGCCCGCGGCTGCGATGCGCTCTTCCTTCCGGACGTGGCGGAGATGTACCCGACGGATGCGGACACCGTCGTTTCGCAACGCCTCGCCACCGAACATCTCTGCGGTGCATGGCGCCCGGGACATTTCACCGGCGTCCTCACGGTGGTGCTGAAACTGCTCATGCAGGTGGCACCCCACGACATCTTCCTCGGAAGGAAAGACTTCCAGCAGGTCGTCGTGCTGACCCGCATGGTGCGCGACCTCGATCTCGATCTCGACATCCGCGTGCATGCATGCCCGACGGTTCGCGAATCCGACGGTCTCGCGATGTCGAGCCGCAACGCCTATCTCGGTCCCGCCGAACGTGCGGCCGCACCGACGCTGAAGCGGGCGCTCGACGCCGTTTCGGCCGCCTTCGCCGCGGGCGTCCGCACCACGGCGGAACTCGAATCCGCGGGAGTTTCCATCGTCGAACGGGCGGGGGTCTTCAAGATCCAATATCTCTCCGTCGTGGACGCCGCGACGTGCGTGCCGCGCGCCGTGACCGGAACCGCCCCCGAGGCGACCGACGTCGTCGCGGTCGCCGCCATGCTCGGCGCGACCCGGCTCATCGACAACGTCGATCTCAGCGCGCGTTGACGAAAATCAATACATCGCCGACGTAGGTGCGCGAGCGGTCGCCGAGAAGCGCGTCGGCCATGCGGTCTTCCGGAAGCGGACGATCGACGTCGAAGCGCCGTCCGACCTTCTTCGAAAAACGCGCGGGGTCGTCGTAAAGCGCCTGCCACGCTTCGAGGTGGGCGGCCGACATGCCGTCGAAGACGCGGCGGTAGTCCTTCGGCCGCGAATCGCGCGGCCCCGTTCCCGAAAGCCAGTGGTTCGTGCGCCACGATTCCGCGACGATCACGTCCGGGACTTTCTCCGCGGGGAATGCAGCCGGCGAAAACCCGTCTTCGGCGAGTTCCTTTTCGTAGGCGGGCCAGTGGACCGTCGCGCCTTGCGGAAGCGATGCGCGAAGGTGCGCGCGCACGAGCGAGCGCGGGTCGTCGTCGAAGCGTCGTTCGGTCGCGAGCGTGGCGAACGCCAGATACCCGACGGCGATCATCGCGGTGATGCCATGGATCTTCGACCGCACCGCCGCCGCGCCGAACAATAGGGCGAGCGCGGGCAAGAGCGGCAGAAGATGTCGGGGGAAAGGCGCCAACTTCGGGAGCGCGCACGCGATGTGGAGCACCGCCGGAATCGCGATCGCGACGCCGATGAACCACGCGTGACGCGACGGTCGGAAGAGCGCGGGGATGCCGGCGGCGGCCAAGAGGAGCGCGGGCACCGTGAACGACGGAAGCACTTCGATCGCGTAAAGCCGAGGGAAGTCCCGAGGATCGAGAAGGTCCGGCGGCGTCACCGAGTCACCGACGAAGCATTTGACCACGTCGAACGGGGACATCGACAGGAAGGTGCACACGGCGAATCCCGCGACGCATCCGCCGATGGTCGCGGCGAGGCGTCCGATGCGCGAGGGCTGCGAAACCGCCACCAGGAAAAGCGAGGGCAAAAGCCACGGCGTCAACTTGAAGCCGACGGCCATGCCGACGGCGAAGGCGGCCGCGCCGAGGGCGCCCCGTCGGCGGTCTTCGATGTCCGCGTAGAGGAGCGCGGCGGCGGCGAGTGACCAAAAGAGCGCGGGGGAGTCCGCCAAGCCGAAATGGCTCTGCATGACGGCGAGAGGTGCCAATGCGAGGCAGAGCGCGGTGAAATGCGCGGCACGCACGTCGTCGCAGAGTCTTCGGGCGATCCACCAAAGGACCGCCACCGCGAGAACGCCGTAGGCGATCGAGATCGCGCGGGCGGTTTTGATCAGTGCTTCGTCGGACGGTAGTCGCGTGTCGAACAGGCGCCCCGTCGCGGCGCGCGAGACGAGGAACGGCACGGCGACGTGGGCGGCGAGTCCTTTGGGGTAGGGCTGCGGGTGCCAGCGCGGCGGCACTTTCGGATTGATGAGCGTGCCCGCGATGACGACGTGCGTCCATTCGTCGACGTGGTGGCCACGGAATCCCCCCGGGAAATCGTCGCCCCACGAGAAACCGATCGACCGCACGAGGAGCGCCGCGACGAGGATCGCGCCGAGAACGAGCGCGTTACGCATGGGGGCGTGATTCCTCGGCGTGCGTCGGCGGCGACGCCTCGCGCGGCGGAACGTCCTTCAGCGCCAGTTCGCGGACGAGCGCCGTGAATTCGCGGCGTTGGCGGTCGACCACGACCATCAGTCTGAAGACCGCGCCGAGCAGGAAGACGAGAAGGACGTACGTGACGAGGTCCGCACCTCGACCGACCCCCACCGCGCGCGCCGCGGTATTCGCCCATTCGGGGACCGCGACCAAAACCATGCCCGACGCCCACAGCGCCCCCCATCCGCAGGCGGACGCCGTGCGGAGATCCCCGCGTTTCCATCGTGCGGCGGTGAGTGCGGCGCCGGATCCGAGTCCCGCGAGCAGAAGGATCTGGATCGGGGTCACGACAGCACCTTCGAGACCCAGAGATCGACGAGGATGCGGAAGGCTCCCCAAGCCGACTGTCCTTTGCCGGTGGAATAGTCGGTGTAGCGGATCGCGACCGGAACTTCGACGTGGCGAAGGTCGAGCGCGGCGATCCGCTCGAGGATCTCGGAGGCGTGGGCCATGCGGTCCTGCGAAAGTTCGATCGCGGACGCCGCCCTCCGCGAGAGTGCGCGGAAGCCGTTGTGCGTATCCGTGAGGTCGAGTCCCGTCGACCATCGCGTGAAGACGACCGCCGCACGCAGGAGGCGTCGTCGCATCGGCGGGATCAGGTGCGCGTGGCCGAGAAACCGCGAGCCGAGCACCACATCCGCTCGATCCGCGAGGATGGGAGCGACCAGCGCCCGAATGTCGGCGGGGTCGTGTTGACCGTCGGCGTCGAGGGTGACGACGATGTCGGCGCCGCGTCGGAGCGCGCATCGGATACCCGTCATGAGAGCCGCCCCTTGCCCGCGATTGACCGCGTGGGTGACCACGAGCGCCCCGGCGGCCCGTGCGGCGGCCCCGGTGCCGTCTCCGGAGCCGTCGTCGACGACGACGCACTCCGTGACTCGCGGCAGGACGGACGCGACCACGTCCCCGACCATGCGAGGCTCCCTGAACGCCGGGATCACGGCGATGATGCGGGTCGGAAGGCTCACGACGAAGGGAGGTTACCACGCAAGCCGGGCAAAGTGCCGTTCGTGAGGGACTTAACGTGCCCGGCGGCAACGGTTATTCATGGGGGCGTGGAATCCACCCTGACGAAGTTCGCCCCCGCGAAACTGAACCTGTTTCTCGAAATACGCGGGAAGCGCTCGGACGGGTACCACGAAATCGACACCGTGATGGAGACCATCGCCGTCGGCGATCTCGTCGGCGTGTCGGAGGCCGCGGAACTCACGGTCGAGTCGAATCGACACGACGTGCCTTCGAACGAAGGCAACACGTGCTTCAAGATCGTCCGGGTGGCGGAACGCGTGCTCGGGCGTCCGCTGCCCGCCCGCGTGTTCCTGACGAAGATGGTGCCGCCCGGTACCGGCCTCGGCGCCGGTTCGTCCGACGCGGTGGCCACCTTGGATCTCGTCCTCGCGTTGCACGGCGTCGACGCGTCGGACGACGTTCGCCGCGCGATCGCGGCCGAGGTCGGGAGCGACGTCGCGTTCTTCGTGACCGGGGGCACCGCGCGATGCACCGGGCGCGGAGAAATCGTCGCGCCGTGCGAGACCCGCAGTGCGCGTTACTACGTGCTCGCCCTCTCCGACCAACCGTGTCCCACGGCGGAGGTTTACGCGGCCCTTCGACTCGACGGATCGCCGCCCCGAGAACCCCATGCGTTGCTGGAGGCGCTCGCCGCCGGCAAGCCGATCCCGGAATCTCCGAATCGCCTCGAGGCGGCCGCTTTGTCGGCGTTCCCATGGCTCGCGGAAACCCGATCGCGTCTGACCGACGTCGCCGGACGTGCGCCGACGCTGTCGGGTAGCGGTTCGACGTGGTGGTTCGCCTGTGCCAACGCACAGGAAGCGGCGGACCTCGAAGCGCGGCTCATCGCGGGGCAACCGCAGTGTCGGACGTTCCGTACCGCGACGTATCGCGGAGGCCGACGACGGTGACCACCCGCGAGAACATCGTCCTCGTCGGGCCGGGCCGGGCGGGGTGTAGTCTCGCGCGCGGGCTGACGCGCGCGGGGCACCGTCTCGCGGCCATCGTCGGCGGTTCGCCCGAGAATCGTCGCGCGGTCGCCGCCGCGCTCGGTGACGTGCCCGTCGTGCCGCATGCGGCCGCCCTCGGCATGGCGTCGCTCGTGATCATCGCGGTTCCGGACGATCGACTCGTCGACGTCGCGACGGCACTCGCCGAAGGGACTCCCGCGGCACCCACGACGCTGGCCTTCCACGTTTGCGGTGCCAAGGGGCGATCGGTGCTCGACCCGTTGGCCGCGCGCGGGGCGCGCACGGCCGCGTGGCATCCGTTGCGGAGTCTTCCGGTGCGTGACCTCGGCCCCTCCGGCCTCGACGGGGCGTTGGTGGCGATCGAATCGGACCCCGCGGACCTCCCGCGTCTCGAATCCCTCGCGCGCGCCGTCAACGGACGACCCGCGAGCCTCGACGGTCGTCGTCGCGATACCTATCACGCGGGGGCGGCGGCCGCGGGCAACGGCATCCTCGCCGTGTTCGATCTCGGGATGCGCGCGCTCATGCGGGCGGGCATCCCCGAAGAACTCGCGCGCCGCGCCTTGGCCACGCTCGCCGAGGGCGCCGTCGCGAACGCCGGACGCACCGGACCGTCGGCCGCGTTGACGGGGCCCGTCGTGCGCGGCGACGCCGAAACGGTCGCCGCCCACATACGCGCGTTGCGTCGCGATCTCGGCGATGCCGACGCCGCGTTCTACGCGGCTCTTTCCGAAGCGCTCGTCCGTGTCGCCGCGGCGCGTCCCGACGGGGCCAAGGCTTCGTCCGTCCGCCGCGTGCTCAACGAACCGGGGAATTCATGATTCGTGTCGCCGTCGTGGCGGAGTCCTGCCCGGAGTCCGTCCGCGAAACGCTCGTTCGTCTCGCCGAAACGTCGCAAGCGACGCCGGGTCGACTTCTCGCGGAAGTTCGACTCGACTTTTTATCGACATTCGACGCGGGCGTCTTCGCGGATCCTCCACTGCCGATCATCGCGACGTGTCGACGACCGCGCGACGGCGGGAAATTCCGCGGTCCGGAAACCGCTCGCTTCGAGATGTTGCGTGCGGCCGCCGCCGCCGGGGCCGCCTACGTCGACGTCGAGTCGGACGTCATCGAATCGGCGGGTTCTTTCGGTGCCGCGAAAATCGTCGCCTCCCACCACGACTTCGAGATCGTTCCCTCCGATCTCGATGCGCTCGCGACGCGACTGCGCGCGGGCCCGGGCGTCGCGATGGTCAAGATCGCCGCGCGCTTGCGAACGCTGACCGACATCGTCGCTGTCGCGATGACGTTGCGTCGTCACCGCGGCATGTTGACGTTCGTCGGCACCGGACCGACCGGTCTCGTCACGCGCGTGTTGGCGTCGAAGTTGGGATCCGCATGGACCTACGCGACCGCGGGTTCTTCGGAGGCATCCGTCGGCGGCACGTCCGTCTTCGACGGGATTCCCTCGCTCGAAGATCTCATGCGGTTCTACGCACCGGGCCCCGACACGCCGCCGTCGGCGACGTACGCGGTGGTCGGATCTTCCGCGTACGAGAGCATCGGACCGATCGCGTGGAATCGCTTCTTCCGTACGGCCGGCGTGCCCGCGTCCTACGTGTCGTTGACGACGCCCGCTCTCGTCGGGCTGCGCGAAGCCGCGTCGATGCTCGGCATCCGCGGCTTCAGCGTGACGACGCCGTTCAAGGCGGCCGCGCTCGAGGCCGTCGACGAGGTGTCGCCGCGCGCCCGTATGATCGGGGCCGCCAACACGCTCGTCCACGAGCACGGAAAGTGGGTCGCCTACAACACCGATGCGGACGGTATCGCCGCACCCACGCGGGCGATGCTCGCGACGATCGGTCGTGATCCTCGCGACGTGCGCGCGCTCGTCGTCGGGGCCGGTGGTGCGGGCCGTGCCGCGGTGTTCGGTTTGCGCTCGCTCGGAATCGACGTGACGCTCGCGGCGCGTGACGGTTGGAAGGCGGCACCCGTCGCCGAGACGTTCGGGATCCCGTGCCTCGGTCCGCGCGCGATTCCGGATGCGGGATTCGATCTCGTCGTGAACGCGACGCCCGCGGGCTCGACGCGCGATCCCGACGGGGACGCCGTCTCTCTCGCGTGGTTGAGGCCCGGAGCGATCGTATTCGAAACGAACTATGCGCCTCGCGAAACGCGTCTCACGGCATCCGCCCGAAACGCCGGCATGCACGTGATTCCGGGTGAGGCGATGTACGAGGCGCAGGGGCTCGCGCAGCTCCATCACTTCTGGGCCGGGCTGACGCCCGCGTCGTCGGAACTTTGGCACGAGGCGGTCTCATGGGCGTTCTCGCGAGCCACCTGATTCTCGTCGGCCTCCGCTGCAGCGGAAAGACCACCGTCGGGCGCCGCGTGGCGGAAACGATCGGCGCGCGGTTCGTCGATGCGGATGTTCGCTTCGCCGCGGAGCAGGGCGTGGAGATCTCGGAGTTCGTTCGCCGCGAAGGTTGGAGCGCCTTCAGGCGCGCCGAGTCCGTTGTGCTCGATCGACTGCTGTCGGAGCCGCCCTCCGTCATCGCGACCGGCGGCGGTGTGGTCCTCGATCCGGAAAACCGCCTTCGCATGCGGGCGGCGGGGCGGGTCGTCTACCTGAGGCTACGGGCGGACGTCGCGGCCTCACGGCTCGCGAACGCCGATGCGATTCGACCCCCGCTGACGGCCTTCGGTCCGGTCGACGAGGCCCGCGCGATGTTCGCCGACCGCGACGGCGTTTATCGGGGCGTCTGCCACGTGATCGTCGATGCGGAGTCGGACCTCGAACACGTAACCGCCGCCGTCGTCGCGTTAACATGACGTCATGACCGTGGGGGACACCGTCCGGCGCCTCGTTGCGCCCCTGTTGCTCGTCGCTTTCGCGGCGGCGCAGGAAACGCGTCCGGTCGCGGAATCCGGGCCCGCAACCCGCGGGGGAGAGCTCGACCGCCTCGTGACCGAGTTGCGCCGTTCGAGCGGCGTCGAACAAGCGAGCCTGCGGGCATCGGCCATCCGTGGGCTGGCGAACGGGTCCGAACGACTTCGCACCTTGCTCGACGAGATCGCGTTGCCCGAAGCCGCATGGCGCGGCATCGGAGCTTCGTTCGTGTTCGCGGGCGATCGCACGATTCTACCGTCGTTCTACGCGAACTATCGCGGCGGCGCGGGCCCTCGCGATCGTTGGATCGAAGAGCAATTGCGCGAGTTCGACCGTACGGCCCCGATCGAAGATGAACTCATCGCCCGGATGCATGATCCCACCGCGAAGGCGGACGTGGCCGCCACTTTGCGGTTGTTCGCCGAGGTCTCCGATCTGCCCGAAGAGCGCATTTCGTCCGCGGACATTCTCATCCGCGCGTTGAAGGATTCGCCTCTCGCGGCCTACGAGGCGGAAGTCCAAGCGACGCTCGAGCGCATGACTTTCCACGACTTCAAATCGGTCGACGCCTGGGCCGAATGGCTCGACGGATTCCGGAAGTCGCATCCGCAGGGGTTCGACGACGTGGACTTGTTCCAGTCGGCCCTACGCGAGAAAGACCGTCGGTTCTTCCGTGAAGCGCAGCGCGGGGTCGAGCGCGCCATCGCCGCATCGCAGCCCCCGGTCGATTGGCTCGACCGCAATCGATATCCTGAGTCCAGTATTCGTCGCTACGCGGCATCGCGTTTTCCCGCGCTGCGCGACGCCGCTCCCGACGTCGTCGCGCAGGCCGTGAACGACCTCGTCGCTCGACTCGCGGATGAATCCGATGCCGAAACCGTCGCGCTCAGGTTGAGAGCGGCGGGTTCGCTCGCCGAGGGTCGCGACAAGTTGCGGGGCGTCGTCGCTCCCGAAGCCCGTGCGCGTCTCGGCGCCTCCGATCCCGCGTTGGCGGTGGCTGCGTTGTCCGCACTTTCTCAAACCGGGGGGCGCGACGACGCACGCCTCGTTGAAGACCTTTATCGATCGACCCCTTCCGGAGAATCCGGTCTCGCAACGCGTGAAGAGTGCATCACGACTCTTTACTCGCTCGGTGCGGGTTTCGGAACGATCATCGCCGCGCTCGGCGATCCCGCTTGGCAGGTCCGCGGCACCGCGGCTCGAATTCTCGCGTACGGCCGTCAAGTCGCCGCCGCTCCGCGGCTCGCGCAGGCGCTCGACGTCGAGACGCGCCCCGAAACCCAAGTGGCGATCGTGCGGGCACTTGCACAGCTCGGTTCGTGGCCGGACGACGTGGTGAACAGCCTCGCATCCGTCGCCGTGCGTCAAGGACCGGCTTCGGAGCTTGCGGCGCGCGCGCTTCTCGACGCGGCGGGCAAGGACGCCGTCGGCGTCGCGTCCGCGGGTAAGGTGGTCGCGACCCTTTCCGAAGTGTTGCCGGCATTGGCGCCGACATCGGAGCGACGATCAACCTTCCTCGCGGGGCTTCCGCGATCCGGAGGCGCCGTACTCGCGGACGTCTTGGTCGGGTGGCTGCGCCTCGAGTCCGACGCCGACGCCGTTCGAGAGCTCGCGTCCGCGTTGGCCCGCGTCGCACCGTCCGACGTCGCGTTGCTGACCCGGGAAGGGGTTCGACTACGAAAAGCCGGGCGCAACGCCGCTGCCGCGACGATCCTGCGTGCCGCGCTCGATGCGGCCGCGTCCCCGAGTGCCGCGCCGGGGACCCTCGATTCCGTCGCGACGTTGCGGGAGGAGTTTTGCCGAGCTCTTCTCGCCGACGGAGGCGCCGAATCTCTCGTAGAGGGTGTGAGACAGGCCCAAGTATTGGTCTCGGTACGCCCGGACGACTGGCGGCTTCGACTCCTTCGAGGCGAGATCCTTCAGCGTTCCGGTCGCCCGGCCGATGCCGCCGCCGATTGGATCGCGGCGATCGAGGCGGCGGGCGGAGCGCTCGGGGACGAGCGTCGAACCTGGGAGCGTCGCTGCCTCGAAGCACTCGTCGACGGAGGCAATCCGGCCGCCGCAAAATCGTTCCTCGACCGATTGGCTCCTGCGTCGGACCGTGATTTTCTGGCGTCCGCGGGGCGTGTCGAAGCCGCCGTGGGTCGACGCAAGGAGGCGGCTTCGAAGTACCGCAACGCTTTGCGTGCGCCCGGATCCGGCGACGATGGTTTGATCCGTTTTCGCCTTGCGGAAGTTCTTGCTGAAAGCCCTCTCGCGACGGATCGCGAGGAGTTTCTGAGGATCTTGGACGTTCTCGAATCCGCTCCCGCGACGGCGATCCCGGGGAACCTCGACGGACTTCGCCGCGCGGCCGGGGACGATCGACGCCGTGCAGCCGTCGTTGCAGCCCTCGACGCCGCGCCGCTCAACGACGAAGACGATGCGCGTCGAGCGGTCGTGCGCGAAGGCCGGGCCGTTGCAACGTGGCTCTTCGCAGGGCTCGTCGAGGCGCATCGGCGAAACGCGGCGGTCGTCGTCGCCCGTCGCCTCGAATCGATTCGGCTCGTAATCCCCGAGTTCGCCGCGGCTTTCCCGCCGATTCCAGCCGACGCGAACGCGGACGTATGGAATCGAGAGATTCAAGCCGTAGCCCAATGGTGGACCGAACGTCCGTGGTAGGTGAGAAACCGCCCCGGTCGGCACGGGACGAGTTATTCCGGGTCCGACCGATTGCTACCTTGAAACCGTCCCGATCCGCTTTAAACTGACCATCCACCGCGGGGTGGAGCAGTTGGTAGCTCGTCGGGCTCATAACCCGGAGGTCGCAGGTTCGAATCCTGCCCCCGCCATCAAGCAGTAAGAGGACGATCGACTGTTGTCGACATGCGCATCTGACGCGTCGACCCTCGGCACCCCGAAGAACGTCACCTCCGCCGCTCCCGTCTCCGGATCGTACCGGATCTGTTGCACGAGCCCGCGCAGCACGTCCCGTCGCTCGCTCGCATCTACAGTTGGGTCTGAATTCGCCTTCGAATTCCTTCGACCGCACCACCAAGTCAATCGACCCAGGCTCCCACTACCGTGTGACGGCCCTCGACAAGAACTCGAACGCCATCACCTCTCAGGCGTTCAACTCCTCCAACGCCAAGCTCACGGAGTCGACCTACGCGCTTGACCAGAACGACCGTGTGACCACCACCTCCCGCTGGGCCAAGAAGGCCAATCTCTCGGACAACATCGGCAGCGGGACCATCCAAGGGACGATGGCCTACGACAAATCCGACCGCCTCACCCAAAAGACCGACTCCTGCGGCTGCGGGGGAGGCTCCACCACCACCTCCTTCGCCATGGATGCCGCCGGCCGCATGACGAAGGTGACCGACGCCCTCGGCAACACCACCACCAAGCACCTTGACGCAGCCGGCCGTGTCACCAAGACCACTGCCGATGAGTCCGAAGGGGGGACCACCAAGTCCTATGTCGTGGAGTACGCCTACGATGGGGACGGCTACCTCACCTCAGAGAGCCAACGGGGTGGGGGCTCCGACACCGCCCTCACGACCACCTTCGCAGTGGACGGCTTTGGGCGCGTCAGGACGACCACAGACCCTAACGGGAACGTCGTAGCCGCCCTCTACGACGAGTTCGGGCGTACCACTAAAATCCGTCGCCGTTTGACAGGCGGGGGGTCGCCGACCTATCTTGACACCGTCATGGTCTACGACCTGAACGACAACCTTGTGACCCGGACCAATGTCCGCGGGTCAGGTCAGTTCTGCGAACCGGCAGGCCATAATGCGAATGAACCCTGAGCAAGCCTCGAAAGTGAAGTCACGGACGCCGACCCCGTGTGGTGCAGACGCTCATCCGGAGCGAAAGGCGCCGTCCTGCGCATAGATTCCGGTCCCTTTCGCGCGCCGTGGAGGTCCTGAAGTCATCTGATCTGTACGATGGAGGCAGAGCTCCTCTCATCGATTCCGGACAGTCGGCCTTAAGTTTTCAGGTTGTCAGACGCACCGATCTCATGCAGCGTCGCGGTAGGAGTGGGTTCGCGGTCCGCTGCGGCGCACCCGCACATCTCGGTAGAGCGCTGACCGAGGAGCCATGGAGGCGGTCGAACTGTGACCTCGTGGGGCGGTTGGGAATCTGCGCCTCGCCGAACCTGCAAGGGACTTGACCCCGGGGATGGACGGCCTCCCTGAGCCGACGATCGGTGGTTTATTGCCCGCGGGAAGTTGGCAGCATTCTGGCACTGGCTTGGGCCGAAACGCCGAGACTTAGCGAAT
>JAFMJN010000290.1 GCA_017853435.1 Planctomycetota bacterium | reverse complement strand
GACATCCGCACCGACATGAACCACGCGGGGAGGGCGAGCGTCGCGACGGTCCCCAAGACGGCACCGAGACGTCCGCGAATCCCCGTCAACTCTTGGAAGATGTAGCGGCAGAGTCGCGTGGCCACGTCGAGGGTGTCGTAGACGAACGTGGTGAACGCGAGCAATGCGAACGAAACGGCGAGTTCGGGTCGAATGCCGAACGTCTCGACGAACGCCGCGACCCCGAGAGCGTAGATCTTGTCCGGATTCATCTTCGACGCGGCGTCGCCCGGAACGAGCGACATCACGCAACAAACGGACAACACGGCGACGACCCCTTCGAGGAGCATGCCGCCGTAGCCCACCGCATGGGCATCCGTTTCCTTGTCGAGTTGCTTCGACGTCGTGCCGGAACATACGAGTCCGTGAAAACCCGAGCACGCGCCGCAGGCGATGGTGATGAAGAGGAACGGCCAAAGTTCCCCGACGCGCTCACTCGACGCCCCGATCCACGCGGGCCACGTGATCGCCCCTTCGCCGCGGAACCCGCCGATGACGATCCCGAGCAGCGACGCCCCGAGGACCCCGTAAAGAAAGAAGCCGCCGAGGAACCCGCGCGGCTGCAGCAGCGCCCAAACGGGCACGACCGACGCCACCGCGCAATAAACGAGGATCACGTAGTTCCACGCCGTCCGCGTGTCGCCCATCCATCCCGGCAACACGACCGGTGATTCCTGTCCCCACCAAATGGCCGCTCCGACGAGCGGGACGAAAAGGCACGCCGCCGGGGCGAGCCGAATCCCCATGCGCAAAGCTACGCCGAGGAGGACGCCGACCACGAGATAGAGAAGGCTCGCCGTCGCCACCCCGCCTCCCGATACGACACGTCCGCCTTCGAGCGGGAGGTCGTCGGTGAAGGCACCGGCGGTGATGTCCGTAAACGCCACGATCACATAGACGAGGGCCAACCACACGAAGGCGAGGAAGTATCCGTAGGCGGGCCCCGGCATCACGTCCCGCACGATGGTCGCCACGGATTGAGCCTTGTGGCGAACCGACCCGACGAGCGACGCGAAATCGTGCATCGCGCCGATGAAGATCGATCCGACCACGATCCACACGAGTGCGGGCAACCATCCGAAAGCGATGGCCGCCGTGATGGGCCCGACGATCGGCCCCGCCGCCGCGATCGCCGAGAAGTGTTGCGCGAGCAGATAGCCGCGCGACGTCGGCACGTAATCTTCTCCGTCGTTGACGACGTGTGCGGGAGTCACCACCGACGCGTCGAGGCCGAACCAGCGGGCCAAAAGTCCACCGTAGGACTTGTAGGCCACGAAATAGATCAGCAGGACGAGCGCGAGAATGCCGAAGATCGCCATGGTTCGACTTTAGGCGGTCGCGCACGTGCCGTCCGCGTCGGCGGCATTCATGAAAAAGGCCGGCTTCCCCGCGGGAAACCGGCCGTGAAAGCGTGAAACGGGAAGCGTACTACTCGTCGTCGTCGTCGTCTTCGTCCTCTTCGTCTTCGTCGTCATCCCAATCATCGTCATCGTCGTCTTCTTCGTCGACGTCGTCTTCCTCTTCCTCGTCTTCGTCGTCATCCCAATCATCGTCGTCGTCATCGTCGTCGACGTCGTCATCTTCGTCGTCTTGGATGATGTCTCCGTCTTCATCGACTTCGGACATACCGTCCTTGTCCTCGTCGACTTCGTCTTCGGGATCGTCGTTGTCGTCCGGGTCGGTGGCCTTCCGGCGAGGCATGTCGAACACGGTGGGGGCCGTCCCGTCGAGGACGGTTTCCTCAATCATTTCGGTGGCGAGCGTCATGGCAACGGGGAGCATACTCGGGGATCGGACTCCGCTCAAAGGAGATTCATTCGGAGCGTGTCGGGGCAAAGGTGCGCGCATCAAGCACTTATCGCGACGAGGGCGTCGCGCCGTCTTGACGCCTCCGCGATTCGCGGTACTCCGACGGCCGGGCGGAGGGCGCGGAAATGCCACCGAATGATGGACAAGTCCGGACGGATCCGTGTAGCATCCCGCCGATGACGGGCCGCCGGAGTGCGCGGCTCGCGGGATTCGGATGCCCCTGGAGTTCACAACGTGAAGAAGTCTTTCTTGCCCGCCGCTATCGCGGTCTTGTCCTCGCTCGCCGCCGCGCAGACGGTGGAATACACGCAGACCTTGGTTCCGGGCTACAACACGGCGGTCCTCGGATCGACGTCCGGAAACTACACGGGCGTCGCCAACGTCCGCTCGCAATTCCTCTACGACTCCTCGCTGTTCGCGGCGCAAGGCCCGATCACGATCAAGAAGGTCGCGTGGCGTTTCATTCCGAGTGCAAGCACTCCGACGGTGTCCTACTCGTGGCCGACCACCACGCTGTCTTCGCTGCGACTCGGCTTCTCGACGTCCCCGTCGAACGCCACCACCCCTTCCACGGCATTCGCCACCAACCAAGGTGCCGACTTCACCGTCGGCTACAACGGATCCTTCACGGTTCCGGCCGGAACGGCGACGCCGGGTGACGGAACGGGATGGATCGAAGTCACGCTGACCACGCCGATCAACTACAACCCGGCGAGCGGATCGGACCTCTGCATCGATTGGCAGAAGTGTGGTACCGCCATCACCGGCACGAACATCGACTGCTCGTCGGCGACCACCGCGCTCACGCGCGCCGTGCGTTCGACGGCGACGACGGCGTGCACCACGACGACGACGGGCAGCGTGACCGCCTTCGTTCCGGTTCTTCGCGTCGTCTACGACGCCCCCCCGGCCTACGTCGCGTCCGCATCGGTGGCACCCGCTTTCGGCCTCAACGGCACCAGCATGCTGGTGACTTGTGCCGTCTCGAACAACGCCACGGTTCCCGGGGCGGCTGCAACTCCCGGTAGCGTCACGATCAACACCACCAACATCGGTGGCGCGGCGGGCCAAGTCATGTACGACGACGGCACGAACGGCGACACGACGGCGGGTGACAACGTGTGGTCGCTGACAGTGGTTCCGAACGTCGCAGTGGGCGGCACGTACGTG
>JAFMJN010000289.1 GCA_017853435.1 Planctomycetota bacterium | reverse complement strand
CCGCGTGCGACGAGATTTGCGAGCAGGTCGAGGAAGTCCTCCTGACCCTTCCATCGCGTCAGCCGAGCGGGGAGCAGGAGGCGGCGGCGGTTGCGGGTGAGCGGGTGAGCCTTGAAGAAGGCTTCGCGGATATCGGGCGGCGGTACGTAGCCGCGAGGGAACTCCGTCGGATCGACGCCTCGGTGAATCACCGTCACGTCGTTCGACGGCGTGCCCGGATAATGGGTCGCGATGTGGGATCGGATCGTTTCCGAAACGGCGATGACCTTCTCACCTTTGGTCATGATGCTCGACCAAAGACCCGGAGTGTAGGTTCCATGATAGGTCGTCATGAAACGCGGACGATGCGCGGCGTCCATACCGAGCCACGCCCACCAGGCGACCCACCCGGGCATTCGACTCCGAACGTGGAGGATGTCGGCGTTCGTCGACGCGAGAAGTCGGCGCAACGGTCCAACGCATCGCAGGAACGTCAGCGGCGATTTCACGCCGATGGGGAGGGAAACGTGCTCGCTGCCTTCGGAACAAAGCGTCGATTCGAGGCGGCCACCTGCGGATACGACGATGGATCGATGACCTTCCGCCACGAGCGCCCGACCGATTTCGAGGGTGCCTCGCTCCACGCCTCCCGCATCGAGGGCCGGAAGAACTTGGACGACGACGAGCCGCTTCATCGCAGGAATCTCTCGATGATGACGTCCGCGCAACGCGCGGCTTCGTCGAGGGGCACGGGGGCGGAGTCAAGTCGCGGGTCGTGCCGTTCCGGGATTCCCGCGATGAGGCGTCGTTCCGATACCAGCTCGTCGATGCCTTCGGCGATCTTCGAACCTCGGATGGGCGCCGCCGAAAACAGCACCGTTCGACATCCCGCCGTCAACGCTTCGTAGACCATCGACACCGAATCGGGGGTGACGCAGGCGTAACGCGCGTCGGCGAAGGTCTCTTCGAGCCAACCCGGCGGAGTGGACTCGTGGGAAAGGGCCGTGAGGTTCGGAGCGGGGACGACACCCGCGAGCCAGTCCGCGGGAGTCCGTCGGGACGTCGACAACGTCCACTCGACGTCGGGGAATCGCTGAACGAGGGAGGCGATCTGACGTTGGATCGAGGCGCCGTCGAAGGTGAAGTGGCGCGACGGTCCGCCGACGAGGATGACCCCGCGTCGAGGATCGTGGGTGCCGGGACGCGGCGAGGGCGCCAATGCGCCGCGAGTCGTCAGGACGCGTGGGCCGTCGATCGCTCCGTCGTGACGGGGAGCGACGACGAGATCGAACCAGCCCGCAGGCACCGACGGAGACATGACGACGACGACGGGGGCGCCGGTCGCACGTCGCGCCGCCACCAAGGATGCATGGGTGGCGTGTCCGGCGCCGAGGACGAGCGCGGGCGTCGGGAGCGACGCCCCCGCGGGAAAGCGTCCCACGAGCGCGTCCCACCAAGCGCCGATCCCCGCGACCGCCGGGATGTCGACGACGGTCAACCCCGCACGTCGAGCAATCGCGGACGCCAACGCGGACGTCTGCTTCATATGGCCGGGCTTACCGTCGACCAAACGCCAAAGGGACTTCGGGGAGTTGGGTGAGGCCATCGTCCATGCGTGTTTTAGCACCCGGCGCGCGATCGGCCGGGAGCGGGCTCATCCTTTACGATGCGCCCCATGAAGCGCCTCTCACGAATCGCTGCGGGGATCGTGCTCGCGACGGCGGGTGCGTGTGTGTCCGATAACGATGGTCTCGACGATCACCGTGCGGGTGACGTCTTGGAGGGGGCGCGCTTGTCCGCCTCCGGACAGTGGATCCGCAGCGACGGGACGTTCGAAGAACCCTGTCGCCGCGTATTGGCGGTCGCTCATGCCCCCGATGGGCGGTCTCTGTACGTGAAGGATGTCGGGGGCTTCGTCGTCCTCGATCCCACGACTCTCGCGGTGCGCAAGATCCTGCCGATGCAGGTGGACGGTTGTGCCGCCCGTGGGCTCGCGGTGGCACCGGACGGTAAGCGGATTCTCGTGACGGGGGCGAAGCGCGTCGTGCGCGAGGCGGTCCTCGGCGCGGACGGCCTGCCCGAGTGGGGACGGACGTTCACGTGGAAGTCGCCGAGCGGTGGAGATCCCGCGCCCCTCGACGTCGCCTTTGCGCCGGACGGCGCGGCGGCGTGGGTCACTTGGTCGAAGAGTCGACTGCTCGTTCGGCTCGATCTCGCGACCGGCGAGATCACGCGTCGACTGGCGACGGGCGTTTGCCCGACGGACGTCGTCCTCTCGCACGACGGGACGATCGCCTTCGTCGCGGACTTCGGAGGGCGTGTTCCGCATGCGGGTGCGGTGACCGCGGAATCGGCCGGTGAGCAGGTGCTGGTGGATGTCCGTGGCGTTCCGCATTCGGCGACCGTGACGCGTTTGGCGTTGACCGACGGGGCCGCCGACTCGGAGGCGATGACGTTCGACACGGGTTTGCAGCCGTCGGCCTTGGCGCTCGCCGCCGACGGGCGGACGCTGCTCGTCGCGGCTTCCGGTGACGATCGGATCGAGGCGTACGACACGTCGACCGGTCGTCGGACGGGCTCGCTGGACTTGCGCCCGTCGGAGGACCTCCCGTACGGAGTGCTCCCCGACGCGCTCGCGGTGGCTCCGGACGGGATGTCGGTCGCTGTGGCGTGTGCGGGCTTGAACACGGTCGCTCTCGTGGAACTCGAGGCGTCGGGCGTTCCGCTACGCGTCCGCGGCCATGCCGCGACGGGTTGGTTCCCTTCCGGCGTTTCGTGGCGGCATACCGCTCTCGTCGTCGGTGCCGCGCGCGGCTCGGGAACGCAAACGCGCGACAAACCCGACGACGGCTTCCGTGCACGCAATCATCGCGGAGGCGTCACCCTTTTCGACGCGTCGTCGTTCGATTGGGGGGCCGCGACTAGCGAAGCGCTGCGACGGGCGCGTCTACCCGCGGCACGTGCGGCGATGATGGCTGCAGGAGCACCGCGAGAAGGCGTAGCGCCACGTCCCGTTCCGGAACGACCCGGGGAGCCGTCGACAC
>JAFMJN010000288.1 GCA_017853435.1 Planctomycetota bacterium | reverse complement strand
CCGTCCACGGTCATCCGCGACGCTTCGGCGATGGTCTTCGCCGCGAAACGCACGGCTCGGTAGGCGGGCCGCAGACGCTCGCCGCGGCACCCGCGGCACGTCTCGCTGCGCATCACGCGCCCGAGGATTTCCCGCCATTCCTCGTCTTCGGAGTTCGAATACCAGTCTTCGACGTAGGCGCAGAATCCCTTCCACTTCGTGGTCACCGACCACGACGATTCGGAGACGGCCGACGACGATTCGAAGGTGACGTCGAGCGGGTCGTCCGACCCGTGCAGCGCCGCCTTGCGGAACGCGGCGGGCAGCGTGGACCACGGCTTCTTCAGATTCACACCGCGCGCCTTCGCGAGGCGTTCGACGACACCCTTGAACCACCCGTCGCTTCGAGCGAGGAAATCGCCCGGCTTGTCGACGAACGCTCCGTCGAAGAGCGGGAGGTCCGGATGGGCGATCAGTCGATCCGGATCGCAGCTGAGTTCGACGCCGAGTCCGTGGCACGTTTCACAGGCACCGACATGGGCGTTGAACGAAAAGTGACGCGGGGTCAGATCGTCGCCGAGGACGAAGCCGCAGGGAACGCAGGCGGGCTTTTCGGTGAACCAACGACGTGTGCCGTCGACGGCTTCGAACGCCATGGCACCGCGCCCTTGGAAGAGCGCCTGCGAGACGGAATCGAGAAGGCGACCACGCGTCTTCTCCGAAACCACCGCACGATCCACGACGAGGAAGACTTCCTTCGCCTTGCCGAGGGAAGGCAACGGCGCGTCGAGACGCACCTCTTCCCCGTCGACGAGCAATCGGAGGAAACCGGCCTCGACGGCGGGCTTGACCAACCCCGCGACCTCGGACGCCTTCGACGCCGCCAGGTCGAGCGCGCCGCCCTTCATGAAGAGCGGTGCGAGGATGCGCCCCTTCGCCTCCCCTCCCGCGAGCAACGCCTTCACGATGCGATCGGGCGATGTCCCGCGCGTTTCGACGCCGCAGGTCGGGCAATGGGGCACCCCCACCCGCGACCACAGAAGTCGGAAGTAATCGTGGATCTCGGTGGTGGTGGCGACCGTCGATCGGGGATTGCGGCTCGTGTTCTTCTGATCGATGGCGATGGCGGGTGCCAACCCCTCGAGCGAATCGATCGGCGGACGCTCCATGCGCCCGAGGAACTGACGGGCGTAGGTCGACAGGCACTCGACGAAGCGCCGTTGGCCTTCCGCGAAGAGCGTGTCGAAGACGAGCGACGTCTTGCCGGAACCGGACGGCCCGGTGACCACGGTCATCGCACCGGCGGGGAATCGGACGGAGATGTCCTTCAGATTGTTGAGTTTCGCGCCCTTCAGAACGATGTCGCCGTCGACCGCGGTGTCGCGGATTTCGCGAGTCGCATCGCTCACGGGCTTCGGCGGCTTCGCGGCTTCGACCAACATGGCGCCGGTCGCACTCGCCGGGTGGGTCAGGATGCCCTCGTAAGGCCCCGAATAGACGAGACGGCCGCCGCCCTTCCCACCTTCCGGCCCCATGTCCACGATCCAGTCGGCCGAGGCGATCACGTCGAGGTGGTGCTCGATGACGACCACGGAGTTTCCGGCGTCGACCAAAGCATGCAGGGCGTCGAGAAGCCGGCGGACGTCGAGGAAGTGCAGGCCGGTCGTGGGCTCGTCGAGGATGTAGATCGTGCGGCCCGTGGGCGGACGCTGCAGCTGACTGGCCAGTTTCACGCGCTGGGCTTCGCCGCCCGACAACGTGGTCGACGGCTGTCCGAGCGCCACGTAGCCGAGCCCGACCTTCGACAGCATTTCGAGTCCGCGTCGGATCTTCACGTGATTCGCGAAGAAGGCGAGCGCCTCGTCGATCGTCATGTCGAGGATGTCGTTCACGGACTTGCCGCGATACTTCACCGCGAGAGTTTCGGGGTTGAAGCGACGTCCGTCGCACACGTCGCAGGGCACTTCGACGTCGGCGAGGAACTGCATCTCGACGACCTTCACGCCCGCACCGCCGCACGCCTCGCAGCGTCCGCCCTTGACGTTGAACGAGAAACGTCCGGGCGCCCAACCGCGCGCCTTCGATTCCTCGAGTTCCGCGAAGAGGGTGCGGATCTCGTCGAAGACCTTCGTGTACGTCGCGGGATTCGACCGCGGCGTTCGACCGATCGGAGACTGATCGATCTCGATCACCTTGTCGAGGTGCTCGATCCCCTCGACGCCGTCGTGTTCGCCCGGGACGTCCTCGGCCCGGTGCAGCTTCATCGCCAACGCCTTCTTGAGGATGTCGTTGACGAGGGTGCTCTTGCCCGAACCCGAAACGCCCGTCACCGCCGTGAGCACGCCGAGCGGGAACGCGACGTCGATATCGGTCAGGTTGTGGGCGCGCGCGCCGCGCACGACGAGGCGTCGGTCTCCCGCGGACCGCCGGGTCTTGGGCGGCGTGATGGCCTCGCGCCCCGACAGGAAGGCTCCCGTCAGGCTGCGCGGATGGTCCATTACGGTTTTCAGCGAACCTTCGGCGACGATTTCGCCGCCGTGGCGTCCGGCGCCCGGCCCGACGTCGACGACGTAATCGGACGCTTCCATCGTCTCGCGGTCGTGTTCGACCACGATCACCGTGTTGCCGACGTCGCGCAGCCTTTCGAGCGTATCGATGAGACGACGATTGTCGCGCTGGTGCAGACCGATCGAAGGTTCGTCGAGGACGTAGAGGATGCCGCGCAATCCCGCGCCGACTTGCGTCGCGAGTCGGATGCGCTGCGACTCACCACCCGACAACGTCGACACGCCGCGATCCATCGACAGGTAGCCCAATCCGACGTCCATCAGAAAGCGCAGACGGTTCGCGAGTTCCTTCAGGACGGGTTCGCCGATGGGCGCTTCGCGCGGGTCGAACTGAACGTCCGCGAGGAACGCGCGGAGGTCTTCGACGGTCATGCGGCCGAGATCGCCGATGTGACGCCCGCGGAAGGAGACCGCCAAGGCTTCCTTGCGCAGACGCGCGCCGCCGCAGTCCGAGCACGGCGTTTGCGCCATGAACGCGG
>JAFMJN010000287.1 GCA_017853435.1 Planctomycetota bacterium | reverse complement strand
AAGGTCCGCTTACGACGAAACGGATGGAGACGTTCGACGACGAGATCACCGCGAAGTCGCTCGACTTCCTCGATCGCCGCGCGAAGGACAAGACGCCGTTCTTCCTTTGGCATGCGGCGTCGCGGCTGCACGTGTTCCTCCACCTCAAGAAGGAATCGCAAGGCAAGTCGCGCGCCGGACATGAGGACATCTACGGCGACGCGCTCAAGGAGCACGACGACCACGTCGGGCAACTGCTGAACAAGCTCGACGAAACGGGCCTCGCCAAGAACACGATCGTGATTTGGACGACCGACAACGGGGCGTACCAATACATGTGGCCGCAGGGAGGCACGTCGCCGTTCCGCGGCGACAAGGGCACCACGTGGGAAGGCGGCATGCGCGTCCCCACCGTCCTTCGGTGGCCGGGTGCACCGGGTGGTCGCGTCAGCGCGGAAATCGTTTCAAGCCTCGACGTGCTTCCGACGATCGCGGCCGCCGCGGGTGAATCTGACGTCGTCGCCAAACTGAAGAAGGGCGCGAAGTACGGCGATCGCGACTACAAAGTCCACCTCGACGGTGTCGACCAAACGGCGTTCTTCACGGGCAAGACCGAGAAGTCGGCGCGCGAATTCGTCTTCTACTACGACGAGACCGTCCTCACGGCGATCCGTTTCCGCCAGTTCAAACTGACGTTCTCCGCGAAATACGACGGGCACTGGGACGACCCGTTGGAAAATCTCGGACGCCCGCAGATCACCAACCTTCTGATGGATCCCTACGAGCGCCAATGGGGCGACGTCAATCGCCAGCTGGCCGAACGCAAGACGTGGATCCTGACGCCCATCGTCGGCATCGTGGAACAGCATCTCGCGTCGTTCCGCGAATTCCCGATCCGCCAACTGGGGCTCAGCGCTGAGTTCGGAAAGACGCTTGAAGTCCTGCAGGGGCAACTCCTGCGGCTTCAGCACACGAAGTGAGCGACACCTAGTCGATCACGGGAACGACGACGCGGAACGTGGTGCCGCAGCCGGGCACGCTCGCGACGTCGATCGCACCACCCGCGTCGGTCATCACCTGACGCGCGGTGGTCAGGCCGAGTCCGATCGCGTCGCCGCGGTTGCGGGTCGTGAAGAAGGGCTCGAAAATGTGGGGCAGGCGTTCGGGAGCGATACCGACGCCCGTGTCGGCGATTTCGAGAACGATGTTGTTTCCGTCGCGCCGGGCGCCGATGCGTAGTTCGCGCTGATCCCGGCCTTCGGTCGCCGCGATCGCGTTGTTCACGAGATTCAGCAACACCTGACTCAGCGCCTGCGACCCCATGACGGGCATCGGGAGTCCGTCGGGGACGTCGTTCCGCACGAGGATCCCCGCCTTGCGCGTGTCGTAAGCCTTGAGCGCGAGCGTGGCGGCCACGGTATCGGAGATCGGAGCCGGACGATCCGGGCCCGAAGACCTTCGGGCGAACGTGGCGAGATTACGCAGCACCGCCGTTGCCCGCTGTACCTCCCGTTCGATCTCTTCCATCCAACGACGGCGTGGGCCGTCGTTCACCACCGGGTCCATCGCGAGGAGTTGCGCGTAGCCCGACAACGCCGCGAGCGGGTTCGTCAACTCGTGCGCGACGCCGGAAACCAGTTCTCCGACGGCGCGCAACTTCTCTCCGCGTACGAGGCTGTTCTGCGTACGCGCAAGTTCGGACATCGACGTCTTGAGGCGGGCGTTCGACTGCTTGAGTTTGCGGTTGGCGCGCGTCGCGGCCAAAAGACTCGACGCGATGCACGCGATCGCGGACAGGCTGCGGGCGGTCGCGAAGTCGTCGACATTCGTCGACTCCCGCGTGCGAAGAACCGCGATCCATCCGATGCGGCGACCGTTGACGGTCATCGGCACCGCGACGAAAGACCCGGGCGCACCGCAGCGCTCCGCGACCGCGTCCCCGAGCGCGCGACGGACGTCGACGTTCGACGAAGCACGCATCGGCTCGTCGGCCGCGAAGGGGCGTTCGGCCAGTGCGGACAACAGTTGGGCCGCGGCGTCGGCCGCCGCACCTTCGGACGCGACGACCCGCATCGACTCGCGCGTTCCGACCAGGACGGCGGCTCCGTCCCCTTCGCCGAGTCGGCGCGACTGATGCGCGAGACTCGCGAAGAGCGCGCGACCCGGTCCGGCCGCTCCGACGTCGCGGCACGCGTCGACGAGAGCTTCGAGATGCGCGATGTGCCGCAATAGCACGGCGCGGCGGGCGTGTTCGGCGTCGAGGGCGTCGCGCGAGCGCTGCGCGTCGCGGTGATACCAGTACGACAGCGCCATCCCGACGATGAGCGCGAGCACCGAGAATGGTGCGAGAAGCACCGTCAGTTCGAGGCCGGCCGTACGGAACGCCTTGACGGCGAGCGCCAAGGGCACGATTCCCAACGCGGCGAGCATGCCGTGGCGCACGACGCGCGTCCATTTGGACGTCGCGACGACCGCCTTCGGAGCCTCGGACAGTTCATCCGTCAGACTCGCGAACGCCGCTTTCGATTTCTCGCCGTCACCGGGCTTCAAAGACGCTCCACCCCCATTTCCGCATCGGCACAAGGGGAAACACGCCTTGAATGGACGCTTTCGGCGGTTCGACGGACAATGCACGCGATGCCCGGCAGCACCACACGTCTCGCTCCCTCGCCGACGGGAGCCCTCCACCTCGGCAACGCCCGCACCTTCATCCTCACGTCGTGGTGGGCCGCGAACATCGGTGCCGACGTGGTGCTGCGCATCGAAGATCTCGATCATCCGCGCAAGAAACCCGGAGCGATCGAAGCGCTTCGCGAAGATTTGCGCTGGATGGGAGCGACGTGGAATCGCGAAACGCCGATCCAATCGAGTCGTTCCCTATCCCACACGCGCGCGCTCCTTCAGCTTCTCGAATCCGGATTCGTCTACACCTGTCGTTGCTCGCGCCGCGACGTCGTCGATGCTCAAAGTGCTCCGCACGACACGCCGCTCGACCTCGTCTATCCCGGGACGTGCGCCGCACTCGATCTCGATCCCGTCGCGGAGAGCGC
>JAFMJN010000286.1 GCA_017853435.1 Planctomycetota bacterium | reverse complement strand
AGATCTGCGCCGCACTCGCGAGAGCGATCGTTTCCGGGTTGCCGGACGCCGTCGGCAAGATCTGGCATCGCCACCCCGTTTGGTTTCTCGACGACAACCCCATCGTCGGATACTCGAAGTTGAAGGACGGGATCCGACTCATGTTCTGGAGCGGCCAGTCGTTCGACGAACCGAGTCTTCCCGCCGATCCGCCCGACACCAAGTTCAAGAGCGCAGCGGTGCGCTACACCTCCGTCGACGCGATCGACGCGGCGATGCTCGCGCGTTGGCTGAAAAAATCCGCCGCGATCCAATGGGACTACAAGAACCTCGTCAAGCGCAAAGGGCGACTGGAGCGCCTGAAATGAGTCGCGCCCGTCGACCGGTCACCGTCATGTCGCTTCCGCGGAACGATCGACGAGTGTGACGGGCAAACGCCCGTAGGGCGCGACGCGCCCGAAAAGCACCTTCAACAACGCCCGTTGATGGACCGGGCGGAATCCATAGGCCGTGACGCACGTGATCGACGGGGGGAGCAATTCGAAATCGAAGGGGTTGCGGAGTGCGACCACCACGACGCCGGTGTGGGATGTCGCCACGCGTTGCGCGAAGCGTCGGTGCGCGGCGTCGAAGCGGGCGAGCGTCGTGCCGAGCACCACGCGCCGGTAGGGTGCCGCGGCGGCGGCGACCGCATCGGCAACCGACATGTCCGGATTCGGAGGAAGTTGAAACACCTTCGATCCGACGGGAAGTCCGGCGAGCAACGTATCGAGCGTTTCGCCGCGAAGCGGATCTTCCGCCATCGTCTCTCCGCGTAGAGCCGGTACGACGGCAAGCACTGGTTCGTCCGCGGCGAGCGGCAGCAGTTTCGAAGGGTCCCGCGCGACCGTGACGGCGCGTCCGGCGATCGCGTCCGCCAACGCATCGGCGGCGGCATCGTCGAGCGGGAATCCTCCCGCAGGCCGACGCAATGCGGCCAGTCGGCGCTCGCTCGCGGCGGGATCGGCGATCCAGTCGGCATTCGATGCGAGACCTTCGGCGAGGAGATCGCGTGCGCGGCGCTGGCGATCCGCGTCGAGGCAAATGCACAGGGCGTCGTGCCCCGAGCGCACCGCTCCACGGATCACATCGTCGAAACCGAAGCGTGCGGTCATGGCCCCCATTTCGAGGTCGTCGGTGACGACGACCCCATCGAAACCGCAGCGCGCTCTCAGCAAGTCGCCGACGATCCGCTTCGAAAACGTCGCGGGGAACTCCGCGTCGAGTTCGGGAAACACCACGTGCGTGGTCATGACGCAACGGGCTCCGCCCTTCATGCCGGCGAGAAAAGGCGCCAACGCTTCCGTCAAGTCCGCCTGCATCACCGTCGGGAGATCATGATGGGTATCGAGCGAGGCACGCCCGAGCCCGGGGAAGTGCTTCAGCGTCGCGTGCACCCCGCCTTCGACGAGCCCGCGCGACAATGCGGCGACGAGCGGTGCCGCGAGCGGCGCCCAAGCGCCGAAGGCACGCGTTCCAAGCCCGGGGTTTCCTCCGTCGCAGGCGAGATCGCAGACCGGCGCGAGGTTGACGTCGATACCGAGGTCGGCGAGCGCCGCCCCGCTATGTCGACCTTGGTCGAGCGCGAGATGCTCCGCCATGGAAACCTCGCGAACGCCCGTCGCACCGAGAGCCATGTTGCCCGGGAACACGGGGATTTCCTTGTCGAATCGATTGACGAGCCCGTGTTCCTGATCCGCGCTGACGACGAGGTCGTTTCCGCAGACGTCGCGCAACTCACGAATCAACGCGCGCACTTCGGCGCGCCCGCCGACATTGCGTCGGAACAGAACGACGCCACCCGGACGCAGGTCTTCGAGATGCGCGCGCGTGGCGGCATCGAGTCGGGTTCCCGGAATACCGATCCAAAGTCGACGTCCGGCGCGTTGCAGATGATCCATCTCTTGAGTCTCGGGTTCCTTGCATGCGCCCGCGTAGGGCACCGACCCACCATGGTGACGCAATCCGACCGCGACGTCGACCCGAGGAAATCCGCTCGTCGTTCGGAGTTTCTCGTCTCTCGGCGGGAACCCGCCCCCGACGGTCGATTCGACTGGTAGGCTACCGATGGAAGTCGAGCGGCGGCATCGCCGCGGCTTCCCGCTCGCCGCCATGAAGCACCGCCCCCTCGCCGTCTGCATCCTGTCGGTCTTGGCCGCAGTTCCCCTCGCCGCTCAATCGGCCACGTCGCCGCTCGTCCGTTTCGTCGTCGGAACCACCTGGAGTTCCGGCTACGGTGCCGAGATCACGCTGACGAACCGGGGAACGACCCCCTACTCGGCATGGTCGATCCAGTGGGACAACGGCCCGACCATCGCGTCTCTTTGGAATGGGACGTATACGCTGTCGGGCACCCACCACACGGTGACCAACGCCTCGTGGAACGGATCCGTCGCACCGGGAGCCACCGTGTCGATCGGGTTCAACGGCACGAACACGATGACGAACAACGTCGTCAACTGCACCGTGAACGGGACCGCGGCGGAAGTGGGTTACAGCCTCCCCTCCGGGTGGATGTCGACGGGCGGCGGAACGGGCGGTGGGAGCGGCACCGGAACGGGAGGCGGAACGGGCGGCGGCGTGACACCACCTCCGCCTCCGCAAGCCGAAGCACGCGGGCCATTCTGGTGGCCCGAAGACGTGAACGGTGATCGTCGGATCGACGCGGCGGATGCAGCCTTCGTCGCCGCGGCCGTCGGGCAAACGGGAACCGCGGGTCCGAATTTCCCGGCCGACGTGACTCGCAACGGCGTCGTCGACGCCGCCGATGTCGCCGCGGTTCAAAGCCGACTCGGGCCCATTCGAGATCCCAGTCGGATCGTCGGCTATTGGATCGAGTGGGGCATCTACGGCCGGAACTACCAACCCGCGAACACTCCGTTCGAGAAGATCACCCACCTCAACTACGCCTTCGCGAAGATCAACCCCGACTCCACGATCGCCCCTTTCGACACCTACGCCGCGATCGACAAGTACTACCCGGGGGATACGTGGAGCCAGCCCTACCGCGGCGCCTACAACCA
>JAFMJN010000285.1 GCA_017853435.1 Planctomycetota bacterium | reverse complement strand
CAACGACGTCCGCATCCTCCAGCAGCCGCGGGTCTTCACCTCGGACAACAAGGAGGCGGTGTTCTTCGCCGGTCAGGACGTCACCTTCCAGACCGGCTCGGCCTCGGGCGGGAACACCGGCGGCGACATCGTGAGCCAGTTCGACCAGCAGGCGGTCGGCATCGGGCTGAACGTGCGGCCGCGGATCACCCGTGACCGGAACGTCGCGATGGAGATCGAGATCCTGCTCTCGAACCTGAACCCGGCCCTCGAGTTCAACAGCAACCCCGTCGTCGACCGCCGCCAGACGAACACGACCGTCACCATCAAGGACGGACAGACGATCGTGATCTCGGGCATCCGTGTCGAGGAGGAGGTCAAGATCAAGCGGGCGATCCCGGTTCTCGGGCAGCTCCCGGTGCTCGAGGCGGCCTTCTCGTCGATCGAGACGCAGAAGACCGTGAAGGAACTCGTGATGTTCGTGACCCCGATCGTCGTCGACAACCCCGACGCGAACGACTCGAACTTCAACGTCCGCGAGCGGATGCGGCTCGAGTCGCTGTCGAAGCCGCTCGACGAGATGTCGAAGGACATCCAGCGCGACTCGGGCTTCTTCAAGACCTTCCACACCGACGAGTCGGGGAACGCCCTCGATCCAGCCCAGAAGGGCGACGTGGCGCCCGGCGACCTGCCCGCGGGCGACGGCGTGGTGCCGATTCCCGATCCGGTCGACGTGCCGGCGAAGCCTTGATCGAGTCGAGGGCCAAGCGGGCCTGCACCGTCGTCGCGGCCGCGGTCGCGATCGCCGCGGGCGGTTGCGTCACGACCGTCGAGAAGGTGGGCGGAGGCCTGCGGCCGCCCGATCGGGCGTCGGACCTCGCACGACAGAGCGCGCTGAGCCGCACCGGGGTGCGGACGCTCGGATCGATCCAGTACGACGGTTTCACGCTGCCGGTCGCGTCGCCGGACGGGCGATTCCTGGCGGTGCAGACCGGCGTCGCCCCCGACTGGCCGACGTTGCTCGCGGCCGCGGGCGGCCGGCCGCCGCTCGCGTCGTCGATCGAGGTGTGGGAGTGTTCGGACACGGTGACGCGGGTGGCGAGCCTGTCGCGCGGCCTCGTGCTCGGCCGGAGCGCCGACCGGACGGGTTTCCTCGTGGAGGCGCCGCAACCCGACGGCTCGCGCTGGATCGGGAAGGTCGCGTGGCCGGGAGCGATCCGGCCCGTCGAGGTGAAGCCGCTTGCCGAAGGCGAGGCCCCCCTCGTGCTCGACGAGCCCGTCGACACGTCGAAGCCCGAATGGCTCGTGCAGGACGCCCGCATCAACGCGTTCGCCACGCTCGGTCCTTCGGGTGAGCTTGCCTGGTGCGTGCGCACCCCCGAGGAGAAGTCGTTCCGGCTCGCCGTACGGCCGGCGGGCCCGGGCGCCGCGTTCGAGCATGCGGCCGGGCCCGACGAGTCGTGGTTCCTGCCGGTGTTCGCGGGCGGGAGCAAGAGCCCGTCGATGTACGTCCTGCGGCTCCGCGACGGCATGGTCGACCTCGTGCACGGCACGCCGGTCGACCTCGAGTCGTGGGACCGGTCGCTCGCGATCCGGCCGTTGTCGGATCGGGCCGACGCCCGCGTCGCGTGGCAGGTGCTCGCGCCGCAGGGCACCGTCTCGGCGACCGGCGAGGGCGACGACGACCGCCTGGTCTTCTTCCATCCGGACCTGCGACGCATGGCCGTCTGGGATCCGGTCGACGATACGCTCGCGCTGCTCGAACCCGACTCGTTCGCGGCGACGCTCGACGGCGAGACGGCCGCCTTGCTCGCGATGCCCGACGGGCTCTTCCGCCAGCGGATCCGCCCGCCCTCGGGATCGCTCACGCCGATGCCGAGCGACAGCGGACGACCGGTGCGGCTGCTCGATCGAACCGGCGTGCCGCGGCGGGTTGAATCACGGGCCTCGCGCCCGGACGGCGAGACGGGCGGGCGATCGTGGCTCGTGCTGCGTCCCGAGCGGAAATCGCTGCGTATCCTGCGGCTCTTCCTGCTTGACACGACCGAGACCGACGGGAAGGCCCGGACATCCGGCGACCGATGAGGCCGTGATCCTCAGGCCCCGACGAGGCCGGCGGACAAGCGGGGATCAGCCCTCGTCGTCCTCCTCCTCGTCCTCCTCGTCGTCGTCCTCGAGGTCGTCGTCCTCGTCATCCTCGAGGAACTCGTCGTCCTCTTCCTCTTCCTCGTCCTCGTCTTCGTCTTCGTCCGCTTCGTCTTCCTCGTCCTCGTCTTCTTCATCCTCTTCTTCGTCGTCCTCTTCGTCTTCCTCGTCGTCGTCGTCCCACTCCTCCTCCTCCTCGTCCTCATCCTCGTCTTCCTCGTCCTCATCATCTTCCTCGTCGTCGTCCTCGTCTTCCTCGTCGTCGCCGATCATGAAGTCATCCTCCTCTTCCTCGTCGGCGGAGAGGACGGACGGCGACGCGGCGACGCTGAACTTCGTGGCCGGGAGGCGCGGGTCGAGGGGATTGGCGTCGGGATCCGTCAGGAGGACCGGAAGCTCGACGGTGAGGGGCGTGCGGGGCGAGAGAGTGGCGGATGGCATGAGCGATCGACTCCGGTCTGCACGGGCACGGCGTCCCGAACGGGGCGCGGCAGTCTATCGGCGTGCATCGGCGAAAAGTCCAATCTTCGTTCGGCTCGACCCGGAGAGGACGGTGTGCGGATCCTTCACCGGGGAGCCGGCCGGGGGCCTTCACCGGGCTCCTCGCGTTCACCGGGGACGGGGATGGGAACGATGGCGGTCGATCCGCCGCTCGTGAAGACCAGGGCCCCGTCGATGGCCAGCATCCGTTCGATCCGCTGACCGGGGACCCTGATCTCGGCCGGGTCGGTCCTCAACCGCAGCCCGCGTTCGGACTCGAGCAGGTAGAGGAGATACGGGAACTCGGTCCGGCTTCCCGTGCGGTCCGGAAGCGGAACCTGCCTTCCGCCCAAGGCGTTGATCGCGACCACCGCCCCCTCGACGGGGACGACATGGGTGAACTCCCGCTCGTCGGCGATCGCGTCCTCGCCTCGGGCAACTCCTTCTGGGGAAAAG
>JAFMJN010000284.1 GCA_017853435.1 Planctomycetota bacterium | reverse complement strand
TCCGTATCGAAGGAAATCGGCAGCCGGGGAATCACCGCGAACGCGGTCGCGCCCGGTTTCATCGCGACCGATATGACCGATGCGCTCACGGCCGAACAGCGCGATGCCATGGTGAAAGGCATCACCCTCGCCCGAACCGGCACCCCGGACGACGTCGCGGGGGTGGTCACCTGGTTGGCGTCGGATCTCGCCGCGTACGTCACCGGACAAGTCATCGCCGTCGACGGCGGCTTGAGGCTCTGACGCCCGTGGAAGGGCGCCGGAGCGTGTGCTAATAATCCACCCTGTCGGGGGGCTGCCCCCGTCGGGACTCGTTCCACAACGAAAGGTCATCTCATGGCGGACATCCAAGACAAAGTTGTCGCGATCATCGCGGAGCGCACGGGCCAAAAGGCGGAAGCCATCAAGATGGATTCGCAGATCATCGCGGATCTCGGCGCCGACTCGCTCGACACCGTCGAGATCGTGATGCAGATCGAAGAGTCCTTCGAGATCAAGATCTCCGAAGACGAAGCTCAAAAGATCCGCACCGTCGGCGACGCCGTCGCCGCCGTGAAGGCCAAGAAGGGCAACTGAGCCGAAGCGATGTTGAAGCGCCGCGCCGTCATCACGGGCATCGGGATCGTCAGCCCCTTGGGCAACGATCGCGAAACCACGTTCTCGGGCCTGCTCGACGGGGCCAACGGGATCGGGATGATCACGTCGTTCGACACCTCCGCATTCTCGACGAAGATCGCGGGTGAAGTGCGCAACTTCGACCCCGCGAAGTACGTCGAGCCGAAGGAAGTGCGGCGTCTCGACCGCTTCACGCTCTTGACCGCCGCCGCGGGGCTCGAAGCCTTCTCGGACAGCGGGATCGACGTTTCGAAGGAAGATCCGGATCGCTGCGGTGTGATTTGCGGCAGCGGGATCGGCGGTCTTCTCGAGATCGAAGCCCAGCACAAGATCCTGATGGATCGCGGCCCCGGTCGCGTGAGCCCCTTCCTGATCCCGAAACTGATGATGAACGCGATGAGCGCGCATCTGTCCATGCGTTTCGGGATGAAGGGACAAAACTGGGTGACGGCTTCGGCCTGCGCTTCCGCGTCCCACGGGATCGGTACGGCGCTCCGAGCCATCCAGTACGGCGACGCGGACGTGGTGATGACCGGCGGATCGGAGGCGGCGATCACCCCTCTCGGCATCGCGGGGTTCTGCAGCCTCGGTGCGATGTCCACCCGCAACGATCACCCTGAAGCCGCCAGTCGGCCCTTCGATCGGGATCGCGACGGATTCGTCATGGGTGAAGGTGCCGCGATCCTCGTGGTCGAAGAGCTCGAACACGCGCGCCGCCGCGGCGCCCGTATCTACTGCGAGCTCGCCGGATTCGGCGCGACGGCGGACGCCTACCACATCACGGCTCCGGCCGCGGGTGCCGAAGGCGCCCAACGGTCGATGCGCTTGGCGATGGCGGACACCGGGATCGCCCTCGAAGAGGTCGACTACATCAACGCCCACGGTACGTCGACGCCGATCAACGATCCGAACGAGTCGGCCGCCATCAAGGCGGTGTTCGGCGATCGGGCCAAGAAGATTCCGGTCTCGTCGACCAAGTCGATGATCGGTCATTTGCTCGGCGCATCGGGGGCGGTCGAAGCCGCCGTGTGCGCGCTGAGTATTCATCGCGGCGTCATTCACCGGACCCGGAATCACGAGAATCCCGATCCGCAGTGCGATCTCGACTACGTGCCGGAAGGCACTCGCACGGCGAAGATTCGCGCCGCGATCTCGAACAGCCTCGGATTCGGCGGGCACAACTGCACGCTCGCGTTCCGCCGCGTGGATTGACGCGGACGGGGGAGGGATCCCGCTTTGTCCGACAACGTTTCCGCCGAGTTTCTGCGACGCCGTGGTCAAGTCGCCTTGGCCGATCATCTGTCTTCTCTCGGTGACGACGATCGGAGGCGTCTCGCGTCCGAATTGGCGGCCGTCGACTTCGACCTCCTCGAACGTTTGATCGACTCGACGAGGCTTCCCGCGCCGCCCGCTCCCGAACGCATCGCGCCCCCGTCCGTCGTCGTCAAAGGCGCGCACGCCGACGTCGACTCTCGGGCGCGGACGCTCGGTGAAGCCCTGATCGCCCGAGGTGGTGTCGCCGCTGTGATGGTGGCGGGAGGTCAAGGGTCGCGTCTCGGCCACCCGGGACCGAAGGGAACGTATCCCGCCACCGCGATCAAGCGGAAGCCCTTGTTCCGAGTGTTCGCGGAGAAGCTCGCCGTGGCGGCGCGTCGCTTCGGGCGACCCGTCCCGTGGTGCATCATGACGAGCGAAGAGAACCACCGGGACACGGTGGACTTCTTCGAGTCCCATCGGCACTTCGGGCTCGATCCGAGCACGGTCCATTTCTTCACGCAGGGCATGCTCCCCGCGGTGACTCCGGACGGCGCCCTCGTGCTCAAAGATCGCGTGTCGCTGTTTCGAAGTCCGGACGGCCACGGTGGGACGCTGCGCGCGTTGCGTCGAAGCGGTTTGCTCGACACCCTCGCCGCACAGGGCGTTGAACAGTTGTCGTACTTCCAGGTCGACAATCCGCTCGTCGACGTCGTCGATCCCGTGTTCCTCGGGCATCACCTGCTCGCTCGAAGCGAGTTCTCGTCCAAGGCCGTTTCCAAAGCCGGCCCCGAAGAGAAGGTCGGCGTATTCGCGGTCGCGGACGATTTGCTGACCGTGATCGAATACAGCGACTTGCCGGCACGTCTCCGCGAAGCCGTTCATCCGGACGGAAAACTCGTGTTCGCGGCGGGAAGCATCGCGATCCACGCCATCGCCTTGGATTTCGTCGCGCGCATCACGAAGGACGGACTCGATTTGCCGTTCCACTTGGCGCGGAAGAAACTCGCCGTGACGACGTCCGCCGGTGAAGCCGCATCGGTCGACGGAATCAAGTTCGAGACGTTCGTCTTCGACGCGCTCGTCCACGCGGCGACGCCGCTCGTGATGGAAGTCGCACGAGAACGGGAATTCGCGCCGATCAAGAACGCCACGGGCGTCGATTCCGCGGAAAGTTCGTTGGCGCTTCAATCGGCG
>JAFMJN010000283.1 GCA_017853435.1 Planctomycetota bacterium | reverse complement strand
ACGCTTCGAGGCCGAGACCACCCGAACCCGCGGAGATGTCCATCACACCGTCGACCTCGACACGGGAGGCGAGGACGTTGAAGAGCGCCTGTTTCTGCGCGTCGAGAATCGGACGCGTCCCGAGTCCGTCCGGACAGACGAGACGCCGACCACGAGCGCTTCCGGTGATGATCCGCACGGCGGGACGTTACCACACCGCGGAGCGCCGTTTCCCCCTTCGGATCCCGTCGTGCCGACGGTGTTCCGGCATGCCGTCGACCGCGCCGCTGCTACACTGAAATGCCATGGCTCCTCGCCTATTCGTCAACGTCGATCACGTCGCCACGGTGCGCCAGGCGCGCCGCACGGTGAGACCGGATCCGGTCGAAGCCGCGCTTCTCTGCCTCTCGACCGGAAAGGTCGCGGGGATCACCGTGCACCTGCGCGAAGACCGCCGCCACGTCAACGACGACGACGTGGCGCGCATGAAGACCGCACTCACCGTCCCCTTCAACCTGGAAATGAGCTGCGCCGAGCAAATCGTCGGCGTGTGCCTCCGCACGCACCCGGAAGAAGCGACGCTCGTCCCCGAAAAGCGCGAAGAAGTGACCACCGAAGGCGGCCTCGACATGCGTCGCGGATTCAACCGCGTCCGCGAAGTCACCCGCAGGCTCCGTGCGGACGGAATCCTCGTAAGTCTGTTCATCGATCCCGACGCCGACGCGGTGAAACTGGCCGCCGACGCCGGGGCCTCCCACGTGGAACTTCACACGGGCCGCTACTGCGACGCGCCGCCCGAAGCACGCACCCACGAACTCGAAGCCCTGCACGACGCGGCTCTCGTCGCGCACCGACTCGGTTTGGTCGTCAACGCGGGACACGGTCTTTCGACGGAGAACGTCGGCGCGGTCGCGGCCATCCCGAACATGCACGACCTGAACATCGGCCACTCGATCATCGCGCGCGCCGTCATGGTCGGACTTGCGCGCGCCGTCGACGAAATCTACGCGGCGATGCAGGTCGCTCCTCGGGACTGATCTCTTGGCCACCCTCACGATCGACGGCGACACCCTCCGGGTCGGACTGTCGTCGTGGGAAAACTTCGGTGCGTTGGCGTCGTCGTTTTCGGTACCGCTCGCGCGGATCGCCGCGGTCGAGGCGGTCGACAATCCGTGGTCCGTCGTCCGCGGTATGCGCGTCGGGACCGGTTTCCCGTGGCTCATCCTTCTCGGCACGATGGTCCGCTTCGGGTCGACTCCGAACGACTTCGTCGCGATTTATCGACGCCGCCCGGCCGTCGTCGTGACGCTCCGGCCGCAGGCCTCCTTCGGCCGCCTCATCGTGACGGTTCCCGATGCCGCGGCGTTCGCCGAAACGCTGCGCCGCGCGGCTAAGATCGACGCACATGGAATCTCCGCCGCCCCCGCCGAACGCCCGCCTTCTCTTTGAGACGGCCGCGGGCGATACGGAAATCCCGCTGCGGGACGGCGTGCTTTCATTCGGAGCGGATCCCTCCTGTGCGGTTCGCATCAAAGGGGAAGGCGTCGCCCCCCACCACGCGATCATCCGCTTCGAAAACGGCGCGTTCGAACTTCTCGATCTCATGTCCCCGGGCGGGACGCGGGTCAACGGCGATTCCGTCGCCGCGAAACGGCTTCGCTCCGGCGACCGCATCGCCATCGGCAACGCCGAGTTCCATTTCATCGACGGACCTCCGGCACGGCCGGAACCTTCGGCGTCCGTCCCGAACCGTGCGCCGACGTCCGTCGACGGAACCATTCCCGAACGGTGGGTGCTCGAAGTTCCCGGCCGACGCGGCACCTCGCTCGTCCTGTCGCTCGTCGCCCATGCGATTTTGTTCCTCACGCTGACGCAGGTGACGAAAGTCGCCTCCCCCCGCCCGACGTTCGGGACGTCCGCGACGTTCGAACACGCGACGGTGACCTACGTCGACGCGAAGGATGCGCCCGCGGCCGCCGCCGAAGCCCCCCTTTCCGCTCCGATGCCCGAAGCGCCGATCGAAACGCCTCCCGATCCGTCACCCACGCCGTTCAAGACCGAAGATCGGGCTCCGCGGGTCGAAACTCCGGAACCCGCGGGACGCCTCACCGATCTCGGCGGCGGCGAACCGGGTGCGGACCGCACGTTGGCGGCGGGTGAAGGAATGCCGGGAGGATTCGGAGAATCGGGCGACGGTCCCGGCGACTTCGGCGACGCCCGCCCGCTCCCCGGATCCGCGAAGCTCAAGCGCTACGCCGGAGGACTCCGCGAACGCGGGCTCGACGTGGTCTTCGCCATCGACACGACGGGATCGATGGGTCCCGTACTCGCCGAAGCCCGCGCACGCGTCAACGCGGTGGTGATGGTGCTTTCGGCCCTCGTACCGCGCTTCCGCCTCGGCGTCGTCGCCTACCGCGACCGCGGCGACGCCTACGTCGTCAAGAAGTCGACGCTGACCGCGAATCACTGGGAAGCGGTGAAATTCCTCGATTCGCTCGAGTCGGGCGGCGGCGGCGACACGCCCGAAGCGGTCCTGACCGCGTTGCGGGACGCGATCCGCAACTACCCGTGGGCGCCGAAGGGCACCCGCATCCTGATTCTCGTGGGCGACGCGCCTCCCCACCCCGAAGAACTCGGCGACGTCGAATCCACGGTGCGCGCTTTCGCCAAGGAGCGCGGCATCGTCCACACCCTCGCCTGTTCCGTGATTTCGAGCGGCCCCGACCTGCGGGCGGTGCGTTCCGCGTTCGACAAGATCGCGGCGGCGGGACGCGGCAAGGCGCTCGATCTTTCGCGCGGCGAATCGCTCTCCCGCGCGTTGTTGCCTTTCGTCTTCGGAGACGAATACGTCGACGACATGCGCGGCGCGATCGAAGAAGTCGGAAGCGGACTCCGCGCGCGCGTGGCGCGCCGTCTCGCCGCCGAAGGCTCGCCGGAAGACATCGACGCGGAGTTGCGTCGCGATCCTCCACGCAACGAATTTTTGGCCGCGCTCGCGGAAGCGAAGCGCCCCGATCGACTCGGCGTCTACCTCGACGTCCTCGGGGATCCGAAGGCCCCGCTCGCGTCGCGCTGGGCGGCCGCCGCCTTCGCCGTCCGT
>JAFMJN010000282.1 GCA_017853435.1 Planctomycetota bacterium | reverse complement strand
ACCTTCACGGCTTCGGCACCGCGGGTGTACGTCATGCCGAGGTTGCGGATATCGACGAGTGCGTCAGCCATCGGTCTTCTCCTTGCGGACGGCGGATCCGTCCGCGAGTCCGGCGGGCGGGGTCAGGATGATGATTTCACCGCCTTTGAGGCCGGCTTTCACCACGGTGTTCTTGCCACGGGCGTCGCCGACCGAGAGACGGGTGAAGCGTGCGCGGTCGCCTTCGAAGAGGAATACGCCGCGATCGCCGCCTACCGTGGTGAGCGCGTCGGATGGAACGAGGACTTCCGGCTTCGGTGCCGATTCGGTGCGTTCGCGCAGGAACACCACGCGGCCTCCCATGTCGGGAATGATGCGCGGGTCGAGGGCGTTGAACGTGACCTTCACCATCACGGTCGCCTTCTGACGGTCCGCCGTGGGTTCGACCTGTCGGACGACACCCGGGAGGCGTTCGTCGGGATAGGCGTCGAGCACGATTTCCGCGGGTGAGCCTTCCTTCACGAGTCGGAGGTCGCGCTCGAAGACGTCGACTTCCATTTCGAGCGTCGTGAAGTCCGCCAACGTGACCACCGATCCGCGCGTCTGACCACCACCCATCAGGGCGGGGACGACCATTTCACCGACGTCGGCTTCCTTGCGGAGGACGACGCCGTCGAAGGGCGCGCGGATTTCCGTGTCGCCGAGATTGGAAAGCGTCGTCGCGAGTTGCGCTTCGGCACCCTTGACCGCTTCGCGCGCGACGGAGATGCGGGCTTCCATACCGCGCACTTCGGCTTCCGCCGACGCGACCGCGGCCTGTTGCGTACCGACGCGTTTCGCGGCGCGTTCGAGCGACGCCTTGATGAGATCGCGCTTGTAGACGGCGTGGGCGAGTGCGTCGGGCATCCCCGCGCCGCGTTCGTTCAGGAGGCGCTCGCGGGCGACGACGCGTTCGGCTTCCTCGAACTCGACTTTCGCTTCGTTGATCGCCGCGTACAGTTCGTCGAGTTCGCGCTTCGCCTTGTCGACGGATTTCTCCGCGATACGGACGCGGACCTCCGCGGCGGTCATCTCGTTGCGCGCCTGATCGACGCCGGCTTGCGCCTGATCGCGGGCGGCGCGGTAGAGGTCGTCCTCGATCTTGGCGAGGATGTCTCCCTTCTTGACGCGCGATCCGACGTCGACCTTCAAGTCGACGAGACGCCCCGAAACCTTGCTCGAAAGGGCCGCACGGGTGCGGGCGACGACGTTTCCGGAGGCCGTCGTCAGTTCCGCCGACGCGTTCGGTCGCGTCTTGATCGCGGTGCCCGTGAGAACGGGGATCGCCTTCATGTCGGCCAGCATCAGCGACAGTTTGGGCCAACCGATCCAGAGTGCGACCACGACGAGGCCGAGGCCGATCCAAGGTCCGAGGCGGGTTTTCCGACGCGGGCCCCCTCGGGGGGCGTTCTTGCCCGACCGGTCGATGCGCATGAGGGGGACTTCGGGGATGTTCGGAGTGTCGGCCATGAGTCACTCTACGCATCCCATCGGGGGGCCTCCCATCCGTCCGGGTACCATGCGCGCATGGCTTCCTTGGAGGATCTGCGTCGCGAGTTTCCCGCGCTCGACGGCCCGCTTTGCTTTCTCGATTGGGCCGCCACGGGGCTCCTCCCGGAGCGGGCCCGTGTCGCGATCCACCGATATGTCGATGATTTGGCGTCGTGCCCGACGGGGTCCTCCACCCACGTCCATATGGCGCACGCCGAAACCCGAAGCAGGGGACGGAAGGCGTTGGCGGCCTTGCTCGGGGCCCGCCCGGACGACATCGGGTTCGTCGCGAACACGACCGAGGGGATCCAGATCGCCGCGGAGGTGCTGCCGCTCGAAGCCGGCGACAACGTCCTCGTTTCCGAACTCGACTACCTCGCCGTCGCCCTTCCATGGTTGATGCGGCGCCGAGGGGAGAAGATCGAAGTGCGGCAGGTCCCGTGCCGAGACGGCGTCCTTTCGACCGACGACGTCGTCGCCGCCATCGACGATCGGACTCGGGTGATCGCGATCTCGACGACGGGCTGGACGACGGGCGCTTTGACGGACGTCGACGGCATCACCGCCGAAGCGCGCGCTCGGGGGATCCACGTCGTGCTCGACGCGGTGCAGACGTTCGGGACCATCCCTCTCGACGTTCGCCGCACCGACGCGTCGTTCATCGCCGTCGGCGGTCACAAGTGGATGAATTCGACCCTCGGAGCGGGGTTTTTGTACGCGCGGCCCGGAACGGCGGCGCGGGCTCGCCCGAAACGCTGGGGGTTCCTGAACGGCACCCCGACCTCCGCGCCGTCGTGGCCCGCATGGTTCTCGGGCGGCACGGCCTCGCTCGACGAGGATGTGGTGTTCCCCGCGAACGGCCGCCTGTTCGAATCCGGCGGGACGCCTTCCTATGCGGGGGCCATCGGCTTGACCTCCATGGCGGAGTTGCTGGTCGACGTCGGCGTCCCCGCGATCGCCGCCCACGTGCGTGATCTCGGGGGACGTTGGATTCCCGAATTGGAGCGCCGCGGGTTCCGAGTCGTCACGCCGAAGGCGCCGGACGCGCGAGGCGGAATGATCGTCGCGACGACCGACGATCGCGACCGGGACCGTGAGCTCGTCGAGCGCCTGAAGGACCGCGGGGTCGCGGTCAGCGCTCGTTGGTCGAAGGGAATCGGTGGTGTCCGTTGGTCCCTGCATGGGATGACCACGGCGGCCGATCTCGAACGCGCCTCGGTCGCATTGGACGCCGTGATTTAGGTACGGCGGCTCATCCCGCGTCGGATCGCCGCAGCGTCTCTAAGTCCATGTTGGAAAACGGCTTATGGACGGATTCCGTGTCGACGCCGTCGTCCGTCGACCTGCGCCGAAAAAATCGAAAAACGAACGCTCAGGGACGGGTGGCTTTTTCCCGATGAAAGGGGGAGCGGTTGGAGACCGCGTCCGCCCTCCCCGGTGAGGGCGGTGGTGCCTCGGCACGGATGGGTGCCGACCACCGATGGATGGGAAGTCAACTATGAACTACGTCTCTTTGGTGCGTTCCACGTTCGTGCGCGTGGCGACGATGGTCGTCGCGTTGGCCGCGCTTGCGGCTTCGGGTACGGCTCAGTCGCCGCCCCCGGCACC
>JAFMJN010000281.1 GCA_017853435.1 Planctomycetota bacterium | reverse complement strand
TCATGGTCGGGATCGGGGGACGAACTCGTCCTCGATCCTGACGGGACGGGCAAGATGCGCGAGCGCTATCGGCTCGTCGACGGAAAGCTCGTCGGAGCCGGTGGTATCTCCCTCGCGAGACGCTGATACCGATGTTCAGAGACCCCCACTCCGCGGCAGTTCCTGAGCAAGCGAAAACACGGCACCTCGTTCTCGATCTCACGATCGACATGGACGCACGCGTCCTGCGCGGCACCGCGACGTGGGACATGGAGATCGCCGAGGACGCCGAGGTCGCGATCTTCGACACGCGAGGACTGACGATCCACGGAGTGAAGGCGCTGACATCGCGCGGAGCCCTCGCGGCCCCGTGGACGCTCGGCAAGGACGATCCGATTCTCGGTCGAGCGTTGACCGTCGATCTCATGCCGAAGACGAAGGCGATCGAGATCGCGTATTCGACGTCACCCGACGCCGCCGGACTTCAGTGGCTCGAACCCTCGCAGACCGCGGGCAAGTCCAAACCGTTCCTCTACTCACAGGCGCAGGCGATCCTCGCGCGCACGTTCATTCCGTGCCAGGACTCGCCGGGCGTGCGGATTACCTACGCCGCGACGCTGCGCGTCGGGGGAGGTCTCGAAGCCGTCATGTCGGCGATCCGGGATGCGAAGGTGACCGACTCGGCCGAAGGGCGCATGTTCACGTTCTCGCAGCCCCATCCGATTCCGTCCTACCTGATCGCGCTCGCCGTCGGCGATCTCGCGAAGCGGGACGTCGGTCCTCGAAGTGCCGTTTGGGCGGAGCCCGCGGTGCTCGACAGGGCGTCGACCGAGTTCTCGGAACTCGAGCGCATGATCACGGTCGTGGAAGGTCTCTACGGGCCCTACGCGTGGAACCGTTTCGACGTCCTCGTGCTTCCGCCGTCGTTCCCCTTCGGGGGAATGGAAAACCCGATGATGACGTTCGTGACACCGACGCTGCTCGCCGGCGACAAGTCGCTCGTCAATGTCGTCGTCCACGAATTGGCCCACTCGTGGTCCGGGAACTTGGTGACGAACGCGACGTGGAACGACTTCTGGTTGAACGAAGGGTTCACCGTCTATCTCGAACGTCGGGCGGTCGAAGCCCTCTACGGTGTCGCTACGGCGGAACGTCAGTGGACCAACGCCCGACGCGCGTTGGAAGCGACCTGCGCGGGGATGAAGAACCACGCGTGGGATACCTATCTCCGACTGAAGTTGGAGGGGCGCGACCCCGACGACGGAATGACGGAGATCGCCTACGAGAAGGGGGCGTTGTTCCTGCGTCGACTGGAAACCGAATATGGTCGCCCCGTCTTCGACGCCTTCTTGAAGCGGTGGTTCGCCGATCACGCATTCGGTCCGGTGAGTACCGACGAATTCATCGGTTGCGTGTACGACCATCTCTGCGGATCGGATCCCGACAAACTCATGCGGCTCGATATGAACCGCTGGATCGACGGAGCGGGGATTCCGAACGACGCACCGCCCGCCGCGTCCGACGTCTTCGCGTCCGTCGAGCGCGCGGCTGCGGCGTTCAACAAGAGCGGTGTCGTTCCCACGGACCCGTGGTCCACCGACGAGTGGCTGCGATTCCTCGACGTGATCGAACCGCGGAACGTCGACGACCTCCGCGCACTCGACGCGGCATGCGGCCTTTCGGGTCGCGGCAACGCCGAGGTGCTCGCCCGATGGATCGAGACCGCGCTTCGTCACGGCATGAACGACGTCGTGCCCGTCGCGGAGACCTTCCTCGTCGCGGTCGGACGCCGCAAGTATCTGAAGCCGATCTACGGTGCGCTCATCGCCGCACCCGGCATCGACGGAAAGAAGGAGGCGCGCCGCATCTACGCGCGGGCGCGCCCCGGATATCACGCGATCTCGCGCGCGACGCTCGACAAGATCGTCGGCGTCGCGGCGTCGTGATCGATCAGTAGCGAAGGATGGCGGCGACTCCCGAGTCGGTCGGCATCAGTTCCTTCGGAAGCACGTAGACCGATCCCGAGGTGCCGAGCACGAGCTCCGCGACTTCGTCGATCAGGTCTTGGCCTTCCGCCTGCGGCCGCCCGGACATGACGGGGACTTCTCCCGTGGTGCGGTCGATCTGTCCGACGATCCGGCGCCCGTCTTCGACGAGGAGCGTCGCGACGCGTCCCGACAACGCCGACTTGGCGATGCTCGGGATGTAGTTCGTCCCGCGTCGGCGTTCGACGGCAACCTTGTACTGCTCGGCGAGATGCGACAGGGCCGCTTGGCGGTGAGGCGAAAGAATGGCCAGCGCGCGTTCACGCAACACGTCGCGCGTCATCTTGGTCGGATCGCCGTCGATCGACTCTTCCATGAGCGACGGATTCTTCGACACGTCGTGGAACGTGCCGGAGTAGTGGTGGAAGGTCGCGAGGATGAGCGGGTTGCGATGCCCGTGAGTGATCGGAATCAACGCACGGTCGACCGCCTTGAACAGCGCCTTCATGTCTTCCTTCTCGTGGTCGAACTCCGAGCCGCCGTGGCCCGCACCCATTCCCGAACCCGACGAGAAACGGTGGGACGTCCCGTGGTTGATGTGGTGCGTTTGGAACTCGCGCATCCCGCGCGGCATGCCGGGCACGCGGACCGGATCGAGCGATCCGTTCGTGCCTTCGAGAAGCGTGATGTTTTCCTTGCTGAGAGAAAGCACGTAGTAGCGCACCTGATCTTGGAGATGCTTCACGAGAGGTCGTGTGAGGAACGTGCTCGCGACTTCCGTTTGCAGGGCGAGCGATTCGGCGACCGCGTACGACTCGAAGAAGTCGTGGGCCGCGAAGACGCACAACGTGCCGCGGAGTTCTCCCCAGTTGGTCGCCGCGTCGAAATCGTTGAGGCGGGCCAACACCTTCGCCGCATTCGGACTGCCGTTCAGATGGCGCTCGGCGGTCTTCACTCCGTTCTTGAAGGCCAAGTGATTGGCGGGACCCGCGGCCAAACCGCGTTCCGTCGGAATGTAGAGGGACACGCACGGACCTTCGTGCAGGGCGAGAAGAGTCTGCAGATCATCGCGAGTGAACGTTTTCATGGGTGGTCCTTCAGCGAAGTCGGCGATGGGGCGTCGAACCCGTCTACGGAAGGCGTCGCGCGGAGGCTCCGCGCCGT
>JAFMJN010000280.1 GCA_017853435.1 Planctomycetota bacterium | reverse complement strand
AGTTGGCGTTCGACGCGACCGTCGATCCCCATCGCGAATTCGAAGGCACCGTCGAGGTCGAGCCCCGGACGCAGAACCTGGAGACGCAGGTGATCCTCCTCGAGGACCATGACGCTCACGAGGTTGGCGTCGTCCCACAGGAATCCGCGGCGGCCCGAGCCGTTCGCGAGTTCTCGCGAGATCATGTGCTTTTCGGTGTACGCGATGCGGTCGACCGCGGGCATATCCGACAACTCGCGGTAGACGGGCTGCGCGCCGATCTGCGCGAGATCCAATCCTTCGCGAATCCGCTCGTCGAGGCTTTGCCGTTCCGCCGTCGAGAGTTTGCGCGGGAAGCGGTACCCCGCGACGTTGCGCGCGAGCCGGATGCGGGTGGACATGGCGACGTCCGACTCCGGTCCCGGAGCCCGTCCCCACACGCCTTCCGCCAAGGAATCAGGCACGGGATTCCTCCGAATCGGCCCGTTCGAGGTCGCGGATGCGGTCGCGGATGCGCGCCGCCTGTTCGTACTGCTCGCCCTTCACCGCGTCCTCGAGCTCGCGACGCAGCGCTTCGAGGCGTTCGCGGAGGAGCGCGCGTTCACGGACGGCGGCGGGTTGGCGCCCGCAGTGGACGTCGGCGCCGTGTTCCTTGCGCAGGATCGCCGCCAACGGGATTTCGAAGACGTCGTAGTCGCGCGGGCACCCCAAACGCCCCTTTTCCCGGAATTCCTTCATCGTCATGCCGCACGAGGGGCAGACGTCGTCGGACGCGGGTTCGGGGGCGGGTGTCGGCGACTCGTCCGTGGACGGGGCGACGAGGGGGAGTTCGGCCGCGGACGGAGGGATGATCGGCGAGAGGAACGGGTTGCGGGCTTCGAGGCAAGGTGCGCAGACCCACACGCGGCGTTGGGCGCCGTTGACGATCTCCGTGAGGGAGACGGTGGCTGGAGTTTTTCCGCAGTCTTGGCAGAGCACGTTCAACGTCGAGCGGCGGCGACCTCGACGGTCGCAACCTCTCGCCTTCTCCGGTTCCATCGTAGCAACGGGCGGGCCGAATCCCGCCGCTCTTCGCGACATACGGAAACCGGGAACTCACGTCTCCCTATCGGCTTGCGTGAGGGTTTTTCCCGAAAGGTCGCTTCGCGCGCGTGATTGCGACGTCAGCGGGCCGGACGGCTCGCGGGGCGGCTTTCGGCTTCGGCGACCGGGGGCGCCGACCATTGCGCTTCGCGGGCCCGCTCGCGGAGAACGCCCGCGCGTGCGCGGAGTTCCGCACGAAACGCCTTCGGATCCGCCTCGTAGCGGTCCGCGAGATCGGACGGCTTCAATTCGACCACCAATTCGTGCGTGTCGGTCGCCCGGATGAAGGGCAGGTCGACGAAGAGATCGACGAACGGCGTGTCGTAGGCGAATCGGGTGGTGTCGTAGGCCAGAGTCACGGGCTTCAGGGCCGGGGCTGACGGATCGTCAGGTGCCACCGGGCCGAGGAGAACGATTTCGTGGACGCCGCCGTGGGTGAAGGGGATTTCGACCGGGGTGCGGCCGACCGATCGCCGGTCGAGGATGACTTCGGCACCCGACGGCGAACTCGAGATCCGCAGCGTGCGTTCGGTGCAGGCGGTGAGGCCGAGGAGCGCGACGAGCACGACCGTGATCCGGAGACGCGGCATGGCTGACCTCGGGCGGGGGACCGGACACGCCGTCGAGCGGCGCGGCCCGCCGGGGGCGGGCTTCGGAACGGAGAGGGGGGGATTCGAACCCCCGGTACCGGGTTTACCCCAGTACAACGGTTTAGCAAACCGCCGCATTCGACCACTCTGCCACCTCTCCAGGTGACGTTCGACCGCCCGACGACGTCGGACGGCCGCTCTCGAAGCACATGCGAGTGGAGGGCGAGGGATTCGAACCCCCGAACCCTTTCGGGTCAACGGTTTTCAAAACCGCCGCATTCGACCACTCTGCCAGCCCTCCGGGGAGCGGGCGTAAGTCTAGGCTCCCGGTCGCCCCGAGCCAAGCCTCCACGCCTGCGTTCATCGTCTCTCGACCAAAGCCGCCCGCGATCGTTAGTCTAGGCGCATGGATGGCATGCGGGACGCTCCGGTCGTCGTGCGGGTCCGGCGCGGCACCTCGGTCGAATCCGAGCATCGGGGGGCCTGGTGCTTCGTCGGCCCCGAAGGCGTCTTCTCGAGCGGCGGTGATCAAACGCGGCGGAGATTTCTCCGCTCGGCGGCGAAGCCGTTTCAGGCGGTGGCGGCCCTCGAGCGCATCCTCGCGGCGGGATTCGACCTCGACGACGACGAAATCGCCGTCCTCGCGGCGTCCCACGCGGGTCAACCCGTACACGTGGGGACCATCGAAAAACTGCTCGATCGCGCCGGTCTTTCCCCGTCGGCGCTCGGCTGCGGGACGCACGCGCCGTGGCACGGACCGACCGCCAAGGCGTTGATCCGGGAGGGGACGGCGCCGTCGGTGCTCCATCACAACTGCGCGGGCAAGCACACGGCGATGCTCCTTGCGGCGCGCGTGTCGGGCGAATCGCTCGACGACTATCTCGCCCCCGAACATCCCGTGCAGATGCGCAACCGCGCCACGCTCGCCGCCTTCGCCGGTTGTGCGGTCGACGCGATCGGCGTCGACGTCGACGGTTGCGGCGCACCGACTTTCAGTCTCGCTCTCCCCGCGGCCGCGCGGGCCTTCGCGTCGTTGGTCGACGGCTCGCACGCATCGCCCGCCCTCGATCGCCTCCGCACCGCCGTGTTCGAACGCCCCGTCACCTACTGCGGCGACGGCCGCACGTGTACGCGATTCCTTCAGCTCTTCGGTCGCGACGTGTGGCCCAAATCGGGGGCCGAAGGTTTCTACGGCGTCGCCGCGTCGCGACTTCGCGCGGGTTTCGCCTTCAAGATCGAAGACGGTGCGACGCGCGCCGTCGAACCGTGGGTCGCGGCGACGCTTCTCCGACGCTTGAATCCGGATGCGGAACTCCGCGCCGCACTCGCGTCGATGGCGCGTCCACCGGTGACCAACGCGCGCGGCGCGGTCGTCGGGCACATCGAGGCGGACGCGGTATGACGTCGTCGATTCCCGCGCTGCCGACGCTTCCGCCGGACGCGGACAAGTGGTCGGCGGGGCGCGTGCTCGTGATCGG
>JAFMJN010000279.1 GCA_017853435.1 Planctomycetota bacterium | reverse complement strand
GAGACGGTCAGCAGCGCGAGCGCCCGTGCACCGTTCTCCGCGGCGACGCCGTAGAGACCCGCGGCTTCCATCTCCACGCCGAGCATGCCGTAGCGGGCCATCCGTTCGAACATCCCGTCTTCGACCGAATAGAAAAGGTCGGCGCTGAAGACGGTTCCGACTTTCACGGGGATCCCGAGACGCTCCGCGCTTTCGACCGCGCGTCGCGTCAGGCCGAAGTCGGCGACCGCCGGGAAATCATGGCCGTTGAAGCGCATGCGGTTCACCTTGGAGTCGGTACCCGCGCCCGTCGCCACGATGACGTCCCGAAGATGGACGTCGGGACGCATCGCACCGCAGCTACCGACGCGGATCAACGCGCGGCATCCGAATTCGCGGATGAGTTCGGTCGCGTAGATCGAAATGGACGGGATGCCCATCCCCGATCCCATGACGGAAACGGGCTTGCCGCCGTAGGTCCCGGTGTAGCCCAACATGTTCCGCACCGACGTCACGAGGCGCGGCGATTCGAGGAACTGTTCGGCGATGAACTTGGCGCGAAGCGGATCCCCCGGCATGAGCACGACGGGTGCGAAATCGCCCTTCGATGCGGAAATGTGCGGCGTCGTCATGGGACGCCATCCTACCCGGTCGAAGGAGACCGTCAGGTGTCGCGGCGACGATGCGTCCGGCGCGACTTCCGTTGGCGCCGTCCGGCGCGCGATCCTCCGCCGTTCGACTCCACCGATCCGAACACGTCGGACCGAGGCGGCGCTTCGGGACGCGCAGGCTTGGCGACGGGAGCGGGTTTCACGACGGCCGCCGGCACGCCGCGACGCCCGTCGGGCTTTTCGTGGCGCGGCTTCGGCACCACGGGATCGGCCTCCCACGCCACATCGACACCGTCACCCTGCGCCACCACGACCACGTCCCCGATCGGACGTCCGTCGCGGTCGGAGAGCGTCACCTTGAGCGATCCATCGGTGGCATCGGTCCGGCTGACGCGCACGTCGCCGTCCCCCGCACGCACCTTCAAATGCGCGGTGCGCTTGCCCGTTCCCTTGACGGGGAACGAAGGAGGCGCCACGACGAGCGACCCCTGCCGCGCCCCCGACAGCGCCATCGCGCGTTCGTACAAACCGAGGATTTCTTCCGCGTAGGTATCGATCGGCTTCACGACGTGGGCGCACTGCGACAGTTTGACGCGCAATCCGTCGTCTTCGATCAGTTGGATCAGACGATCCGCCAAATCCCGCGCATCCCCCGGACGGAACAGGAGACCGTTCTCTTCGCCGTCGAGGGCTTCGCGCATCGCGCCCAAATCCGACGCGACGACGGGAACCCCGGCCATCAGACCTTCGCGAATCGTGAGGCAGAATGTTTCCCACCACAGCGAAGGCACCACGAGGATGTCGAGATTCGCCAGGATGCGGGGCAGATCGGCGGGCTTGTAGGGACCTTCGAAGAAGATGTTGCGCTGGCCGATGCTGCGGGCCTTCAGGCGATCCACGTAGGTCGTGTCGTCGTGGAACGCGAAGCCTTCGCCGTGAATATGGAGTTCGATGTCGGCGCGTCCGAGCATCTTGAACGCGTCCATCAGGACGTGAACCCCCTTCACCGGAATCACCGAACCGATGTAGCCGATGCGCTTGACCGGGCGTGGGTGGCGCATCGCGGCCGCGTTGCGAAACGGACCGTGGTCGAGCCCGTGCGGGAGGGCCACGATCCGATCGGTGGAGATGGGGAATTCGAGCATCCGCTCGCGGTGGTACTCGGACGGAGTCACGAGAATGTCCACGAGTCCGAGGATGTACTGCAGATGACGGTCGAACGCCGCCAAATTGGACGGCGCCAACTTCCCGCGGGGGTCGACCTCGGTCGGTTCCGCCGCGCGATTTGAGAAGAACTGCGGCCAGATCCCTCCGAGGCAGTGGAAACACAGATTGCGGTCCACGTTTTCGCAGAGATCGAGTTCCTTGGTCATCCGCTGTCCGCGCGGACACACGGTCCAGAAATCGTGGAGGGTCATGACCAAGGGCAGTCCGCCCGCCTTGATCGTCTCGACGATGGTCGTCGAGAGGCCCGTCAGGTGATGGATGTGGACCAAGTCGGGACGGAAGTCGACGAGTTGACGTTCGAACTCTTCGTGAACCCGTTCGTTCTTGTAGATCCACGGAAACGACGACGATTCCGCGTAGAGGTTGTTGATGCGGACGACTTCGATGCCGTCGACCTCGGTCTTCGTCACGGCGAAGTCGGGTTTCGACGGGTCTCCTTCGCGTGCGACGACGCGGACCGCATGGCGACGTGCGAGGACCTTCGCCAGCGTGGCGACATGCGTTTCGGTTCCCCCCTTTCCATCGGGTAGGTATCCGTGCAGCGCAAAAAGGATTCGCATCGACGCTTCCCCTCCCCCGGGGAATCGGACCGGCGGCGCAGCCGTCGATCGGCGGCGACATGGTAACCCAAAACACGCCACCTTCGACACCTATCCGCGCATGTTCGAGGAAGGGTAAGATTCTAGGTCCCACCGACTTCCACACCTTCGGCACGCCCCCAGCCCCGCGACACGGCCCCATGCGCATCCTTCACGTCTCCCACGAGCTCCCCCCCTACGAACTCGCGGGCACGGCCATCTACACCTGGCACATCGCCAAGGCCCAAGCGGCCAAGCACGAAGTCTTCGTCTTTTCCCGACTTCAGGACCCCCACGTCGAGCCCTACAGGGTGCACGACGAAGTGCGGGACGGATGCCGCATCCGTTTCGTCAACCGCGCCGACCTCGAATGGTCGCCCCTCGACCACTCGTACGAGGACCCGAAGATGCGCGGGATTTTCGCCAATTTTCTCGACGAAACGAAGCCCGAGGTTGTGCACTTCCAGCACGTCGTCGGCCTCGGCGCGGGCGTGATCGAAGAAGCACGTTCACGCGGCATCACCGTCGTGATGACGCTGCACGACTTCTGGGCGATGTGCCCCATGGGTCAGCGGATGTGCTACTCCGATTGGTCGATCTGTGATCCGATCAATTTTGCCAAATGTGGACCTTGCGTCTTCGGCGCCGGGCATCCCGACGCGCACGCCGATGCGCCGCTCTACATCGAACCGACGCCGCCTCCGAAGGTCGAGGCTCCCTTCGAAGAGCGCCGGGCTCTCCACTATCAAG
>JAFMJN010000278.1 GCA_017853435.1 Planctomycetota bacterium | reverse complement strand
CGTCGAGATCGCTCCCGGACTTCGCATCGATTTCGGCTTCGACCGACTCGACGTGGATCGCACCGCGGCCGCCGACGCCGTCGCCGGTCGCGCCGTCCGATTACCGTTGGCGTACCGATTTCCGAACGGTGTCAACGGACTCGGCGCGGAAGAGATCTTGCCCGTCGACCCCTCCGCGTTGCGACGCGCGCTCGACGCGAAGGGCTATCGGGCGTCGGCGACTCCTTCGGATCCCGGCGACTACCGCATCGACCGGGCCGAGGCGATCGTCGTCTTTCTGCCCGGGCTGTATCCACACCAAGCGCTCGGCGTCGACGGACGCGGACTACTTCAGTCGCTCGTGGTCGGAGGTGTCTCCAACCGTGCGGGCGTCACGATCCCGGTCCTTTCGAACGCGTTGGTCGATCTCGGGCTTCGCGACGCGTGGCTCATGGACAACGGCGGCGACGTCGCGCTCAGGCTTTACGACGGTCCCACCGTCGCACGCGACCTTATCCCGCCGTGCGAGGCGGATCGCGCGAAGCGGTGGAAGTTGCGGGCGGCCTTCCTATGGACGGAAGGTCACGTGGGCGATTCGATCAACAACCGCGCATAGAGCGCGGGATCGACGTTGCCGCCGGAGAGCACCGCGACGCCGGTGCGACCTCGAAGATCGACCGCGCGCGTCATGAACGTCGCGACGGTCGCCGCGGCGGTCGGCTCGATCACGAGTTTGAGCCGCGAGAACAAGAAACGCATGGCCGCGACGAGGTCCGATTCCTTGACCGTCGCGATTCCCTTCGCGTGCGCAAGGTTGATCGGAAAGGTCAATGCTCCGGGCGTAAGGTTCCGCATTCCGTCGGCGAGCGTATCGGGGAGCGCGATCTTCACGCGCTCGCGTCGGGCGAACGACTGCCGCGTATCGTCGGCGGCCTCGGTTTCCACGCCCCACGTTTCGCACTCCGGTCGAAGCGCCGCACCCGCGAGGGCGGTTCCGGCGAGCAACCCGCCGCCCCCGCAGCACGCGACCACGACATCCGCCTTGACCTCTTCATGAATCTCGAGAGCGCACGTTCCCTGCCCCGCGATCACGTCGGGGTGATCGTAGGGCGGGATCTCGAGGAGGCCTTCCCGCGCGGCGCGCTCGGATGCGTAGCGAAGACGCTCCTCGCTGGTCGTGCCGACCTTCACCACTTCGGCACCGTAGGCTCGAATCGCCGCCTCCTTCACAGCGGGGGCGTCGACGGGCATGACGACCGTCGCCCGCACCCCGAGGATCGACGACGCCAAGGCGAGGGCGCCGCCGTGGTTGCCACTCGAAGCCGTGATGACCCCGCGCGCCTTGGCGGCTTCGAGGTTCGCGGCGAGGGCGTTGTAGGCCCCTCGGAATTTGAACGCCCCACCCCGTTGCAAGTTCTCGGCCTTGAGGAAGACTCGGCCCCCGCAAACCTCGTCGAGAAGCCGTGAATGAAAAATCGGGGTCCGATGCGCCACGCCCCGCAACCGGCCCGCTGCGGCAAGGATCGAGTCGAAGTTCATGGGAGGGAATTCCGTGGCGTTACGTCGAAGTTCGTTGCCGTGAGGCCCGTTTTTGGGTTTTCCCAAGGTCGACCGCAACCTACCATGACGGAAGGGTCGTTGGTGAACGACCGCTCGAGATCCACCATGACGTCAAGCCGATTCCACCTATCGCTCTCTGTTGCCGTACTCGTCTTCGGGCTGGTCGCCTGCGGCGAAGAAAAGAAACCGCTGCCGCCGAAGGTGGAAGAGGTCGAGAAGGAATGGAAGTCGACGGTGGACGGCGAACGGGCGATGCAAACCGTCATTCGTCTGTGCAAGGAACCGCGCGTCCCGGGGACCCCGGGGCATGTCCGCGCGCAACAGCTCATCAAGGCCGAACTAGCGGCGGCGGGCGTCACTCAGATCGATGACCAGCCCTTCGAAACCAAGACCCCGATCGGCATGGTGAAGTTCAACAACATCATCGGCGTCATCCCGGGCAAGACGAAGGACGGGATCGCGATCGGTGCGCACTACGATTCGAAGCGCTTCACGGACTTCCCGTTCGTCGGAGCCAACGACGCCGCTTCCGCATGCGGGCTTCTCGTCGAGATCGGCCGCCAACTGGCCGCGAAAACCGACCGGAAGGAAACGATCTACCTCATCTTCATCGACGGTGAAGAGGCGTTCAACGAAGACTGGGGCAGCCAGGAAGACGGCACCGAGGACCACACCTACGGCAGCCGCCACTTCGTGAAGAACATGGAGAAGTACCCGGTCAAGGCGCTCGTGCTTCTCGACATGGTCGGCGACAAGGACCTCCAACTCGTCCGCGAAACGAACTCGACTCCCGAACTGCTCGCGATGTTCGAAGCCACCTCGAAGGAGATCTACGGCAAGTCGATCTTCGGCGCACGCATGGACGTGCAGGACGATCACATCCCCTTCCTGCGCGCGGAAATCCCCGCGATCGATCTCATCGACTTCCACTTCGGCCCGGACGGCAAGACCCACTGGCACACGAAGGAAGACACGCTCGACAAGTTGTCGCCGAAGTCGCTCGATCGTGTTGGTACGCTCGTCTTGGCGACCTTGCCGAAGGTCGCCGCGAAGTACGTCAAATAAGTCGCCCCGGCGGCCGTATCGGATCCCATGGCCCTCGAACTCGAACCGTGCGAATTCTGCGGCGTGCCCATGGCGGGCACGGCGGCGCGCTGCGGCAATTGCGGCAAGAGACGTACGTCCACCGGGACCGATGCGGTCAAGTTCCTCATCACCGCGTTCGTGATCATCGCGGCCGCGAAGTGGCTCTACGAACGCAGAGGGATGCTCGCTGAAATCGTGGCGCCGTTGAAGGCGGAGGCTCCGGTGACGGAGTTGTCCGTCACGAACGACAATCCGGACGTTACGAATCCGGTGGCGTTGGGAGCCACGCTGCGCGATTGGTTCCGTGGAGACTTCGCGGGTGCGAACCGAAAGAACGATCGACTCGGCGAGTCCTATGACGAGGCCCTGACCTTCGCCCGTACCCAACGGTCCGACAATCCGCTGTCGACGCTCTTGCCGACCGACATCCTGACGGTCGAGTTCCCCGAAAGCGACGACACGACGCTCGACGGCCTCGGTCGCGCCGACCGAAAGTTGATCCCCTTCCGGGCGTCGGCGTC
>JAFMJN010000061.1 GCA_017853435.1 Planctomycetota bacterium | reverse complement strand
CGTCGAGCGTCGCATCGTCGAAGTCCGAAACGATCGCGAGGACCGCGCGGGAGTCTCCCGCGGGAGCGGGTGTCGCCGCGCGCCGCACAGCGGGGGCGACGCGCGTTCCTCCGGAGGGGACGACCCGCCGCAACGTGGCGAGCGCGCGCGTCCGAAAGGCGTCGACCGTGATCGGACCTTCGGAAAGCTCCGGACCGGGCGTGTCGGCGAAAGGAAGAACGTAGACACGGGTCGACGCCGAAACCGCACGCAGCAACGCGTCGACGGCGCCGACCGCAGCGGCGAATCGGCCGTCGCGATCCATGCTGCCGGAACGGTCGATCGCAACGCGCACGTCCGTCGCCGCGACGCCGCAATCGAACGGCAACGCCGCTTCGAACGCCGTGCCCGCCCATCCGCCTTCACGCCACGCCCGGGGCCCGCCGATCGCGAGCAGACCGCAACCGGATCGCGCCACCGCGGCGGCGACGGTTTCGGCGAAAGGCGCGTCGGCGGGTGAAAGCGGAGCGTCGCTCACGACGCATGCGTCGACGTCCTCGGCGGCGCGCGCGAGCCCGCGCCAGTCCGGCACGATGCGCACGTCGACGTCGTCGTCTCTCAGCGCTTCCGCGACGCGCGACCCGCCGAGCACCGCGACCACGCGGCGCGCGGAACGCTCGACCGGGACGTCCACCCACGGTCGCTCGTCCAAGAGATCCGCGCCCCCCGCGTCGACGACCGTGCATCGAATCGACGGAACACCTTCGGCCGCCGGGACGTCGCCTCCGATGCGGAGACGTCCCTTCGCGGGTACCTCGGCCTTCCACACGACGGCGTCGCCGCCGACGGTCCCCACCGTCACCCGACGCACGGAGCGGGCGGTGGAAACGACGTCGATTTCGACGCGCACGACATTCCCCACCGCCCTCGCCGGGGAAACCGCCTCGAGCCGAATCCCCTCGCGCGGCTCGGCGAGAGGCGGCGAAACGAGAAGGCCGACGCCGCGCTCGGTACAAGCCCGTCGCGCCCGTTCGAAGGCTTCCGCCGAAAACGCCCCGTCGGTGATCAGCTCGATGCGGCCGCCCCCGACCGGAAGAATCGCGAGCGCCGCGGCGACTCCGGATTCGACGTCGGTCGACGACGCCATGTCGGTGGGCGGGTCCGGAAGATCGACGGGCCAAGGGACGCCGTCGGCGACGACGCGAGCGCCCGCCCCGAAGACCACGAGCGACGTCGATTCACGTCCCCGTCTCGCGCGTTCGACGAGAAACGCCGGATCCGGACCATGACTTTTAGAAACATCGACGAGAGTCACCGACTTCGTGGAACCGGAGACGAGACCTCGATCGGCGCCCGTGGCCGCGAGCACCGCGGCCACGGCGGCGGCGAGCAGCAGGAATCGGGCCACGGAGGTCATGCGTCGGCGACCGCGTCCTCGATCCATCCGCCGACCAAAACGGCATCTCCGTCGAACACGACCGCGGCCTGCCCCGGCGTGACCGAGGCCATCGGAGCGTCCGGCGTCACGAGGAATCCGTCGCCTTCGCGCGTCACCGTGCAAGGTTCGGGAGCGTGGCGATGCCGTACTTGGACGGCCCCGCGGAAACTCGACGCTTCCGGGTCGGCGAGATGCCACACGGGGCGCGTGACGCGGAACGCGCGCACGAGAAGATCGTCGCGACGACCGACGAACACGGTCGCCGTTTCGGGATCGATCCGCGTCACGAATCGCGGCTCGCCCGCGCCCCCCGGAAGCCGCTTCCGTTGTCCGATGGTGTAGCCCGCGTAGCCGTCGTGCTCGCCGAGATGTTCACCGTCGACGGTCACGATGCGTCCTTTGCGGAACGCATCCGGAGCCCGTTCGCGAACCACGTCGCGGTAGTCGCCGCTCGGGACGAAACAGATCTCCATACTCTCGGGCTTGTCCGCGACGGGAAGCCCGAGGGCGGCGGCCTCGCGCCGTACTTCCGCTTTGGTCATGTCGGCGAGCGGAAACTCGGCGCGTGCCCGAGCCTCTTCGCCGAGCGAGAACAGAACGTACGCCTGGTCCTTCCCGGCATCGGAGCCCCGCGCGATCCCCGACCGTCCGTCGCGTCGCACGACGCGCGCGTAGTGCCCCGTGGCGACCGAGTCCGCGCCGATTTCGCGCGCGAGAGCGAGCAGCCGCCCGAACTTGAACCGCCGATTGCATTCGATGCAGGGATTCGGTGTGCGACCGTTGCGGTACGCGTCGACGAAGGCGTCGATGAGATCGCCGAACGCGTCTTCCAAATCGACCGCGTAGAAGGGGATGCCGAGTCGATCCGAGACGCGTCGCGCATCTTCCGCATCGTCGATGCCGCAGCACCCCTGCGCCCCCCGGGGGCCGTCTCCGGACTTGACGCCGTTGCTCATGTACGCACCGACGACGCGATGGCCCGCGGCGAGCAGCCGGGCGGCCGCGACGCTCGAGTCGACGCCGCCGCTCATGGCGACGAGTACCGTTCGTGTTGACATCGGAAATCCCGTTCGATTGTGGGCTTCCGCCCCTGCGGAAGCAAGTTGGTCGGCGCGCGCTTCGTGCTAACTTCCCCGCGTTCGGACACCCGCACCGACGGAAGGAACTTCGAAACCCATGCTGCCTCTCCTCCTCCAGAACCCGCCCGCCGGGGACGTTTCCCCCTTCTCGGGCATCCTTCCCCTGATTCCGATCTTCCTCATCTTCTGGTTCATGATCATCCGTCCGCAGCAGAAGCAGCGGAAGGAGGAGGAGAAGATGCGGAACGAACTCGCCGAAGGCGACCGCATCGTGACCACGGCGGGGATCGTGGCGAAGGTGGTTCGCGTGAAGGACAGCGAGGTCGTCATCGACCTCGACGGTTCCGCGCGCATGACCGTTCTGAAGTCGTCGGTGCTGCAGCGCATCACCGACGGCGCCGACAAGAAGTAGTCGGGGCCGTGGGCCCCGGAGGGCCCGTGGACGCACCCGAACGTGGAAGGGCCGCCGAAGACAAGGCGGCCCATTTTCTGTCCGAACGCGGTGTTCGGATCCTCGGTCGCAATCTGCGATCCGGGTCCGGCGAGATCGACATCCTCGCGCGCGACGGACTCGCCCTCGTGGTCGTCGAAGTCCGCTTGCGGGCTCCCCACGCCGCTGCGGCGTGGCGCAGCGTGAACGCGAAAAAGCGGGAAGCGCTCTTCCGATGCCTGCGCGACGTCGCGCGCAAAATGGGGCTTCGAACCGGATGCCCCCTTCGGATGGATCTCCTCTTGATCGACGGCCGCGGATCGATCCGTTGGATCCGGTCGGCGTTCCCGCCTCCCGCGCCTTGGCTGATACGATGAGGGCCGGAGTCTCCCATGCAACGCCGCACCGTCGTCTTTCTTTGGTTGACAATCGTGACGGGTCTCGTGTCGGCGCAGGACGCCGCCCCCGCGGTGACGCCCATTCCCGCGACGCTCGGGCAAGAGGCACCGTTCCCCTACCGTTGGAAGTTCCCCGCTCCCTCGCCTGAAGAACTCGCCTCGCGTCGCGCCGCTCTCGCGGCCGCCGTCGGCAACGGCGTCGCCATCACGGTCTCCGCACCGCCCCCCGAACTGTCGTCGGGATCCCGCTACAAGCCGGACCATGACTCTTGGTATTTCACCGGCGTGGATTCGGATCCCTGCGTGTGGGTCATGACCGCGAAAGACGGCAAGATCGACTCCGAGAAGTTGTTCCTTCCGACGTTCAACAAGTCCTACGAACTGTGGAACGGTCGGCGTTGGTGCGCGGGTCCCGAATCGGCGGCGGCCACCGGCATCCCGGAATCGAAGATCGTCGCGCTCTCCGGCGGCAACTTCGGCGGTGCGAATTCCATGAAACCCGTCGAAGACCACCTCCGCGCGCTGATGACGAGCAACCCCGCCGTGTGGTACCTCGAAGGTGCGGAAGGTCGCGCGGAGGGAGGCGGACTTTCGATCGACACCCCCGACCGCGGCGGCATGGTGAAGAAGTTCCTTCGTTCCATCGCCCCCGAGAAAACGAAGATTCGCGGACTCGGCGGCCTTTCCGGCAAGTTGCGCTCGGTGAAATCACCCTATGAAATCGAACTCATCCGCCGCGCCGCGTGGATCACGGGGGAAGGCTTCCACGACGCGATGCGCCATGCGCGTCCCGGCATGTGGGAATTCGAATTCCAAGGGTTCATGGAACGGGCGTTCACATCCCGTGGCGCCACCGGCGTGCCCTATTACCCGATCGCGGCGTCGGGACCGAACGCCTGCATCCTCCACTACACCGACAGTCGGCGACAGATGCAGGACGGAGACGTGGTGCTCTGCGACATCGCGGCCGAATACGGCTATTACGCGGCGGACATCACGCGCAGCTTCCCCGTGAACGGAAAGTTCACTCCGCGACAGAAGCAGGTTTACGAAGCCGTCCTCGCGGGGCAGGAGGCGGCTGCGGCCGCCCTGAAGCCCGGTGCCAGCCTCATGTCGTTGGACGCGGCGTGCCGCGACGCGATGATCGCGGCGGGCCTCAAGTCCGCGGAACTTCATCCGCACGGACTCGGACACCACGTCGGCCTCGACGTCCATGATCCGGGTGCGATGGTGTTCACGCCGGGCATGGTGATCACGATCGAACCGGGGGCCTACATCCGGAAGGAATCCCTCGGGATCCGCATCGAGGATCTCTACCTCGTCACCGAGACGGGTGCCGAATGCCTGTCGAAGATGATCCCGAAGACCGTCGCGGAGATCGAAGCGCTCGTCGGCTCCGCATGGAGGAAGTAGTCAGGGAAACCGCTTGAGGTCGGCGTCCGCGAGCGTTCCGCTCCACCACGCGTACGCCACGCGGCCGCACCACCAAAGACCGCCGACGATCGCCGTCACGACGGCCATCACGACGAAGAACACCGCGAAGAGCGCGTAGCCCGCGCCCGCGAGCATTCGGTCGGAACCCGAAGGAGCCCGCGGCGCCAAGACTAGGCCTCGCGGTGACGCGCCACGCGGCCTTCGAGGCAGAAGTCGTGGGCTCCGACGACACGCACGTGGCAGTCCGACATGACGACGGCGTCTTCGAGCGTCGGAACGCCCATGCCCGCCACGGGTCCCGGCGCCAACACGCCGCCGAGAAGCACCGGCGCCATGTAGACGCGAATCCAATCGGCGCAGCGCGCGTCGAGGAGAGCACCGTGGATCGTCGGTCCGCCTTCGACGAGGATGCGGTGCAGCCCCGCTTCACGCAGCAGGCGCAACGCCAATACGGGGTCGATGCGTCCCGACGGGCCCTTCGGCACTTCCACGAGTTTCACGCCGAGCGCCTCGAGTGCCGGTTTGCGGCGCGCATCGACGTCGGGCGCATGGAGCACCCACGTCGGCGCCATCGCGGCCGACTGCACGACCTTCGATTCGATGCCGATGTGCAGTCCGGTATCGAAGATCACGCGAACGGGATTGCGCCCCTTCACGCCCATACGGACGGTCAACTCGGGATCATCGGCCTTGACCGTGGCGCGTCCCACGATGACGGCATCCGCGCGCGCCCGCTCTTCGTGGCCTTCGCGACGGCTGTCTTCACACGAGATCCATCGCGCATCGCCCGACGTGGTCGCCACCTTGCCGTCCGCGCTCATGGCCCACTTGAGAACGGTCCATGGAAGCGTGCGATTCGCATATTGGGTGAACGGCGCGATCAGTTCCTCGCAGGTTGGGGTGGGATCGACCTTGACGACTTCGATACCCGCGGCCTCGAGGATCGAACGCGCTTTACCGCCGTTCTGACGGCTCGGATCGTTGGAGGCGAAGAACACGCGACGGATGCCCGTCGCGAGGATCGCGTGCGTGCACGCGTCCGTCTTCCCCTGCGTGGAGCAGGGTTCGAGCGTGACCCAAAGATCCGCACCGCGGGCCTTTTCGCCCGCCGCCGCCAACGCGCGCACTTCGGCGTGCGCACCGCCCCACGATTCGTGCCAGCCTTCGCCGACGACCGCGCCGTCTTTGACGACGAGCGCTCCGACGCGAGGATTCGGTTCGACGTATCCGGCACCCTTCTTCGCGAGCTTGACGGCGCGTTCGAGCAATTCGGTATGGGTCATGTCGGAGCGTTCCTTCGGACGACGGGAGTGCCGAACAGATAAGTGTTGGTGGAACCGGTCAGCGCGACGTCGACGAGCGTTCCCGTCGGGTCTCCGTCCATCGGGAAATGGACGATGCGGTTCCAACGATCGCGACCGGTCCACTTGTCATCGTCGGTCTTGCTGCGGCCTTCGACGAGGACGTTCGCGACTCCGCCTTCGAGTTTTTGGTAACGAGCGCCGGTCATGCGGCGCTGCATTTCCAGAATCACGTGATTCCGGCGTTCCTTCTCTTCGCGCGGGACGTCGTCCGGGAAATCTTCGGCGCGCGTCCCGGGTCGCGGCGAATACTTGAAGACGAACGATCCCTGATAGTCGATCTCGCGGAGGAGCGAGACGGATTCGAGGAAGTCGGCTTCGGTTTCTCCCGGAAATCCCACGATCCAGTCGGTCGCGAGCGCCAAATCGGGGACGTGAGCCCGCAGACGATCGACCGCGCGGATGTACTCTTCGCGCGAATATCCGCGGTTCATCCTGCGGAGGACGCGGTCCGATCCCGATTGGACCGGAAGGTGCAGATAGCGGTTGATGCGCGGATAGTCCGCGATGGTCCGCGCCAACTCCGTCGTCATGTGATTCGGATGCGAGGTCACGAACCCGATACGGAGTAGCCCGGGGACCTCCTCGTGGATGCGCACGAGAAGTTTGTGGAGAGTGGACCCGTCGTCGAGATCGAGTCCGTAGGTGTCGATCCGTTGACCGAGCAGCGTGATTTCCACGACGCCGTCGTCACGGAGACGTTTCACTTCGTCGAGAACACCGTCCGCGGTGCGGCTGCGCTCGCGCCCTTGAGTGAAGGGGACGATGCAGAAGCTGCAGAACTTGTTGCAGCCGCGCATGACCGTGACGAAGGCCGCGTGCTTGCGCGTCCGCGCCGTGATGTCGCGATCGTAGGACAACTCGACGCCGTCTTCGACCGCGAGAATGCGGCGCCCCTCGGACGCCTCTTCGACCAACTCGGCGACGTCTTCGAATCGCGACGTTCCGACGACGAGGTCGACGTGCGGGGCCCGCTTGAAAATGCGGTCCTTCTGCGACTGCGCCATGCAGCCCATGATCCCGATACGCGCGCCGGGTCGCTCTTCCTTGAGACGCTTCAGACGCCCGAGACGCCCGAACACCTTGTCCTCGGCATGCTCGCGCACCGAGCAGGTGTAGTAGAGCACCACGTCCGCCTCGTGGGGCGATTCCACGCGGACGTACCCCGCTCCCTGCATGCGACCCGCCACCAGTTCCGAGTCGACTCGGTTCATCTGGCAGCCCATGTCTTCGAGGAAGAAGCTCTTGCGTGTGTCTCTGGACGTCATGACGGCAGGGGTCATCGTAGCCCCCTCCCCCCCACCCTCAAGGGAAGTCCGCGTCTGCTCAAGCGGCACGGCAACGTCCAATCGGTTGGACATCCGGCCGAAATCGGGCCGTGGCGACCCTCGGGGAATCCGCGGAATCTGCCTTGTTTTCCTCGCCTTCTACCGGCCCCCGAAGCGTTCGGGACGCACCGTCCCACGGCACGTCCGTTGCTTCCCCTTCCCGTCGGCCGATTCGTCGGCCAGCAAGTGTTGGGTGATAGTTCCAAAGAAGCGGTGCCGGACTTGTCGTTCGGCACCGCTTCTCTTTTTCGGCCCCCCGAAACGACGCGAGGCGCCCTCGACCGCGGTCGGGAGCGCCTCTCGAACGAAAACCGTGAGCCTCAGCCGTCGAAGCCGGGGCGCAACCAGCGAAGTTTCTCGATCGGCGAATCCGGTCCGAGAATGGGGATCTGCTCCGGTCCGAATTGTTCGGAGTCGATGAAATCGGTCGAGCCCTGCAGGTACAGCACGCAGATCCCGTAGCCCTTGTGCGGGAGATTCTTCTTGTCCTCGTCGGTGACGACCTTCTCGGGCACCTTGTTGGCGATGATCACCGTCGACGACGCGTCGCGATCGGTCATCGTCAACGCGTTGCGCGACTGACGGTTGCCCTGCTCCGGCCCGGTGAAGTCGATGCCTTCGGGAGTCACGTTCGACAAGTCGGGCTCGGGACGACGGCCCGTCGAAGGGCAGAAGAACAGTTCGGCTTCCTTCACGCCTTTGTCGAGGTACTGGCCGCCCCATACCGCGAGCACGAAACTCGAACCGCTCGCCGTCGGAAGCCGCTTGTTGTTGGCCTCGTAGATTCGCAGGAGCTTGTGGATTTCCTGCAGGTTCGACTGGCAGGCGGTCTTTTGGCTGTTGCGGATGATCGCGGGAATGGAGGTGAGGCCCAACGCCGCGAGGGTGGCGATGATGGCCATAACCGTGAGGAGTTCGACGAGGGTGAAGCCCCGATCGGGTCGCGAGGTAACCATGCCGCGATCATACCCGAACCCGCGGACTTCCGACGCCGACCCCGAACGAAAAAGGGGGGCCGCTCGGCCCCCCCTTCCGTCGCGTCCGTTCCCGAACGTCAGATTCCGGCGTCCTTGCGGAGCGCGTCGGCGCGGTCGGTGGCTTCCCACTTGAACTCGGGAAGCGCGCGACCGAAATGGCCGCCCGACGCGGTGAGGCGGTAGATCGGACGCAAGAGATCGAGGCTTTCGATGATGGCGCGGGGGCGCAAATCGAAGTGCTTGCGAACGAGCGCCTCGATGACACCGTCCGGAACCTTGCCCGTCCCACCCGTCATCACGCGCACGGACAAGGGCTGCGCCACGCCGATCGCGTAGGAGACCTGAACTTCGCAACGGCGGGCCAACCCCGCCTTCACGATGTTCTTGGCGACCCAGCGGCAGGCGTACGCGGCGGAGCGATCGACCTTCGACGGATCCTTGCCGGAGAACGCGCCACCGCCGTGACGGCCCATGCCGCCGTAGGTGTCGACGATGATCTTGCGCCCCGTGAGGCCCGAGTCGCCGTGAGGTCCGCCGATCACGAAACGGCCCGTCGGGTTGACGAACCACTTCGTCTTCTTGTCGATCAGGTGCTTCGGCAACGCGCGCGCGGCGAGGCTCGAACGCACGTAGTCGGTGATGGCCTTGTTCTTCGCGTCGGCCGTGTGCTGCGTCGAGACGAGCACCGTGTCGATGCGGATCGGACGATCCTGATCGTCGTATTCGACGGTCACCTGCGACTTGGCGTCGGGACGCAGCCACTTCTCGCGACCCTTCTTGCGGTCTTCCGCGAGCAGGTTCACGAGCTTGTGCGCCCACATGATGGGAGCCGGCATGAGTTCCGGCGTTTCGTCGCACGCGAAACCGAACATGATGCCTTGGTCACCCGCGCCCTGATCGCTCTTGTCCTTCTTGTCCACCCCGCGGTTGATGTCGGGCGACTGGCGATGCACGTAGACGCCGACGCCGCATGAATCGTGGGAGAACCCGAGGGTCGGGTCGGTGTACCCGATGTCGCGGATCGTCGAACGAACGAGGTCCTGATAATCGAGTTCGGCGGCGGTGGTGATTTCACCCGCGACGATGACCGTACCGGTCGTGGCGAGCGTCTCGCACGCGACGCGGGACGAGGGGTCGACTTTGAGGCACGCGTCGACGACCGCGTCGGAGATCTGATCGCACACCTTGTCGGGGTGTCCCATCGACACCGACTCCGACGTGAATACTTTGCGCTCGGCCATGTCAGCTCAACTCCGTGGACGTGCGAGCACGTCCCTGATCGCCGCCTCCGCTCGGGCCGTAGCCCCGCGGCTCCGTTCGATGACTCCCGCGGCCGAGGAGCCTCGTCGTCGCACTTCCGACGGATGCTCGGCGACGTCCCGAAGACGACGCGCGAGATCCTCTTCATCGGCAACCACGTCGAGCGACCCGGCTTCCGAAAGAAGAGCGACCACATCCCTGATCGACGCGACCCAAGTTCCTACCACAACGGGAATTCCGAACCTACACGGCTCCAAAGGGTTATGCCCCCCGACCGGGACCCATGTGCCTCCGACGAAGGCCAAATCCGCGGCCGCGTACAGGTTTGCCAATTGCCCCATGACGTCGACGATCCACACGGAAGCACCCGAGTTTTCCGGGGATTCTCGCCGCGTCCACAGCGCGTGACGCAATCCGGCCGCCTCACAGGCCGCCACGACGTCGGCGACGCGTTCCATATGACGCGGAGCGATGACGAGACGCGCCTCCGGGTGGGCGGCCGCCACGGGGACGAATCGACGGATCAACACGTCGTGTTCACCGGGATGCGTCGACCCCGCGACCACGACGCCCGCCGCTTCCGAAATCCCGAGTTCACGTCGGACCCGCTCCCGCGTCGGTGAGGGATCTTCGACGGAGACGTTGTCGGCCTTCACGTTGCCCGCGACGTCGATCCGTGCGGGCGGGACTCCGACCTCCTCGAGACGTCGCGCGTGATCCGGCGTCTGAGCCAACCACCGTTCCGGGCTACGGAACACCCACGGGAACAACGCCGCGAGCACGCGGTAGCGAGAAACGCTCCGTGCCGACAAACGCGCGTTCACCACGACGACGGGGACGCCTCGGCGCCGTGCGACGCGGAGGAGGTTCGGCCACAACTCACATTCGGCGAGGACGAGGACGTCCGGATGAATCGCATCGAACATCCGCTCGACGGCGAACGACACGTCGACCGGACTCGGTAGAACGACGGCGCGCCGTCCGTAGGTTTCCCGGGCGGTCTCGAGCCCCTTCACGGTCGTCACCGTGAGGACCACGTCGCACGACGGCGTCCCTTCCCCGAGCGCGCGCACGAGCGCCCTCAGTGCCAGCGTTTCGCCGACCGAGACCGCATGCAACCACACGCGGGGTCCCGTCGCCGGAGGCAACGGAGCGACCCGCCCGAGTCGAGCCCCGAGGGGCGCGTCTTCTCTCCCCCGAAGGCGCCGGGCCACCATCCACGGCAGCCCGAGTACCAACAGGAGGAGAACGTCGACGCAGGCGGCGCACGCCCTGCCGATCACGACCGGGGTTCGGCCCCCGCCCCGTGGCACTTCTTGAACTTCTGACCGCTTCCGCACGGGCAGTCGTCGTTGCGCCCGACCTTGGCGAGGTCGCGCTTGAACGGACGTTCCGGTTCCTTCGGCGCCGAGTCGGCCGCGGGGTCCTGTGCGGCGGCCGCGATACGCGTCGGCGACGCCGCAGGCTCTTCGAGAGCGGGAGCCGCCTGAGGCTTCACCTCGCGGGCTCCCTCGTAGTGATTCTCGGGAGCGAGTTCGGTTTCCGGGCGCGCGATTTCGAGACGCAGCACGTAATCGGTGACCTGATCCTGGATCGACCGCAGCATCTCTTCGAACAACGAATACCCTTCCTTCTTGTAGGCGATCTTCGGGTCTTCGCTCGCGTAGCTGCGCAATCCGATGCCTCCGCGGAGGGCATCCATGTTGTAGAGGTGGTCCTTCCACTTCGAATCGAACGCGTCGAGAAGGAGGTACTTCTCGATCGCGCGCATCATCTCGCCGTAGCGGGCTTCCTTCGCGTCGTAAGCCGCCTTCACGGCGGCGAGTACGGCCTTCTTCGCGTCGGGGGCGGTCTTCGGAACATCCGCGAGTTCGGCTCCGGACTTGCGCCGGACCCAATCGCGGACGTCCTTCATGCCCTCTTCGCCGAGGATGCCCTTCTCGTCCGCCGCACGATCGACGACGATGTCGACGGTCTCGTCCCACATGGTGTCGACGAGTCCGCGGAGGTCCTCGCCGCGAAGAATACGCTGACGATAGTCATAGACGAGCGTCCGCTGCTCGTTCATCACTTCATCGAACTCGAGGAGACGCTTGCGGATATCGAAGTTGCGTTCTTCGACCTTTTTCTGAGCGCGTTCGACGGAACGCGTCACCCAGCGATGCTCGATCGCCTCGTCATCCTTCAGCCCGAGGCTCGCGAGCATCTGCGTCACCTTCGGACCCGCGAAACGTCGCATCAGCACATCTTCGAGCGACAGGTAGAAACGCGACGACCCGGGATCGCCTTGGCGTCCTGAACGCCCGCGCAGCTGATTGTCGATGCGGCGCGCCTCGTGGCGTTCGGTCCCGATGATGTGGAGTCCGCCCTTGTCCGCGATGCCTTTTCCGAGCTTGATGTCGGTGCCGCGACCCGCCATGTTCGTGGCGATGGTCACGTGGCCTTCCTGTCCGGCCATCGCGACGATTTCCGCTTCGCGGGCGTGCTGCTTCGCGTTGAGCACTTCGTGGCGAATGCCCTTGCGCGACAACACGTGCGAGAGTTTCTCGGACTTCTCGATCGACGTGGTGCCGACGAGCACGGGACGCCCCTCGCCGTGGCGCTCGAGGATGTCCTGCACGATCGCCGTGAACTTCGCGTCTTCGGTCGCGTACACCTTGTCTTCGGCGTCGACGCGGACCATCGGCTTGTTCGTCGGAATGACGGTGACGTCGAGGTTGTAGATCTTGAGGAACTCGCCCGCTTCGGTGACGGCGGTTCCCGTCATGCCGGCGAGTTTCGCGTAGAGCTTGAAAAAGTTCTGGAAGGTGATCGTCGCGAGCGTCTGACTCTCGGCGCGGATTTGGATGCCTTCCTTGGCTTCCACGGCCTGATGAAGGCCGTCGCTCCATCGGCGACCATGCATGAATCGGCCCGTGAATTCGTCGACGATGACGACTTCACGGCCCTCTTCCCCATCCTGCACGACGTACTCGTCGTCCTTCGTGTAGAGGTGGTGGGCGCGGAGCGCCTGTTCGAGGAGATGCGGCCACTCCATGTGCGGTCCCGAGTAGAAGGACTCGACCCCGACGATCTGCTGCGCGCGCACGATGCCTTCTTCTGTGAGGAGGGCCTGATGTTCCTTCTCCTTCACTTCGAAGTGCTCCCCCTTTACGAGCTTTCGAGCGACGGCGTCGGCCTTGTAGTACTTCATGATGTCGCCCTCCGCCTGCCCCGAGATGATGAGCGGCGTACGGGCTTCGTCGATGAGAATATTGTCGACTTCGTCGATGATCGCGAAGTTGCGGCGTTGGACCTGTTCCTCCAACGTGCCTTTCATGTTGTCGCGAAGGTAGTCGAACCCGAACTCGTTGTTCGTTCCGTAGGTGATGTCCGCCGCGTAGGCTTCGCGGCGTTCGAAGTTCCCCATGTCGGAGCGGATGACGCCGACGGACAACCCGAGCGATTCGTACACCGGCCCCATCCACTGACGATCGCGCGACGCGAGGTAGTCGTTCACGGTGATGACGTGGACGCCCTTGCCCGAAAGCGCGTTCAAGAAAGCCGGGCACGTCGCGACGAGAGTCTTGCCTTCGCCCGTCGTCATCTCGGCGATGCGCCCCATGTGGAGCACCATGCCGCCGACCATCTGCACGTCGTAGTGCCGCAGGCCGATGCGACGCTTCGCCGCCTCACGCACCAATGCGAAGGCGTCGACGAGGATGTCGTCGAGCGTCTCCCCCGCGGCGAGTCGCGCCTTGAGGCGATCGGTCTCCGCGCGGAGCTCCGCGTCGGTCTTCGCGGCGAGATCGGCTTCGCGCGCGGCGATGGCCTTGACCTTCGGCATGAGACGCCGGATTTCGCGCTCGTTCCGTGAGGGGAAGAGTTTCAGAAACTTGCGGACGAGATCTTCGAAGATCATGACTCTCCTCGCGCGGGTCCTCCGCGCGTGCCCCTCTTGGAACGAAGGGTTCGTGTGACGAACGCCAGTAGGACTTCCGTCTCGAACGGCTTGACGACGAAGCCGTCGATCAGACGGAAGTTGCTGGCGTCGATGCTCGCCGCGGTGGCGAGGATGAAAGGGATATCTTTGGTGTCGGGATTTCCGCGCACGGCAGCGGCGAGATCGAGCCCCGTCGCCTCGGGCATTTCGAGATCCGACAGGATCAGACTCGGTCGCTCGGCGGCGAGCGCCGTGAGTGCGTCCGCGACGCGGTGCGTCTTGACGACGCGGTAGCCCTGTCGAGTCAGCACCGATTCGACTCCGGCCGCGATG
>JAFMJN010000277.1 GCA_017853435.1 Planctomycetota bacterium | reverse complement strand
GCCGTCGCTGCGGTCTCGGTGCGGTGAGACCCCGTTGCGTCCACGGCGAGGGTGGGACCGCGGAGTTCCTCTTCGTCGGATCCGGACCCTCGGCGTCGGACGAGGCGGCGGGCCGCGCGTTCACCGGTCCGGAGGGGGCCCTCGTCGATCGCATGATCACGGCGATGGGGCTCGATCGCGGCGCCGTTTTCCTCACGCACGTCGTGAAGTGCCGCCCCGAAGGCGGGCGCCCGCCGACGTCGGACGAAGCCGCGGCGTGCGTCGATTTCCTTCGCCGCGAATTCGCGACGGTCAAGCCGCGTGTGGTCGTGGCGTTCGGCGACGCCGCCGCGCGTCGACTTCTCAACACGGAGCACGGTGCGGTCGCGTTGCGCGGACGCGTGCATCCGCTCGGCGGGGCGTCATGCGTCGTCACGCACGCGCCGTCGGAATTGCTCGCGGTGCCCGCGCTGAAGGCCGAAGCGTGGGAAGATCTCAAACTGGCGCTTCGTTGCGTCGGGCGCGAACCACCGCGGCGTGCTTGACGGGCCGTACGACGCCCGCCTACCATCGACCGCGATCCCACGTCTTCCATGTCCGAAACACCCGTCTGGGGCATCGACCTCACCGAATCCTCCCTGCGCGCGGCCAAACTCGTGATGCAGAACGGGAGGCCGTTCCTCGAAGCGTGGGAAGTGATCGATTTCGCGGCCGACGTCCCGGATCCCCACGGAACGATCCGCTTCGAAACCGTCCACCGCGCGCTGCATCGATTCGCCGCCACCCACGATCTCGACGCATGCACGGTGGCCGTCACCGCCCGATCGGAAACGTTGTTCGTGCAGACGGCGTTCGTTCCGCAATCTCCGAATCTCGAATTGCCCGCGCTGCTTCGGGCGGAAGCGGCCGAGCAGATTCCCGGGGGAATCGCCGACGTTTTCTGGGATTACCGCGTCGAACGCGTCGCGTCGACGGGCGACGTGGTCGCCGAATTCTTCGCCTGGCCGAAGTCGGTCGTCGACCGATGCGTGAAGTCCGCGCGCGCCGCGATGATCCCGGTCGATCGTGTGGAGCCGTCCGCGCTCGCGCTCCTCAACGTCGCGGCCGCCGAAGGGCTCGCGGCGGAAGGTGTGCTTCTCGTCGACGTCGACTACTCATCAACCACGGCGGTCGTCCGACTCGGGGATCGCCACGTCGTCCGATCGCTTCCGATCGGCGGTTGCGACGTCGCCGCGCTGTTGCGCGGAGCGGGCATGAAGCCCCGCGCCGCCGCCGATCTCGCCGCCGGGGGGGCTCCTCCGACGAAGGACGCCGCGGAACTCCTCGAACGCGTCCGTGAAACCGTCGGCGGAGCGATCGTCGACGAAATCCGACGTATGGTGCACGGGACGCCGCCCGAATCGATCGTGCGCGTCGTGTTGCACCGTTCGCATCCGACCGTTCCCGATGTGGCCGCGAGCCTCGCAGCCGAATTCGGGACCCCCGTCGACGAGCCGATCGGATTCCGCTCGATCGACGTCAATCCCGACGTGGTTTCCGCGGGAATTCAGGAGTGGCACGGCGGACTCGCGCGCGCCGTCGGAGCCGCGCTTCCGTCCCTCGGCCGTGCGGCCGTCGCACCGCGACTGTCGCCGGACGGTATCCCGCGCCCGGAATCCCGTGTTCCGCTCGGGTTCGTCCTCGCGGGTTTGTTTCTGGTCGTCGGGGTTCTCGCGGTGTGGCGCGAGCGGGAGGCCGCGGCGGACGCGTCCCGCGCCGCCGTCACGGCGATGCGGGCCGAACTCGACGGGATCGGCGACGGCACGCTCGACCGTGCGCTGGCCCGTCTCGCCGCGCGTCCCGAAGACGCGCTCGTGCGCCGTTGGAAGACTCCCGACGACGCCTTCGGGCCGGCGGAGGCGTTCGCGTCGATCGTGGACGGCCTCGCGAATCCTCCGGGAGGACGACCGTCCGGCGATCTCGCGCCCCTCTTGTTCGGCTTCGACGTCGGCGTGGCCGCGGGTTTGCGCCCCGGGCGCGGTCGGGTGGTTCTCGCCCTCGTCGCCACCGATTCCGACGCGGCTCTCGACGCCGCACTCGATCGCACCGCCCGTTCGCTGAACGGCAAACCCGGCATCGCGACGTTGACTCCCGTCGAATCGTGGACGTCGGGGGCCGTTTCCGACCGCCCCGGCGCCGGAGGCGATTCTTCGGACCTTCGCGATCGATTCCGCTGCCGTCGCTTCGACCTCGTGCTCGAAGGGAGTGCCGAATGACGTCCAAAGCGGCTTGGCTCGGCGGGGCGTTGTCGGCGGGGGCTCTCGCGATGTGGGTCGGGCTGGCCTTGCCCGCCGGGCGCGATGCCCACGACGCCGCGACCGGGTTCAGCCGAGCTTCGGCGGAATTCGACGCCCGATTGCCGACCGTCGCCGGTCCCGAGATCGAACAGCGCGTTCTTGAAATCGCACAGGCCCGGGCACGACTCTGCGACGTCTTCGAAGCGCCGAAACGCGCGGCGGCGGCGGCGATCTTCGACGCGCCGCTCGAAGGAGTCGCGGCCGACGCACCGTTGGACGAAATGCGACGTGTGATCGGTGTCCGGCGTCAGGACGCGGGACGCGAGGCGACGCTCGCGTTGCGCGCGGCGGGAGGGCCGGACATTCCCGGATGGCCGATCACCCTTCCGGCGTGGATCGAACCGTCGGCCCCCGACCCGACCCCCGGTGAGATGGCTCGCGACCTCGCGAGGTTCCGCATCGACGTAAGACTCGCGACGTCGCTCGCGACTTCGGGCGCGTCGGCCACGGACGCGGCGACGACTTCCATCTCGGAGGACGTGGGGGAACGACGGGTGAAAACCGTCCTTCGGTTCGCGGTGCCGACTCGCGGAGTGTCCGCGACGGTTCAAAAGACGGTCGCGGCGCTGCAGGGGTGCGGAGCGGTCGTTCGTGTGACGGGGCTTTCGGCGGCACCGCCGCCGTCGGTGCGGTCCGGATTCGGGGGAGACCCACCCGTCGACGTCGTCCTCGTCCTCGAGGCGGTCTTTCCGGGGCCGAGGAGGTCGCCGTGACGACGCCGTCCTTCGAGCGCCATGAGGCGCGAAACCAACATCGGGCATCCGTTTGGTTCCGTGTGTTTCGGCGCCCCGACGCGTCGGCGGCCGTCGTGGCGTTCATCGGTGCCGGTGCGCTTTGGTGGATCGGAC